>DHHD01000066.1 GCA_002403105.1 Anaerolineaceae bacterium UBA4781 | reverse complement strand
TGAAGTCGGCAAATCCCAGTAAGCTGCAGTACTTGGTGATCGCAGCCGTCAGGGTTGTCTTCCCATGGTCAATGTGTCCCATCGTCCCTACGTTGAAATGGGGCTTCGTTCGATCATATACCTCTTTTGCCATTTTCTTCTCCTATCAAATAATAATTACTTTTTTTACTTCCCCGGCAGTCTGAGCCCTCAATGGGATTTGAACCCATGACCCCGTTCTTACCAAGAACGTGCTCTACCAACTGAGCTATGAGGGCTTGCCGTGCTTTGCCGAAAGACGGCTTTTGGTCTTAAGACCTGTGGGCGGTGAAGGATTCGAACCTCCGAAGGCGTCTGCCAACTGATTTACAGTCAGTCCCCTTTGGCCACTTGGGTAACCGCCCATATTCGATTGCGTTGCCTGAACACAAGTGAGCAGTTCTTTTGTTGGATCTGACTCACTTGTGAGCGGTCAACTGAGCCGACGACGGGAATCGAACCCGTAACCTACCACTTACAAGGCGGTTGCTCTGCCGTTTGAGCTACGTCGGCAATCGAAAATATTAGTTGTTATTAAGGTACAGCCTTCGAATTATACCAAAACCCAAAACACCAGGCAAGGACTGGATTTTACCACAAGCTGAAAACTTTGGAGAGTTAAATGGAAATTACTCCAGAGATGAGGAAAATTATTCAATTTCCTGACCATAAGGACCGATAATCGTATAAGCCGGGTGGCTTTTCTTGAAATATTCAGCCAGACGTGAGGCTGAAAAGTAAGCATGTTCCTCATCGCGGCATGCCCATATTTGGCTTCCACTTTCTTTCGTTGCGCTGACCTGAATCGGTCCTTGCACAACAGAAAAAGAATGGCTTTTTTGATCGCCCCTGAGATCAAACTCTTCTATCCGATACCAGCTACCCGCTGATGCAGTGATGGTACTGCCATCTAATAAATTTTCCGGTTCTGAATTACATGCCAACAATAATTTTTCTTTTTCATAATATTCTTGGTATACTTTCCATGAAGAAAGACTGTTTGTGATGAACAAAAAAACCAATAATCCAATTGCTGCGATGCGAATAGGTAGATAGATTGTACGGCTCTTAGTTTTGGGAGTATCGGAAAAAAAATTCAATGCTGCGGAGAATAGCGGGATCATAACCGGCAGTGGATAATGAAAGGGCTTTACTGCCACAAAAAAGATCAAATAAATGAAATAGGGCAGCAGCCATGCCAGCAGCAGTGTATTCATCAAGCGCTGTTTTCCATGTAGAATTCCATACAGAACTGAAGCGAGTAAGAATAGCAGGATGAACGCGTTGGCATACCATTCTTCGAAATAGGGCAGCCATGCTGAAAGACCAGTTTGATAAATATCCTCGTCCGTCCATCCCTCACGCACGAAATAATTTTGTTGTGCTTGAATTTTAAGGATTTGTGCGCGTGTTTGCGGGATGAGGAGCAGCGGGTTGGTGATTAAAAACACAAGTAGAAAAACAAGCAGAAAAACGCCCGCCTTTTTAATGATTTCACGAAAAGGCAGAACTTTCTGTTTTATTGCTAGTCCGAGATAAACCAGCACTGCAAGAAAGAAGAAAGCGCCAATCACTTTTGTACCAGCAGAAAAACCACAGGCGATAGCTGCATGGATGAAGGATTTTCCAAAATGAAATTGGTCTTTGTTTAGGAAATAAATTGCCGCCACAATTCCAAGCAAAGCTAATGCATCTGGGTGCCAGAACCACAGGTTATTACGTGTCACTGCCGGAATGGTCACCAAAATTAATAATAGAAAAACACTCTTCAAAGTATCTTGGAAACTGGTTTGCAGGTATATCAGCAGCACAACCGTCAGCAGCATCGGAAGTACACTGACGATCTGACGGAGCAGGAACAGGTTAACCTGCACCTGCTCGGCAAAAGCTGCACCGGTGATCAATCGTACAGGTAAAATGGAAACCGCAGAAAACAGGTAAAAAGGATATCCATAAAAATAATGCTGGTAAGCGACAAAGTTTTTTAGTGTTTCCAAAAAACTGCTGTCTCCATTGAGCATGTGGGTCAAGTATGGATACTGGATGCTTTCATCTGCGGATAACAGCGAAAGCATATGGGCATTTTGGCTGCCTTTTAAATTCACAACTGCACTGGCGAGGAATATGAAAAAACAGATTAAAAGTATGATGTTGATTGTCTTTTTCATCTTGTTTACCCTTACGCGTTCCTATACAATATAACTCATATTAGGAATGATATAATTTTTAAATAATCACTTTGTTATAAATGCTGGAGGAACGGATGGAAATAAAAACTACTCCCCTGAAACGATGTATTTTGTTGGAAGTGAATGGACGAATCGATAGTTCAACCGCACCCCAATTAGCGGATGTTTTCAATGAGACCACTGAAGGAGGGGAGTTCCATATTGTTTTTGATATGAGCAATGTGGAGTTCATTTCCAGCGCTGGCTTATGGGTTATGGTCACTGCACAGAAGAAATGCAAACGCTTCAACCGCGGAGAAGTGTACCTGGCAGGAGTTCCCAAGAGAATTTACGAGGCGCTTGATTTGGCTGGATTCATTCCTTACTACAAAGTGTTCGATTCCGCTGCTGAAGCCGTCGGGAGCTTCTAGACATTTGGTATGCAGTTAGAAGTATTTCCGGCGAATTTCAGAAATCTGGAAAAGATTCGGGACTTTTTTGCCCGGGCAGCTCGTGCAGCAGGGCTGGACGAGGATGCGGTTTATGATGTGCAGATGGCTGTTGATGAAGCGGCCGCAAACATCATTGACCACGCTTATGGTGGGGAAGACATTGGTGTCATTGAGTGCTCTTTTGAAATTATTGATAATGGAATTCGCATTGTTCTTCACGATCATGGAAAAGCTTTCGACCCTGACCTGATCGCTCCGCCGGATGTTTCATCCGATCCATGTTCGCGAAAACCCCGTGGGCTGGGTTTGTATTTTATGCAAAAGCTGATGGATAACGTTAATTTTACATTCAACGGTGATGGTGGAAACATCCTCACTATGGAAAAAATCAAGGAGAAATGTTGTTGACAACTCCTCCCGTACCTGAGGAATCTTGGGAGTGGCAAGATATCCTGGACTTTGGCGGGAAACTGCTGGATGAATCGAATCTTCAAGACCAAGTATTACTGATAAAGCGGTACCTTTCCACCAGGCTACAAGCAAAGGTCCTCATCTGGCTGGATAATTCTTTCCTCCCCCTTCCTGATGAAACTGGTTCAACCATTTTCAAGACGGATTTGTGTTCCTTATTAATGAAAAAAGCACTTGCCAGTCATGAGATTGTGAAAAAACAGAACGACGAAACTCTTTCTATCGCTCTACCTTTATCCTTTCATGAACGCAAAATTGGAGTTATTGAAATTTCCGGTCTATCCGTAGCTAAAATCGCCGGTAAAAAAAAGAAACTTACAGCTTTCGCACAACAAGTTTCAATTGGTTTATTTCACACACACCAAATGCGCATTAAGGAATGGAGAAATAAACAACTTGACCTTGTGCGTTCAGTTTCGGCAAAAATCATTCAACAGCATGACAATCTCAAAATATTCAGATATGTTACCGATCTGGTGGCTGAAACCTTTCATTATTATTTTGTCGCTATTTACATGTTGGACGAAAAAAAAGAGAAGCTAATTTATCAAGCCAGTTCTGGTAAAGATATTTCCCGCGATCGCGATTTTAAAGATATCTTTGTTAATGGTATTCCAATAGGAAAAGGTTTGATCGGAAGTTGTGCTGCAAAAAAGAAAGAAGTGCTCAGCAGCGATGTACGATCAGACAAGTCATTTCATGCTGTGAGTGGATTGCCCGATACCAGAGCGGAAGTATGTTTTCCACTAATCGCCGAGAAACAGGTCATTGGTGTGCTAGATGTACAGAGCAATTTTACTAATGGCTTTCATCAAAATGATCTCCTTGTACTTCAGGTTCTGGCTGATGCAATTGCCGGCGCAGTGCAAAATGCCCGCTTGCTGCAAAATGTGCAAACGCAGAGCGACAGGGTGCAGGTTGTTTCAGAGATTACCCGTGCTCTTTCTTCAATTCTTGATCTTGATAAGCTTTTGGATGAGATCGTCACTATCATCAGCCAAAAATTTAATTTCCCTTACGTCCATATCTTTACCATAGACAGGGTAATGAACCGTGTTGTCTTCAGAACGGGGACTGGTAAAAATATCGAAGCATTAAAGGCCAGCGGATTGTGGTTTGATCTGGAAAGCGAAAAGGGAATTGTGGCGTTTGTAGCGCGCAAGAAGAAGCCCTATCTTTCAGCAGATGTTTTGGATGATGATCTCTATCTACCCACCGATCTCCCTCCACATGATCCACGCTCCGAACTAGCAATCCCAATTATCTACTCAGGCAATGTATTGGGAGTACTTGATATTCAAAACCCATTTCGAGATGACTTTTCCGAAAAAGATATGGATCTATTTCGCACACTTTCAGATGGCATTGCAATCGCACTGCAGAACGCCTTCATTTATCGCTCTGAACGCTGGCGACGTAAAGTCGCAGAAAGTTTTCACGAAATCGCCAATATTTTCTCACGTGATTATTCGTTGGAAGAAATCTACAAATCGGTTCTAAAAATTGCCAGTCAGAATCTTCCCTGCACCGCCGGCGTGATCTGGCATCTCTCCAATTCCACTGAATTGAGTGTGGTGGATTCAATTGGGGTTGATAAAGATGAACTGAGTTCTTCAATACTGGATGAAGACCTGGAGTTCGTTAAATATGCTATTGAGCAGGGTGAACCGCTTATTAGATATGGTTACACCGAAACAGAGCCGTTGGGAAAATTTTTACGATTAAAGAGAAATTATTCCGTTATTATAGCTCCCATCATCAATGCAAATCAAAAATTGGGTGCTATCGAAATTGTCTATGAAAATCCAAATCGCTATGGCGAAGAGGCGCGCGCAATTCTAAAAGCGTTTGCCGGATATACGTCTGTTGCAATTCAAAATCTTGGTTTGTTCTCTGCATCACAGGAACAAGCATTAATGGCTACTACATTGCTGCTGGTCAGTGAAGCAACCGAACATGTTGAGACAAGCGAAGAACTTTTCTCAACGATTGCCAGGCTCATTCAATTTGTGGTGGGCGTCAAGAAAA
The DNA here is from genome assembly GCA_002403105.1 of Anaerolineaceae bacterium UBA4781. Lineage (GTDB taxonomy): Bacteria > Chloroflexota > Anaerolineae > Anaerolineales > Anaerolineaceae > UBA4781. The sequence continues at coordinate 17,110 of DHHD01000066.1, read as the reverse complement.
CCTTGATGTTTCAAAGAGACCATAGTGGGCAATTCACTCCAGTCGCGAGCATCGGAATTGATGACAAGGAAGAAAAAGCATACCGAGCTTACCCGGATACATTCGATGGAATTCTAACTTTTTCACGAATGCTGGGTGAACAACCTGCTGAGTACCAATCAGTTTCTATTGTGGGTGGAGAAGATGGAGAATGGCTTGCCATTCCAGTCAAGACTCAGGATAAAGTATTGGGCGCTATTTTTGTCGAAATGGATGAAGGAGCAGCCGATTATGATTTTTTGGGTGGGTCAGGAGCAAAACAGCGCGAAGTGCTTTCTGCTGTTGCTCGACAATCGGCAGTTGCACTGGAAAATCTCAATTTAAAACGTACTGAACAAACCGAAGCTTACGTAACTGCGGTTTTATTGCAGGTAGCTGAAGCGGTGGTTAGTTCAGCAGGGATCAATGAAACCCTGGAAAATATTGTTAATATTTTGCCCTTCTTGGTTGGAGTCGATTGTGTGATGTTCTTGATCTGGGATAAAAACAGGAATATTTTTAGAATCTCCAATTCATTTAATGGCAAATGGCAAAAGGAACTGGAAAATTTTAGTGAATATGTCGCACCTCAAGATTATGAACCTTTAAAGAAATTAATTAACGAGAAAATTCCTGTTTACCTTACCGTTGAGAATTTAAATCCAAATTCCTGGTTTTTGCAGAAGGAATTCAAGATGTTGGAGGATCGAGAAGAGGTTCTTGAAATTGAAAAAGATGTTCAATTTCTCTATCCCTTGAGGGACCGCGAAGAATTCTATGGTGTGATGCTGGTGACCGATTCACGCGATCAATTTGAATATCGAGAAAAACGAGTGGATATTCTCAATGGTGTGGCGCAGCAGTTGACACTCGCTTTTCAGAATGAACACCTGAAAGAAGAAATGGTCGGTCGGGAACGACTTCAGAAAGAGTTCCAACTGGCACGTGATATTCAAAAAGCCTTCTTGCCAGAGATCATTCCTCAACCTGAGGGTTGGGAAATTGGCGTACGCTGGAGACCTGCCCGACAGGTGGGTGGTGACTTCTATGATTTCATTAAACTGCCTGATGGGAGGCTGGGCTTTGTTATTGCAGATGTTTCAGATAAAGGGATCCCGGCGGCGCTTTATATGACGGTTACACGAACGTTGATCCACGCAACAGCGAAAGAGGAGCTCAACCCAGCGCAAGCTCTTCTAAAAGTGAATCGGCTACTTGTAGAGAGCTCCCCACAGGGTCTTTTTATCACTACATTTTATGGGATTCTTGATCAAAAGACGGGTGTTTTTGAATATACAAATGCGGGGCATAACCAACCTATCTTGATCAATAAGGGATCAGATCAAGTTGTACTCCTTGAAAAGGGTGGAATGCCTTTGGGTGTTTCTGAGGATCTTAAAATTGAAAATAGAACATTGAAAATTGCCAACAAGGAAACACTCATTCTTTACACTGACGGGGTTACAGAAGCGCAATCACCAGATGGTAAATTGTACGGGATGAACCGCTTCGAAAAATTCTTATTTGAAAGCACTATTATGAATATGAATGATCTCCTGGATGCGTTGGATAAAAACATCCTCATCTTCCAAAAGGGTTTCCCACCGACCGATGATTTGACAATCATTGCCTTACATCGCAATGGATAATTAAATTTTCTTTATTCGATCAGTGGTTGCCCAAGTTTTTCAAGCAATTTATTTACCTTATCACGTCCGAATTTTCTTTCCATGGAAAGCTGTCCATCACCTGATTCAAGGTGCATTTCATCAGGTGCCATGAACAGTGATGCAAACATCGTAATGGCATCCACTTTAAGAAATGCTTCAAATTTTACATTTCCGTCGATTTCCTCCAGAATAACCTGAACAGGGGATGTCATCATCCCTATTCCCTTTTCACAGAGAATTTTATTCTCCTCGACCTCAATTATGAATCCAAATTGTTTTGCCCATTCTTCGACAACAGGCATAAGCGGTTCATGAATTTGAAATATTCGCTTGGTATGGGTTCTTTTTTGCATGAGTACCTCAAAAATTTTAAAATTTCCATTACTTTTAAAGAACGCGATATATCTAAAGTATAATCAAAAAAGACCTTGGAGGTGTTATGGAAATTGTTTGGTATGGACATTCTTGCTTTCGCATTACTGAACGGGGTAAAGCTACTGTTGTATGTGATCCATATGATAATGAAGTAGTAGGATATAACCCGCTTCGATTAAAAGCTGAAATTACAACGGTCAGCCATGATTCCCCGGGGCATAATTGCACCAAATGCGTGAAAGGGAATCCATACCTCATTACAGGACCGGGAGAATATGAAATCGGGAGTGTTTTTATCACCGGCCTCAGTACAACTCGCAAGATAAAGAAGACCGGTGATGAAAATGGGAATAATGGAACAAGTGTAGATAATACACTCTATACAATTGATTATGGTGGCATCACCATTGCCCATTTAGGAAATATGGTCCAGGTTCCTACACAAGCAGAAGTGGAATCGTTGGGACCGGTACATATTGCCCTGGTACCGGTGGGGGATGGGAACAGTCTCAATGCAAGTAAAGCTTCCGAAGTGATCAGTTTGCTTGAACCAAATATTGTTATTCCCATGCATTATGCAACAACCCATTCGAAAGAAAAACTTGACCCCATTTCAAAATTTTTGAAAGAGATGGGTCTCTCTGAGATTGGAACACAGGAGAGTTATAAAATAAGCAGTATTACCGATCTTCCAGAAGATACCCAGGTAATAATTTTAGATTACTCAATGAAACCATAATGGAAACCGAACCAGGAAAAATTATTCTCACATGGGATGTTACTCCGAAAAACGAACAGAAATATTTTGAATTTCTAGTTCGGGAATTCTTACCCAGCATGCAAAAGTTGGGTTTTCAATTAACCGATGCCTGGGTGACAGTTTATGGAGATCGACCGCAAATATTAATTGGCGCTGTAATGACTTCCATCGAAGAGATTCGCGGAATACTGGATGGCGCAGAATGGTTTGCTCTTACCGGAAAATTAAAAGCGTTTGTGATCAACTATAAACAAAAACTAACCGTCGCAAATGGTGGGTTTCAGTTTTAGGTTAATTTTCGGATCCTATTTACAAGAATGCAAACCCTTTCAACTGTTTTATTAAGCTGGTATAAAGAAAATAAGCGAAACCTGCCTTGGCGCGGGGGAAAAGACGCATATCCAGTTTGGGTTTCCGAGATCATGTTGCAGCAAACCAGAGTTGAAACAGCGATTCCTTATTACAAGAAATGGCTGCAAAAATTCCCTACACTCATTGATCTGGCACATGCATCTGAAGAAGAAGTGCTTCTCCTGTGGGAGGGACTGGGATATTACGCCCGTGCTCGAAATATGCACCGCACGGCAAAAATCCTGATAGAAAACCATAAAGCGATTTTTCCACATTCACCAGCAATGCTTCAAAAGTTGCCCGGTATCGGTGAATATACAGCCAACGCAATTGCTTCGATTTGCTTTGGTACTCCGGTTGCAGCGTTAGACGCGAATGGAAAGCGTGTCTTTGCTCGATTGCTTGATTTGGATCAGCCGGTATCTTCAAATCAGGCAAAAAAGAGAATAGAACAATTCGCCACGAACTTGCTTGAAAAGGCAGATGCCGGGGATTTCAACCAGGCTATTATGGATCTGGGCTCGTTGATTTGCATACCACTTGAACCAAAATGCCAAAATTGTCCCCTACCATTTTTCTGTGATGCTTATAAACAAAATACCCAAAGCATGTGCCCTGTTCTCAAAAAGAAAAAAGTAATCCCACTATATCAGGTAGTGGCAGCTGCGATATCTGATGAAGCAGAATGTTATTTACTGGCGAAACGGCCTAAAGGTGGAATGCTTCCGGGCTTGTGGGAATTCCCCGGTGGAAAAGTCGAAGATGGAGAAGACGATTCGACCGCTTTGCAGCGTGAGATCCGAGAAGAATTAAATACAACAATTTCTATCGGAACCCTGATCGGTAGCTATCGCCATGCTTATACTCATTTCCGGGTTGAAGTACGTGCATATCGCTGCAATCTCAATGGAGTAATGCCGCAAGCAGTCGAGGCACAAGAACTGCTGTGGGTGAGATGTGAAGAAATGGATCGTTTTGCGATGGGGAAAGTCGACCGGTTGATCTCGCGCGACCTCGTCCATGATATTCCAGCTTGAATTTAAAAACTCTATAATATGAATGTATGGAAACGCAGGATGCTCGAGAAGCCGCTTTTGTAAAAGCACGCCTTCGAATGGTGGAAATACAGATACTGCAACGTGGAGTAACAAGCCAATCTATTCTGGATGCCTTCCGTAAAGTCCCTCGCCATCTTTTTGTTCCCCAAGAAGACCAGGCTGAGGCGTATGATGATTATCCTATCCCCATCGGTTTTGGCCAAACTATTTCGCAGCCATATATTGCAGCCTTGATGACCGAGAAAGCGCAGTTGAAAACCGAGGATAGCGTTCTTGAGGTTGGAACGGGTTCTGGTTACCAGGCTGCGATCTTATCCCGTTTGTGCAAGAAAATTGATACGGTTGAACGTATCCCTGCATTAGGAAAACAGGCCCAGAAAATGCTCTCTGAATTAGGTTTTGATAATGTGTTTGTGCATATTGCAGATGGAACTGGTGGATGGCCGGATGCGGCGCCGTATGATGCAATCCTGGTTACTGCTGGCTCACCGTCTGTACCGCCGCCTTTGCAATTGCAATTAAAAAATGGCGGGAGATTGATAATTCCAGTTGGTGGTTCCTGGCATCAGGAACTGCAATTATGGATAAAAACTGAAAATGATTTCGAGATGGAAACAATCATTCCGGTGGCCTTCGTCCCATTATTAGGAAAATGGGGATGGGCAGGAGAACGCTACCGGAATGAAAAAGACTAGATATTGCTAACAGTTACCAAAATGGTTGGTCGCCGTTGGGTTTCGCGATAAATGAAACCACTTAGAATTTTGGTAACCTCTTTTTCCAAATTGGCTGGATTTCGCTTAATAGTATCCAGAATTGTTCTGCGAGCTTGCGGGAACAATTCATCTGCTTCTCTTGTGGAAGTGAATCCGCGACTGATGATCTCTGGATCGGTGATGAGAGATCCATCTTTTTTATTCAAGATGACATGCACGAGGATAACACCATCTTTCGAGAGCAATTCCCGATCGCGCATTTCATCAGGACCCAGATCTCCTACACCTGTTCCATCTACAAATACCATGGAAATTGGTTCCTGATTACCCAAGCGGAGCTTGTTGTTTCGAACGGTGATCACCTGTCCATCTTCAACGACTGCGATGTGTCTTTCAGGGATACCGGTTTGCATGGCAAGGATTGCGCTTTGTTTCAGTTGGCGCAGCTCTCCATAAGCAGGAATGAAATACTTGGGTTTGGTGAGATGAAGCAGGAGTTTGATATCTTCCTGGCTGCCGTGCCCTGAAACATGCACCGGGGCGATTTGTTCATAGATCACATTTGCCCCGCGCCGGAAGAGGTCATTGATCGTAGAGAAAACCGCTTCTTCATTTCCCGGGATGGTCTTTGAAGAAAGCACAACCGTATCACCTGCTTTAATATCAAATTGACGCTGAGTACCGCGCGAAAGGCGCCCTAGAATAGATGTGGGTTCCCCCTGTGAGCCGGTACACATGATGGTTACCTTTTCATCTGGTAGGTGTAACGCTTCTTCGATGCTAATTTTTTGATCTTCCTCAATGGATAAGTAACCCAATTTTTGTGCAATCTTCGCGTTTTCAACCATGCTGGTACCAACAAAGGCGATCTTACGGTTAAAATTTTTGGCGGCATTTACCACCTGCTGCATACGTGAGACCAGTGAAGCAAAACTGGCCACAATGATACGTCCTTTCGCCTGGGAGAAGACCTTATCGAGTGCTTCTCCAACAACTTGCTCCGAAGGAGTCCACCCGGGGCGGGTTGAGTTGGTGGAATCGGCGATCAATGCCAGTACTCCCCGCTTTGAAAACTCAACCAATTTTGCATAATCGGTTGGCCAATTATCAACCGGGGTGTGATCAAATTTGTAATCACCCGATTGAACAATTAGCCCCTCCGGTGTTTCTATCCCTAATCCAACCGAATCAGGAATCGAGTGGCACACATGGAAAAAATCGATTTTAAATTTTCCAATTTTTATCTGGCTGCCTGCCTGAACGGTATGCAGTGCTACATTCTGTGTTAAAGATGCTCTTCCAAGTTTAACCTTGATCAAACCCATGGTAAGGGGTGTGGCGTAAACTGGAACATTCTTAAATTCTTCCAAAAAATAATTTACTGCACCAATATGATCTTCATGACCATGGGTGAAAATTAGGCCACGAATCTTCTGGCGATTATTACGCAAATACTGAAAATCAGGGATGATGTAATCTACACCCAGCATATCGTTATTGGGAAACATCAAACCACAATCCACGATAATGATGTCATCATCATATTCGTAGACCATCATGTTACGGCCAACTTCTCCTAATCCCCCTATCGGGATAATTTTTAATGATTTATTTTTCATACTTTCCTCTTATTAAAACTGCCTTTCATGGGCAGGTATTTTTTAAATAAAATGCCCCGGTTCAAATGGCGGCCAGGGCTTTCTTTCTAAATTGCTGTGTATTTCAATTTTCGATAATTACCCAGTAATCCACAAATTACCGGATGAACATTTTATCATGCTTTTCAAAAGATATTGTACTCTTTTTTAAAGAATTGCTTGTTCAGCATGCAGCTTGTCACGAATTTGAAAGACCTGGCGTCTAAAACGATCATCTCTTTCTATCATATCTGCGATCTTATCGCAAGCATACATTACTGTTGTATGGTCCCGACCACCCAAGCTGCTGCCAATTTGAGGAAGGGAAGCATCTGATTCTTCACGCATCAGATACATTGCTACCTGACGCGGTAGAGCTACCTCGCGAGTACGAGTTCTGCCTAAAAGGTCATCTTCAGAAATATTAAAAGAATTTGCAACCATGTGAATGATACGGTCAGGCGCAACTGGATTTTCATCCGGAAAGAAATCCAGTAAGGCGGACGCGGTCAAATCAAGCGTTAATGGCCTTCCGCTTAACTCTGAATACGCCAAAACTTTGGTTAATGCCCCTTCCAGTTCGCGAATATTCCATTGGATTTTCTGCGCGATGTATTCAAGTATTTCATGAGCCACAACCCTGTTCGCGCTTTCGGCTTTGGCACGCAATATAGCGATGCGAGTTTCAAGCTCCGGTGGTTGCACATCAACAGTGAGACCCCATTCAAAACGGGAGCGTAACCTTTCTTCCAAAGTTGTCATTGCCTTGGGGGGGCGGTCGGAGGAAAGGACGATCTGTTTATTTTGCGAATGCAGTGTATTGAAAGTGTGGAAAAACTCTTCCTGGGTTGATTCTTTCCCGGCAATAAATTGAACATCATCAATCAACAGAACATCCATGAAACGGTATTTCTTTCGGAACTCTTCTGTGTTGTGAACTCGGATTGCGTTGATCAGATCATTTGTAAACTCTTCAGATGAGACATAGAGAACGTTTTGACCTTTTTCGCGGATGTGATTCCCGATGGCTTGCAACAGGTGGGTTTTTCCTAAACCCACGCCACCATACAGAAAAAGTGGATTATAGGCGTTTGATGGATTTTCAGCGACAGCCAGGCTGGCGGCATGTGCCATGCGGTTATTCGGACCAACCACAAAATTATCGAAACGATAACGTGCATTGAGTAAAAGGTTGTTAGTATTTCTGGAAATTACGGGAGGGGTGGGAGCACTTTGAACAGTTTCACTGGCTGGAAGCGACTCGGTAGAGTTTTGAATGCAGAAGATCACTTTTTGTGGTGCGTTCATGATACTGCTTAATAATTTTGTGACCGTTCCTGTCAGGCGATTCTCAAGCCAATCACGGACATAAGCATTTTGTACGCTGATGGTAAAAATTTCCTCATTGTGCGATTGAAATTTTGCATCACGCACCCATGTATCGAACGTGGCTTTTGACATATTCATCTGCAGTTGTCCGAGTGTAGCTTGCCATGCCTGATATGCTTCCATTTCTTTCAGTGCTCCTCTTCTTGAATTTTCGTACATTAAACTAACCCCTTAAAAGCCACATTAAGGATGATTAGTTCTGGGAGATGCTTCTGATTTAGAAGCTGAGATTCCTCAATTAGGTAAGGATTATTCTAGCAAAATGCCTTGAGATGTTCAAGTAAAAAAAGTGTCCTTAAGATTAAAAAAATAGAAACCTTAAGATTTTGGAATCTTAAAAAACGAAAGAAATAAAGGTACAGACAACTTTTTTGGTAGAACGCACGTTCCCCGCCACTAGTACTTTCGCCTTAAAATTAACCCCAATCTGTAAGGTGAATGGAAACTGGAGAAAAAAGGTAACCATTTGGCAAATACACAAATCTTAAAAAACCTTGAGCATAAAAAAGCACAGACAATTTCAATTTTCCCTGGAAATCGGGCAAATCCTAATCAATCTTCAGTCAAAATTTCATCCAGGGATTTTTCCACCAGCTCTACAGCATAATTCGTTCCACGATCCCATGGGTAGACCTGACTCATCGTGATTAGAAACACGTTCTTTAGGGGTGTTTTTATACCCAGAATATTTTTTGAATGATTTAAGAATGGAATTGGTTGTGCATAGGATTGTTTGAATAGCCAGCTTTCCTTGATCCAATCTTTTTTGAAGTCCCTGTTAATTTTTTGCAAGCTTGGGGTAAAGCGATCGATCAATTCTTCTTTACTCAAGTTGAAATATTCATGATCGGGTGGGAGATAATCGCCACAGTATAAAAGATGGTTTCCTCCAAAATTGTCCGGGGAAAGAAAATTGGTATGCTCTACGAGAGATAGGAATGGGAATTCCTTTGATTTGGGCAGGTTATACCAATAATACTTTTCTTTCGAGAGCGGATGAGTGATGGATAGCAGCAAAACAATTGCACCAATGCTTTTAGATTGAAATATTTTTTGCTTATATTCTTTGGGTAAGTCAGGAGTGAGCGCAGCGAAAGAAACTGGCGAGGTGGTGACGAGAACTTTATCATACAAGATTTCCTGGTTATTTACCTGAACAGTGACTTTATTCCCGGCGTATTGCGCGATTTTTTCGACAGAACTGTTAAATTGAATGGAGACATCTTTTTCAATTAATTTTTTCACAAAATCATCAAAGAATGCCTGAAAACCGCCCACATAGGTCCCCAGCATACTGGAGCGTGCCTTAAAGCGTGCCCAGAACCAGGACATGGGGACTTGCTGATAATACTCGCCAAATTTTCCATGAAGCATGGGTTCAAAATTGATCCTATAGATCTTTTCCCCATAATATTTCAATAACCAGGCATGGGCAGTGCAATTTTCAAGAGTATGCCAATTTGCCAGATAGCGAATGTAAACCGTAACAAAACCAAAGCGCATTTTTTCAAAAAAAGAAAAACCCGGGAAAGTAAGTACTGCTCCTGCGGAATCAAGAGGGGAAAAACCCCCCTGGTGGTACATGACAGTCTTGGGGCGAAAGAAACGGACTTTATCTCGCAATCCTAATTCTTTCATGAGATTTAGTATTGCTTTATCACTTTGAAACCAGTGGTGATAAAAAAACTCCACCGACCAATCCCAGTTCTCGTGGTAGAATCCCCCCGCCAACCCCCCAGCATTTTTGCCTTTTTCATAAATGGTTACTTCGTAACCTTGCTTTTCTAATTCATGCGCAGCAGCTAATCCCCCAATCCCTGCACCGATGATGGCAGCTTTTTTCATGATTCCTCACTTAATATTTTTGAGATTTAATCTGATCCCAATGCAACCCCTCACGGATGAAGAAAATTAAACCAATAATGGTGATCGGCAGCCAGAGAGCTGCATGCAGCGTTAAAATATATGCGGCTGCATTCTCAGAAGCTACATTCATTGCAGTCAGTAAACTGATGCCCGGTGCATCGAAAACACCAATATATCCGGGAGCCGATGGAATGGTAGACAGAATATTTAATGCACCATTTAAAAGCAGCAACTGGTTGAAAGGGATACCCAGATGAAAAGCCTGCTGTGTACTCCAATATAAACCTGTCTCAAAACCCCAAACTACTATGGATAAGGCGAAGACGATAAGCAACTGTATTGGGGATTTTAATGATTCCAGCCCTTCAAAAAACCGATTTAAGAGAGCATGATACTTTTCATGAAATTTTGCAGGCAGGATCTTTAAAAATATAAAATCAAGAATCTTTTTTGATTTTTTGGGGAAGATTGCGGAAATCAGTACTGCTAAAAATGCGCACACAAACAAGATCGAACCCACGATCAAGATCCATTGGATTAAACCAGCCAAGGATTCATTTTGGAGCTGTGCTAAAAATCCGGGCAGACCAATGAGAATAAATGTGATCATAACCAATCCATCAAAAATTCGTTCAACAATGATGGAAGCCAGGGAGGTTGTAAAGGGAATGGATTGTTTTTCACGCAGATGATATGCTCGTAAAAACTCACCAGCTCTGGCAGGAAAGATATTATTTCCAAGATAGCCGATGCTAATGGAAGGGAAGAGCTGCATCGCAGTGGGGAAATATTTTCCCTTCAATAGAATGGACCATCTCAATGAGCGAACCAGCACACCAATAAAATAGCAGAAAATCCCCGGCAGCACCCAGATGATATCGATCGTTTTAATGGAAATCCATAAACTGTTGAGATCAAGTCCCCTGATCGCAAGATATAGAAAAAATGCGCTGATCAGAATTCCAAGCCAAAACACCCATCGTTTCATTTTGTAGATTTTATCATGAAGCGGTGTTGCCTTATTGTTATTGAAAAACATTGAGACGCGAAAAGTATTAAATAAAAAGAACCAGAGCTCTTGTGGTTCTGGTTCTTCAGTTCCAGAATATTGAATACGCTCACGCCTGGCTTTTTTCTGTACTGCTTTTCGAGTCTTTGACCGGTTCTGCGGGTTTCTTTTCTTCAGTTGTTTCTTTTGCTGTAGTGTTGCGGGTGGCTGAGGTTGCTCCGGAACTGGAACGGTGGTCAGTGGAATAGAAACCAGAACCTTTATAGATCACGCTGACCGGAGAGACGATCACTTTATGGATTGTCTTCTTTCCACACTCAGGGCAAATCTTCAAAGGTTCTTCAGAAAACTTCTGATATTTTTCGAATTGTGTTCCACAGCTATTACAATGATAAACATAAACAGGCATAACCATTACCTCAAGTCTTGTATTATAGCCATTTCAAGGGACTGGTGCAAGTTCTAATCAATTTCTTATCAGCATGAATGGGTGTGGGTGAAAAAAGGATTTTCATCTCTTCCTTCATAGGAATTGGATACTATAATCATTAGAAAAATAGTGGAGGTTGATCAATGGGTGGACCACGACCTGTAAAAGCACCCAGGGGAATACAATTGTCCTGTAAATCCTGGTTGACAGAAGCTCCTTTTCGCATGATACAAAATAATCTCGATCCCGAAGTCGCCCAACGGCCTGATGAGCTGGTGGTTTATGGGGGGCGAGGTCAGGCGGCAAGAAACTGGGATTGCTTTGATGCAATTCTGGATTCTTTAAGAAAGCTTGAAGATGATGAAACACTGCTTGTGCAATCAGGAAAACCGGTTGGAATTTTTCGTACTCACCGAGATGCACCGCGTGTTCTTATTGCCAATTCCAATCTGGTTCCTCACTGGGCAACCCAGGAACATTTTGATACATTAGCAGCTCAGGGTTTGATCATGTATGGGCAGATGACCGCGGGTTCCTGGATATACATTGGCACACAGGGTATTCTACAGGGCACCTATGAAACCCTGGCTTCTCTGGCTTTACAAAAAGGATGGCCTTCTCTGAAAGGGAAGTTTGTTCTCACAGCCGGTTTGGGGGGAATGGGCGCTGCGCAGCCACTTGCTATCACCATGAACGAGGGGGTTGGATTAATAGTTGAAATAGATCCAGCACATGCTAAATGGCAAAAAGAGATCGGTTATCTCGATATGGTTTCAGATGACCTGGAGGAAGCGCTCGATCTGGTTCAGGAAGCAGTTGAAAAAGAGATTCCGCGTTCTATTGGTTTGGTTGCCAACGCTGCCGATATCTACCCGGATCTTCTCAAACTGGATATGCTGCCGGATGTGGTAACCGATCAAACCCCCGCACATGATTTTTTGATGTATGTGCCAAATGGAATGAGCCTCGAAGCAGCCAATGAACTGCGCAAGAGAGATCCCCAGGAATATTCCCGGCTTTCTACCAATGCCATGACCGTTCAGGTTCAAGCGATGCTTGAATTCCAGCGCAGAGGAGTTGAGGTTTTTGACTATGGGAATAATATTCGGCAACGTGCTTTTGACAATGGACTGAGAAACGCCTTTGATTTCCCCGGGTTCGTATCGGCTTATATTCGACCATTATTTTGTGAAGGGAAGGGACCTTTCCGCTGGGTGGCATTATCGGGAGAAAAAGAAGATATTTATAAAACCGATCAAGCCATTATGGAATTATTTCCTGAAGATGCGCATCTTCATCGCTGGTTAAAAATGGCGAGAGAACGTATTCCATTTCAGGGTTTGCCTGCACGAATTTGTTGGCTGGGTTATGGGGAACGAGAGAAAGCAGGGTTGAAATTTAATGAGATGGTTGCCAGTGGTGAATTGAAAGCACCCATCGTGATCGGTCGTGATCATTTGGATTCCGGTTCTGTGGCATCTCCCAATCGTGAAACAGAAGGAATGAAAGATGGAACAGATGCGGTCAGTGATTGGCCCATCCTGAATGCACTGATCAACGCAGTAAATGGAGCCACCTGGGTTTCCTTCCATCATGGTGGTGGGGTGGGAATTGGCTACAGCCAGCACGCCGGGATGGTAGTGGTTGCCGATGGCACCCCTGAAGCGGCCAAACGCTTGAGCCGGGTTCTGACAACAGACCCTGGAATGGGTATCATTCGCCACGCGGATGCCGGATATGAGAGCGCCATTCAAACGGCCAGAGAACAGGGCATTAAAATTCCCATGCTAAAAAAATGAAATTCCATCCGAAGAAGATTGTGGGTTAAATAAAAAATTCGCCAAAAATGCTTGGCGAATTTTCTGTCATAGATCAAGGAAGCGTATTATTGGTTGTCCAATCACTTCCGAGCAGAATTGCCAGATCGACCGTTGATGCTGGATCATAGCTGAATTGAATATTCGTTGAAGCAACATTCATGAGACTGGCCAGGTAAGCAACGGTATGCGGTTTGCTGTGATAAACAATGATCGTGGTAGGGTTCCCCAACTGACCGGTCGCAGCTTCAATGGCATTAATACCCTGCTGTTGCAGATAAGAGATCGTGCGACTTGTGATTGTAGTATCCTGTGTGCTGTTCTGCACCAATACTGTGGCAGCTTCATCGCGTACCAGGGTTGATCCGCTTGAAGCAGTTGCAAGCGGGTTTAACGATCCACCCGAAGAGAATAACTGATCACGCAGCTCTCTGACTTTATCTGTGATGGGTTTTAAAATATCCAAACCATCCGGAGATTTGGTCATGATAACCATATCGGTACCAATGACAGCTTTTTGGAAACTATCGGTTGGAATGTTGATCATTAACGATCCTACTTTGATCAGAGTGGATAGGTCCATATTGGTGCGAATGCCAGAAGATAAACTGGCATACAAGGTTGGCGCTTTTGCGATCAAACTTGACAGTTGATCGTACTCTGTGATCCGATCAATGATTGCCATGATCACCTGCTGCTGACGGGCTGCGCGCCCGAAATCACCATCCCCTGTGTACCGGTCACGTGCGTAGGAGAGCGCTAGCGAACCTGGTAATGTGTATACCTCGCCGGCTTTTAAATATTGCTGAAATTCCGATCCGAATTCTTCTACTTTTACATCAATAGCAGGGGTGATCCTTACTCCGCCGATCTCATCAATAAAAGTGATGAAGGTTGAAAAATCAACCTGCGCATAATATTGGATAGGAACACCCAGAAATTGTTCAACAGTTGACACAGCCAGTTCAGGGCCACCGCCTGGTAAATGGCTGGATTCCCCAAGGAAATATGCTTCATTGATCTTGTAATACCCAAAATCTGGGATATTCACCCACATATCACGCGGAATGGAAAGCATGCTGGCTGTATTGGTTGTGGGATCGATCGAGAAGAGGATCATGGTATCGCTGCGCGGTGTTTCTCCGGCTTCCCAATCCCGATAATCCAGACCCAGAAACAAAACATTGATACGGCTAATGCCATCCCATGACTCAACGGTTGATTGGCCAAGCAATTCGGCAGTTGGTTGTTGTATGGTATCGGTTTCACTGCTCTGCGATTGATCGATAACAGGTGCCCCCGGGAGGTTTAAGATAGTCATCTCTTTTACAAATTGAGCGACGAAGCCAAACAGGTAATATCCTACAGCAATTGCCAGGATCAAAAAAATGATTGTGATCACGCGCACTGTCTTATCTGCAGAACGTATCTTTGTCATTAAATTCGAAAAGAATTTTTTCATAGTGTTTTTTTACCGCAATTTAATAGATATCAATTCGGGCGGGGAGCTGGTACAGGTAGGTCATCTTTCTTCTTCCCGGCCCATTTATTGCCTTCGTCAATGAGCATGACAGGAATATCTTCAACAATGGGATACTTCCGATCACAATCCTGGCACAGCAACCATGTATCCTTATATAATTTAAGGTTACCCTCTTTCCCATCTTCACGAACACAAACAGGGCAGCGCAGGATTTCTAAAAGATCTTTACTGATCATGCAGTCTCCTTTTGCAAATAGCTCTCTTATTGGTCAGAATTTTACCACTTCGTACGAAGGTCATTCTTCTGAAATTGGATACCCGTCCACTCCGGGCCCAATTTCATATACGGCACCCCATGGCTCGTAATGTGTCAAGAATTGGTCCTGGAAGTAAAGAGCGCCATTTTTATATACCCAGCGATCGACCCGTACATCTGAACCCTCGGCTTCCCAATCGACTTGTTTTATCTCACCGTCTTGTAGTTGAGTATTCAAGTAATACTTGGTTTCGGGAGGTTCAACAATATTAATGGGTCCGGTTGTTTCCCATTCCACCGAACGCCCTTCATTGGTGGAATAAAGTTTCCATTCGATCTGGTTTGATTCTGGATATACATACGCTTCCATTAATAACCAAAAAGACGAATCGTTTTGGAACTTCAAATCTACCAGCGGTACATACACTGTCGCATCCAAACCAGCTAGGTTCTGATCGATCTGATTTCCAGACGTTTTCTCATAATAAGAAACCCGATAAGCATGTGGATATCTTTCGAGAATAGGATATCCTCCAAAAAAGGCAGTACGGAATAAAGTCGTGCTGACCTGGCATACCCCACCCCCTACGCCTTCAATTGTTTTCCCATTGTAAATGATCAACGCTTCAGTAAAACCCGTATCTAAGCTAATTTCGCCCAAATAATTTGCCATGGAGAAGATTTCTCCCGGCGCAACCAGAATGCCTAAAAAACGATTGGCGGCAGTTTTGATATTTTGAACGCGGGCAATGCTGGATCCATAAAAGTAAGTGCTTTGCTGCTGTACTAATTCGGTGATACCCAATTCACTGCCAGTGGCAGTATCAGCAACACTGGGTGCAGTGTAATCAAATGCTAATGTGGCTGCATGTGCACCGGTGGCAATCTGCTGTTGAATGTTAGAAAGACTGGTTGAAATATTCAGAGTTCTACCAATGACTCCCCTTTCAAGGAGTTCAATTTCACTGGTTGCATCATTGAAAATAAAACGCGGATTTGCGGTATTAATATTGAATTTCCCCGCCAGATCAGTGAGAAGATTCCGAAGAACAGAATCCTGGAATTGCAAACTAATGGAGAATTGGCCATCCTGATTGGTCTTTACCAATTCCAGCATGGGTGAAAGAACATCTGCGTTAAGGCGCTGTTCCTCTTCTAAATGATTGTATTCTTCTGGAATGATCAATACAAAATCCAATGCCAGAAATTCGCGAATGGTTTGTGCATAGGGTTCAGCATCCAAAAGATCAGGAGCAGTTTCGGTCACAATGAGTGGAATTGTTGAATAGTTCTGCTGGAGAATCGCTTCTCTAACCAATAGAAGGTTCTGTTCCACATCCAGCGTTCTTCCGACCTGTCCTGGAGTAGTGATGACGTTACTGCCCTCAAACGACAAATGTGCTTCTTCAACAGGACGGTCAACATCCTGGGCAATTGTAGTTAAAGTATCTGCGGCGGCGGCTTCATTAAATAGAATAGTGGGGGAGATGGATTTATTGCCGCTAAGGATTGCTACTACATCGCCCATCCACACAGCCGTTGATCCGGAACGACCAACCGAAAATGCGTAATCAGCGATCTGCTGTGGATCATAACTGATTCCCATTGCCAGCAGATTTGTATTCCATGTTTGGTCCTGATAGAAGAGAGTAATATTCTGTGGCAAGTTGGGAATCACCTGAGTTTGGATGATTTGTTGGGCTTCCTGCTTTGTCAAACCACCCAGGTCAATTCCATTGAAGAAGATACCCGGAAAAATCCGGCCGGCATACCAGATATTAGATCCTATAAAGAAAAGCATAATGCAGAGTATAAAGATGAGAAGTCCATAGAATATCGATAATAGACTTTGTAATAGTAGTGATTGAAGAGAGGTTGATCTCTGTGAAATGGACATTTTTGAATTATAGCAGGGTTAAAAAGGGTAATTTAGGTGCGAAATTGTAGCAAAACGCGATAATTTAAGGTTTCTCTTGCCAATTACCTTGACAGCCAGTACGGAACCCGTTAAAATCGACTTCACCATTTGACCTTGTAGATTTGTAAAAGCAAATCGTTTACAATTGAATAGCTGCAAGATTGAAGGCTTGCAGGGACGATGTGAGCAGCGTTACCGGTGCAGACCGAAACATCAGGAAAGCATCGGTAATTTTATCCCTGAGCCTTGACAGGTTCAGGAGATGTGGTTACAATTCTGTCCCGCAATATGGATGAGAACCTTAACAACTGAAGAGTGAGAGGAAAGTGAAAAAACCAAAATTCTATTGAGTCAAGA
>DHHD01000046.1 GCA_002403105.1 Anaerolineaceae bacterium UBA4781 | reverse complement strand
TGCGTCAGGCGTTGGAGAGGTTCAGGAAGCAGTGGCATGAATGGCTTCCCTTATTTCCCGATTCCGCTGATAGGACCGAGTTTCTTGACGGTTTGTTTGCGAACTTTATCAAGTGCTTTATTGATCACTTCAACCAGCAGAAATTCCATGGTTGAGGCATCCGCGCTTTTCAATAGATCCTCGTCAATTTCAATGGCTTTACAGATCTGACCGCCGGTGAAGGTAACTTTGATCGCTCCCCCGCGAATATCGGCGCTGATCTCTTCTTTTTCCAGTTCTTTTTGAGCAACTTTTAGCTGCTCCTGCATTTGGCGCATTTGACCTAATAGATTTTCTGAATTGAGTAATCCTTTCGGACCTTTGGACATTTTTTCTTACTCCTTATCAATAATTTCTCCACCCAGCGAGAGGGCGGTATTTACCAGGTTTCCATGCTGCCCTGTTGGCTGATTGGAGTGATTGTTATTTTTATTCTTTACGACCTCACATTCGACCTGAAGGTCGAGATGCAGCAGGTCATGAATGGCCTTGCGGGTGATATCCCGGTTGGCTTCAGTGTCCATTTTTGTTTTTAATAGATCACTTTCAAAACCTAATTTTAACTTTTTCCCATCCAGGTGGATGGATCTGCAGGAATTGAGCAGCGCCTCGGTATGCGGTTTCTCCTGCCGTACCAACGCGCGGACTTCCCGCCAGCGATTGCGTATCATTTCTTCCGAAGAATCCCCAGGTTGGATTATGTTGCTTTCTTGCTGTTCCTTTTTTGGCATTTCTTCTGGTTTAACAGATTCCTCAACAACTGTTGCCGGCTTTTCTTCTTTTTCTTGTGAGCGCTCAATGGATGGAGAAGTTTGATTCTCGCTTTTTTTGTCCATAACTGGTTGAGAAGCCGGTTTGGGTGTGCTTTTGGGGGCAGATGGAATGGCAGCCGCCTGCTCAATTGCCGGTTTTTGGGTCGTCGCTACGGATTCTTCCAGGCATTCCACTACCGCTAATTCCAGCGCCAGGCTGGGTTGCCAGCGTGAACTCAGATTATGCAGCGCTTGGTTGAAAATGCGGATCCAGGCGGTCAGTTTTTCGATGGGTACGGAATCACTGTGCGTCTGCATCGTTTGCTTCATTTCCTGGGTGGCTTCTACATCTTTGCTGTTTCCGATCTTCACCAGCATCACCGCGCGCAAATAATCCACGATCTGATTCGAAAATTGGCGCCCGTCGGTACCGCTGTCGAGAGCAGCGTGAATGGCAGAAACTGCCTGGTCGGCTGCTTTCTTTATTAATGCTTCTACAAGCTGGATCACTTTTTCATTGGAGGTTGTGCCCAATACTTCTTCGGTGAGAGCCAGAGTGATCTTGTCTCCGGTTGAAGCGATCTGGTCCATCAGTGAAATGGCATCGCGCATACTACCGGTCGCCTGGCGGGCGATCATGGTCAGTGCGTCCATCTCAAAATCTAATTTTTCAGATTCAGCAATGGATTTTAACTGGGCTGTTATATGGTTCAGGGGGATCTGTCGAAACTCATAGCGCTGGCAGCGTGAAAGTACCGTGGCAGGGATCTTATGAATTTCGGTGGTAGCCAGAATGAAAATGGCATGTGCCGGGGGTTCTTCCAGTGTTTTTAGAAGAGCATTGAACGCGGCTGTTGAAAGCATGTGCACTTCGTCGATGATATATACTTTGAATCTACCTTGCGAAGGTGCAAAGTTGATCTTTTCACGCAGATCACGTACATCATCCACGCTGGTATTGGAAGCTGCATCGATCTCGATCAGGTCCAGAAATCGCCCCGCATTGATGGATTTGCAATTTTCGCATTGTTCGCAGGGGTGAGCTGCCCGGTCAGGCTGAGTGCAATTCACTGCTTTTGCCAGAATGCGAGCAGTAGAGGTTTTGCCGGTTCCACGCGGGCCTGAGAACAGATACGCATGCACCTGTTTATCTTGTGCTACGGCGTTGCGCAGTGTGTGTACGATCGCTTCCTGTCCTATAATTTCATCCCAAACAGATGGGCGCCACTTTCTATAATAAGCCTGTGTCATGCTGATCCTTTATTTCATAGATATTCTTGTTTACTGGAATTATAGTCATAAATCCTGCTCTGGATGTTTAAAACATGTTCTTTTCTCCTTCAATTCTAATATTTTGTTAATGGCTAATCGGACTATTTAGATATACTATATCCACAGATACCAGTGAAATTTAACAGTAGTGGTATCGCCACCGGGCGACAGCTTAACCCTCCTTATGCTGTCTTGCTCCTCCCGGAGAACTGGTGGCAAATCCTCCTTTGGACTGCCGGTGAATAACCGGCAGTTTTTTGTTTTCCACATCGAGTCTCCATCCAACCGCGGATGACATACGCGGGCTGCCTGTTATTTGACAACCCAAAACGCCCATGCTACAATTCGAAACTGCCCGCCCCCATTGTCTAGCGGCCTAGGACGTGGCCCTCTCAAGGCCAAAACAGGGGTTCGAGTCCCCTTGGGGGCATCTTTCTCAAGCTTGCTCAAAAATAAACAGTGAATGCGAATTTTTCTGGAAATATTCTTCGCATCTTTACTTGTTTTTTCACAAACTATTAAAGCTCATTTGTTAAAAAACCTCACCCGATCAATAATGTTTTTCTACTCCAATTCAGAATATATATTCGAGGAGAGTAGAGATCAATATATTCTATGCGGCATGCTGACATCAATATTTTCAGGTACTAAAGTAATAAGTTGCGTCTTGATGACCGGATCACCAATCATGTGCTTTTTTTCGTAAAATTTCTGCTTATCATTCAACTGGTGACAACTGGCCTGTTTTTATTCATGTAAAAATTATCAATACGATTGATAGAAATTGCAGACGTTTATAAGGAGAGTTTTTATGAATATTATTGAAACGGATCATTTAACGAAGTATTACGGCAAAGCCCGGGGAATTATTGATGTTTCATTGAACGTGGAAGAAGGAGAAATTTTTGGATTTATCGGTCCAAATGGTGCCGGTAAATCGACCACCATTCGCTTGTTTTTATCCTTGATCTATCCAACCAAGGGCGATGCCAGGATTTTTGGTAAAGATTGTATTAAGTTCGGTCCTGAGATTCGGCAAGAGATTGGTTATTTACCTTCGGAGGTTTTTTACTATGAGGGGATGAAAGTTCTTGATCTGCTGGAATATTCTGCAAGTTTCTACAAAAAAGATTGCTCGAAACGGTTATTCGAATTAGCTGATCTCATGGAACTTGATCTGAAAAGAAGAATCGATGATCTTTCTTATGGGAATAAAAAGAAAGTTGGCATCGTTCAGGGGCTTCTGCACCAGCCGAAGCTTATCATCCTGGATGAACCAACTTCAGGGCTTGATCCGCTTATGCAGCAAAAATTCTTTAATCTCATTCGTGAGGAGCATGACCGAGGAGCGACGGTTTTCTTCTCATCGCACATTTTGGGAGAAGTGCAAAGGTTGTGCAATCGTGTTGCGATCATTAAAGAAGGCAGCATTATCGATATCCAGGATATTAAGACCCTGCAAAAGAATAATTATAAGAAGATCCAGATCACTGCTGATGGAATGGACGAAACTCGATTTAATATCGACGGCGTGAGCAATATAGAGAAAATGGATGGAATGATCAGTTTTTTCTATAAAGGCGATATCAACACGATCACGCGCTTGATCAGCAGTGAAAAAATTGCCGACCTGACCGTTGAAGACCTGACCCTCGAAGAGATCTTCATGCATTATTACGAATAGGTGATGAAGATGAATATTTTTAAGCATGAATTCAAAATCAAGCTGAGATCAGTGCTGATCTGGTCAGTGTCCATTTCCTCTTTGATCCTCGTTTTTATGTCCTTGTTTCAGAGTTTTGCAGCCGAAGCTGCGCTGGTCAATCAATTGATGAAATCCTTTCCAAAGGAGCTCTTGATCGCATTTGGTATGCAGGATTTGGATTGGTCAACTATTCTGGGATTCTTTGGGCTTCTCTTTGTCTTTTGTCAGATCTGTCTGGCGATCCAGGCAGCCAATTATGGTTTTTCCCTGGTCTCAATAGAAGAAAGTGAGTGGACAGCTGATTTCTTGCTTTCAAAACCGATTGCCCGTAAACAGATCCTTACCAGCAAATTATTAGCTGCCATAACCTGTCTTGTCATTACAGAAGCGGTCGTATGGGTCAGCAGTTTTGTATTCATCAACTTTTTCAATGATGGGCAGCAAATACAGCTCAAAGCTTTGATCCTTCTTCTGGTCAGCATGATCATTTTCCAGTTGTTCTTCCTCTCAGTCGGTATGCTGATCTCACTGCTGGTCAAGCGAATCCGTAGTGTAACGCCGTTTTCTATGGCACTCGTTTTCGGTCTGTATACGCTGAATGCATTTGGCAGCATGGTCGGAGAGAAGAGTCTCGAGATTCTTTCGCCTTTCAAGCATTTTTCCCCCAGTTATATCGTCAAATATGCCTCCTGGGAATTCCCGCTGGTTTGGATCAGTGTGATTGCTATTTTTATCGCAGTGATTGGTACTTATATTTTGTATGAGAAAAGGAATATCGCATCCGCGGTATAAGGAGAAGAATAAGTGAATATCTTTTTTCGAGAGCTGCGTTCGAATTTGAAATCTCTGCTCATCTGGAGCGGGATTCTTATTTTATTTAATTTCGTGGGATTCTCTAAGTTTTCTGCATTCTATGAAAACCCTCAATTGCTGACTGTTTTGGATAGTATGCCGCCCGCTCTGATCTCCTCCTTGAATATGAATGCATTTAATCTAACCACGGTGACGGGCTTCTTCGGCATCATGATCATTTATTTCAACCTCATCCTGTCGATCTCTGCTGCTATGTGGGGCAGCGATATTATTTCCAAGGAAGAGCGCGATAGAACGGTCGAGTTTTCGTTAACCCTGCCGGTAACACGCGGAAGACTTGTGACCGCAAAAATAGCAGCGGTCGTTGTGAATTGTATTGTCCTGTTGCTTGTAACATGGGGAAGTACAGTCATTTTCGCTCAAAAATATCAACCCGATAGTGAATTTTACCGATTTGTATCCATCACCATGCTGACCGTATTGTTACTGCAAATGATTTTTATGGCACTTGGAGTTTTCCTTGGATGCGCGATGAAGAAACACAAACAATCTGGCTCCATTGCGGTATCCATTCTGCTGGTCAGTTATTTCATCTCCATTATTACCGGTTTGAGTAAAGATCTGGACTTTCTAAAATATTTCACTCCATTTAAATATTTTGAACCGGCAGTATTGCTGCGTGAGTCAAAGCTTGAGCCCACTTTTGTAGGTTTGTCCTTAGTTCTGATCGCAGTGTCCATTGCGGGTGCTTATTTAGCATACTCAAAACGGGATTTATATAGCTAGTTTTTTTTTAGGTAATACGAAGAAAAAGAATCCGAAGAGCATACAATACGATGTTAAGTAGGTTAATGAACTTCTTTATTTCTACAAGATTGAATTTGGTTTCGAATCTATTACGAAATGTCATCTAATGGTTTTTTAAAACAACAAATTTTCTCTTAAAATCATGTTAGACTTGCCGTTATTCAAGCTATGAAACCTTTCTATAGAATCTCTATTTTGACCCTGGCATTGGGATTGCTCTTTCTTCCCTCTGCGATCGCTTTCTCTGCAAATGGTGCCACTGCTTCGGATCTCATCAGTCTGATTCAAGGTTGGCGCGCAGAGGCAGGTAATTCCGCTCTTATTGTGGATCCCTTGCTGAACGTCACTGCCTATGACACTGCTTATTCCATGGCTGTACAGGGGTTGCATACCCATATCGGCAATGCTTCCGGCAGAATTTCAGCCTATGGCTATGGTGATAGAAGCACGGTGCACTGCACGGAAAACTTTGCTCTTAGCTACGGCGAAGCGGACATCAATGAAATTTACGGATACTGGGATGATCCTGATCACCGCTTGCCGGCTACCTATGCCTATTACAAACATGTTGGTGCGGGGGTAGCATCATACGATGGTGTCTATTACTACGTCCTGCATGCTTGTTATAACAGTTCCGGAACCTACAATCCATCCGACCCGGGAACCCCCATCATTGATGATAATGGAACGGTGATCACCGCCACCTCTCCGGTCTCCCAGATCGTAGTACCGGTGGTCACAGCTACCCCCAATGCAGATGGCAGCGTTACTCATATTGTGCAGAGTGGTCAATCATTGTGGGCGATCGCCACTGCCTATGGCACCAAGATCGATACCATCAAGCAATTGAACAGCCTGACCTCCGATTCTATCTATAACGATCAAGAACTGCTGGTCTACCCGGTTGGCAGTATGCCCACCCCGGCGCCCACTGCCACCCTTACCCCCACCAGCATTCCTACTGGCACACCCACG
>DHHD01000013.1:43275-47134 GCA_002403105.1 Anaerolineaceae bacterium UBA4781 | reverse complement strand
GCCATTGCTTTAAATGGCATCCGTCTGGCGCATTTGGAGATCGGGAATCGGGTAGCTGTGGTCGGCTTGGGTTTGTTGGGATTGCTGACCGCTCGTCTGGTGGAAGCCAATGGTTGCCTGGTTACCGGAATTGATACCAACCTCGAACGCATTAAATTCGCAAATAAGGTGGATATTCATGCCTTCAGCCGCGATCAGATCATCGGCAAAACCGCTGCATTGACAAATGGACATGGTTTTGATGCGGTGCTGATCTGTGCTGCCACCAGCAGCGATGACACCGTCCAATTAGCCGGAGAGATCGCACGCGATCGCGGTCATGTCATCTCGCTGGGTGTAGTGGGTCTGAATATCCCCCGCAAACCATATTATGAAAAAGAACTCCATTTTCAGGTTTCCCGTTCCTCCGGTCCTGGGCGTTATGATCTGCTTTACGAAGAAGAAGGGCACGATTACCCGCTCGGATACGTGCGTTGGACCGAAGGCAGAAACCTGGAAGCTTTTGTGAACCTGCTGCACAGCGGAAAATTACAGGTGGCAGACCTCATCACCCATCAATTTGAGATTCAAAATGCCAGCAGCGCTTATCAGCTCATCACAGACAAAACCGCCGAACCCTATCTGGGAGTGCTGCTGACCTATCCGCAAACCAAAGAGAAAATTGCCACTCGCATTCCCGTTCAAATCAAAACTATGCCTGCTGATAAAGTCAATGTGGGTGTGATCGGAGCCGGGAATTATGCCAAAGCTACCTTCTTGCCGGCTATGCGCAAGAATAAACATACCAATTTCGTTGGTATCGCATCCATTAATGGGGTCAATGCCCAACATGCTGCTTCAAAATTCGGCTTTGCTTATGCCACCTCTTCTGCTGATGAGATCATGCACGATAAATCCATCAACAGTGTGGTTATCATGACCCGCCACGCCGAACATGCTGCCTTGAGCTTGCAAACTCTAAAAGCCGGTAAGCATGTCTATTGTGAAAAACCACTGGCGCTTACTCTTGAAGAGCTAGAAGCAATTGAAAAACTGCTCGCCAAACCCAAAACACCCCTGCTCATGGTCGGTTTTAACCGCCGTTTTGCGCCACTGTCGTTTCATTTACATGATTTTCTTTCCAACCGCTCTGAACCTCTCTACGCCCACTACACCGTCAACGCCGGATTCCTGCCTTCCAATCACTGGCTGCATGATGCTGTGCAGGGTGGCGGCAGGATCGTTGGCGAAGGCTGCCATTTCATTGATTACCTCACTTTTTTAGTTGGTCAATCCCCTGCTGCCGTGCAGGCTGTGGCTCTGCCTGATCATGGAAAATACCATCAGGATAATATGCACCTCACTCTTGAATTTCCGGATGGTTCGGTCGGAAGTATCGCCTACCTGGCAAATGGAGACAAATCCTTCCCAAAAGAACAGGTTGAGGTTTTTTGCGGAGGTAAAGTTGCTGTTTTGGATGATTTCCGCAGATTGGATCTGATATCCAATGCTTCCAGGAAAACCTACCGTTCAGCGTTCCGCCAGGATAAAGGGCATTCGGTTTCCTGGGCTGCTTTTGTGGAAGCTGTACAAACCGGTCAAACAGCGCCCATTCCCTATGCACAACTCATCGCAGTCAGTAAGACAGCCATTCTGGCAGGTAAGGCGGCTGCTGAAAATACACGGATCGAATTAAACTAGAAGAATGAGGAAGTTCTCGCGGCTGCAAATACTGCTCAAAACTCCCGCTCAATTGGGGTGGAAATCTGCCACGCAGTATGCGCTGTATCAGGCGGGGCTGCGCAGTGGATATTTTCAAATGCGCACCAGGCAGCCGGAAATCTCTACCATGCAAGCCCACCTCTCTGCATCAAGAAAGTCATTGTTTCCTGCTGTTTCAGCGGATGATTTGAAAAAAACAATTGGCAGTGGAATTTCCCGGTTAATGGAAACAGCCGATGCACTGCTGGATGGGAAGATCATCCTGTTTGACGAAATTTCAGCTCCATTGGACCTCTCACCGCACACCCCGCTCGTTCATTGGAGCGCTATCGAGCGCGGGAAATTCCAACTTGCGGAAGATATTAAATTTATCTGGGAACCTGCGAGGTTTGGGTGGGCTTTTACCCTCGCCAGAGCATTTCACTTGAGCGGTGATGCTCGCTACACGGATGGTTTTAAGAGTTATCTGGATACTTTCAACCAGTTGAATCCTGCTTATCTGGGTGCTAATTGGACTTCAGGGCAAGAAGCCGCATTGCGTATTATCGCGTTGAGCTTTGCATATCACTTCTTTTCACAATCCGCACACGTTCCAGGCGATCTGCTTTCATCCATACAAAGCTCTATTGCCGTGAATGCAGCGCGTATTCCACCCACTCTGTGTTACGCGCGCTCCCAACGCAACAATCATCTCATCAGTGAAGCGGTGGGGCTTTACACAACCGGCTTGCTGTTGGAGGGGTATGCCCCTGCAAAGAAATGGAAACGTACTGGCTGGAAAGTTTTCAATCAGGCTGTGCTCGATCAGATCGCGCCGGATGGCACCTACATTCAGCACAGCACCAACTACCAGCGTCTGATGCTGGATGAAGCCACCTGGATGGCGGTTCTTGCCAATCAGGCAGGGGAAGAGTTGCTGGATTCTGTAAAAAAGAAATTAGCGCTATCCACAGAATTCCTATTCGGCATGCTCGATCCCAGTTCGGGGCGTGTTCCCAATCTGGGGCATCAAGATGGCTCCAATGTTCTGCCTTTGGCTTCTGCGGATCACTTGGATTACCGCTCTACTTTACAGGCAGCCGGAAGACTATTTTTACAGAAAGACCTTTTTAAAACCGGTGATTGGGACGAGAAATCTAACTGGCTGGGCATTCAACCGCATCCATTTACTGCTTCTGCTCCGGCTGATCAGCTTCGCCAAGGAGATGAAGAAGACTGGGCGAGTATGCGTGCCGTGCGTTATCATTCCCGCCCGGCACATGCCGACCAATTGCATGTAGAGATTTGGCATGCGGGTCAAAATCTGGCGCTGGATGCCGGCACCTATCTCTACAACGCAGTCACTCCCTGGCGCAATGCCTTGCGCACCACCCGCGTTCATAATACCCTCAGCGTGGATGGCTTGGATCAAATGCTCCCCACCAGCCGCTTCATGTGGCTGGATTGGGCCAATGCAGAGGTTCTGGCGCGCGGTCCTGATTCCATCACTGCCCGGCATACCGGCTATAAACGTTTAGGCATCACCCACCAGCGGACCTTGCAGCGTTCTTCCTTCTCTGGCTGGGAGATCACGGATGAAGTGCTCTTTTCTTCGCCGAAGATACATCAAATCACTTTGCATTGGCTGCTGCCTGATCTTCCTTTCACAGTTCAAAATAATAATATTCACATCGATAAGCCAGCTTTTACCTTGAGCATTACGAATGACCAGAATACGGCAGCCGCCTTGCAAGTCATTCGCGCAGGGGTTTTTATGGTTGGTCAATCAGATATGGATACAACTATTTTTGGCTGGTTCTCGCCAACCTATGGTGTCAAGCAAGCAGCCCTTTCAGTGCTGTATACACTGCAGACAGATACTTCTATCACCCTGCATACAACATGGGAATTTTCAGAGAAAAAATCCAGAACAGAGTAAAATCGGAATATGCATATTCTGCTCATCCATCAGGCTTTTGCTGCCATTGACGAACCCGGGGGAACCCGTCATCATGAGCTGGCGCGCGTGCTGGCACAGCAGGGGCATCAGGTTACCATCATTGCCAGCCCCATCAGCTACCTGACCGGTAAAACCACTCCCGAGCAGAAAAAGACCATTCATGAAGATGGCATCACCATTTATCGCACTTATACTTATCCGGCATTACACCGCAGTTTT
>DHHD01000013.1:31891-43213 GCA_002403105.1 Anaerolineaceae bacterium UBA4781 | reverse complement strand
GAGTACCCTTTGTTTTCGAGGTGCGCGATCTTTGGCCGGCTTTCGCAATAGCAGTGGGCGTTCTTAAAAATAAAATCATCATCCGCCTATCGCAGGGACTTGAAAAATTCTTATACAGGCGTGCTGATGCTTTGGTTGTCAATTCACCCGGATTTTTGGATCATGTAAACCAGCGTGGCGTGAGATCAGTGTTCCTGGTGCCTAATAGTGTTGATACAGCTATGTTCCCTCTCGCTGGAAACGGCAGTGCCTTCCGCTCTCAACATCAATTGCAGGGGAAATTCCTGGTTTTTTATACCGGTGCGCATGGCATGTCCAATGACCTTCCGGTCGTGATCGAAGCTGCAGAACAATTGAAACAGATAGAGGATATTCATTTTGTCTTGATCGGTGACGGCAAGGAAAAAGCTGCATTGATGGAACTGGCTCATAGAAAAAACTTGAAGAACATTTCCTTTCTTCCTCCCATCGAGAAAAAAGAGATCGGGCAAGCCATGGCTGCAGCGGATTGCTGTATTGCCATTTTGAAACCCATTGAACTCTACAAAACCACCTATCCAAATAAGGTATTTGATTATATGGCGGCTGGCAAAGCCATCGTGCTTGTGATTGATGGAGTTATTCGAAAAGTGGTGGAGGATGCCGATTGTGGTATTTTCGCGCAGCCTGGCAATGCGGATGCTGTGGCACAAGCCATTCGCTCTTTGCACGCATCTCCGAGTAAATGTAAGGAAATGGGACTTCGTGGTAGAGTATATGTGGAGCAGCATTTCAACAGACAAAAAACTGCCGCACAGCTATTAGAGATATTTCAGAAAGTTGTAAGGGAAAATGGCTGAAAAAATACTCGTTGTAGAAGATGATCTGACCCTGCAAGAAACACTGGTCTACAACCTTACTCATCAAGGCTATACCGTTGTAACCGCTTCCGATGGTAATTCCGCAGTGGATACAACCAAAAAGGAGAAACCGGATCTTATTCTGCTCGATATCATGCTTCCGGGCATGGATGGTTTTGAAGTATGTCGCATCATTCGTAAAGAATTGAATACCCCCATTTTGATGTTAACCGCCCGTGACGATGAAATTGACCGCGTGGTAGGCTTGGAAGTAGGGGCAGATGATTACCTCACAAAACCCTTCAGTATGCGTGAATTGATCGCACGCGTGAAAGCTCTTCTGCGTCGCGCCCGCATCATTCAGGAAGATCAACAATTCCAAAGCACGCAAAAGAAACATTTTGTTTTTGATGATCTCTCGATCGACCAGGTACGCCGTGAAGTGAAGGTGAAAGATAGGATCATTGATTTGAGGCCCAAGGAGCTTGACCTGTTGATCTACTTTGCCGAAAATAAAGGACAGGTTCTCAGCCGTGAACAGATATTAAAAACGGTGTGGGGTTGGGATTATTTTGGTGACAGCCGCACCGTCGACGTACATGTGCGCTGGCTGCGTGAAAAGATCGAGGTTGATCCTGCCGATCCGCAGCGTATCATCACCCTGCGCAGTGCGGGTTATCGGTTTGACGGATAACAGGGTATGATCTCTTTTTTCTGGCAGCTTTACCTGAGTTTCATTTTTCTAACCGCCTTGATCTTCTTTTTTCTAGCGAACAATGAATTTGCAGGAATATCTCTTTCAGAATTTTTTCAAAATTTCTACCCACAAATAATTTTTCTTTTCTTATTTGAAGCCGCCCTGGCGTTCATTGTCTCCCGAATTGCTCAAAAACCCATAAAAGCTATACGACAATATCTGCTTGAAAAAGAGGATTCAAGGAATGATCTCAAAAAATTTCTAAATCGCCCTGATGAGATCGGTGCGCTGGCAAATACAATCATGAAGACAACCTCACACTCCGATGCGATCATTGCCGACCTGATTTCTCAACAGCATTACCTGGCTAGCATTCTGGAGAATCTGAATGATGGTATTTGCATCGTAGATAAAAGTGGGATCGTTCGCATTATGAATCAGGCTACCAAACGCATGTTTGATATACCTGAGAGTGCGGTGAGCGGGCAGACACTTATCGAAACGATCCGCCATTTCAAAGTTCAGGAATTATGGCAGGAATGCCAGGAAAAAGGCTTGCAGCAGACCGTACAGATCGAGACCAGCCTGAATCATAATTACCTGCAGTGCATTGCGGCTCCTTTGGACCCGATGGATGAAGGCAATATCCTCATTTTATTTCAAGATATCACCCGACTGCACCAGCTTGAGATCGTACGGCGCGATTTTGTCAGCAACGTTTCTCATGAGCTGCGCACCCCGCTTACTTCTTTGAAACTCATAACCGAGACATTGAACGATGGTGCCATGGATGACCCCCCTGCTCAGAAACGCTTTTTAGCGCAAATGGAAAAAGAGATCGATAACTTAACACAATTGGTGCAGGAGCTGCTGGAATTATCGCGTATTGAATCTGGTTTGGTTCCCTTGCAAATGAAAAATGTATCTCCCTGTACCTTATTGGAAAACGCTGCCAATCGCATGCAAGTGCAAGCTGAACGAGCCGGCTTGGAATTTGTCTGGGATTGTTTACCCGATCTTCCAGCCATACAGATTGATGAAGATAGGCTTGAACAGGTCTTAATCAACCTCATCCACAATGCCATCAAATTTACTCCCCCCGGCGGGAAGATTCGAATATCCGCGCAGCAAAAAGAAAGATCAGTTATTTTTTCAGTGCAGGATAGCGGTGTTGGCATTCCTCAAAAAGATATTGATCGAATTTTTGAACGATTCTATAAAACTGACCGTTCCCGTTCCAAAAGCGGTACCGGCCTTGGACTTTCCATTGCGCGCCATCTGGTTCAAGCGCACGAGGGGAAATTGTGGGTGGAAAGTACTGTAAATAAAGGCAGCACCTTTTATTTCTCGATCCCCATCAAAAATTAAATTCCCTCATCTCTACTCCAAATCCTTAATCAAACCTTAACCTTTCTCTCATTTCTTGTTAAAGACCATTCAGTATTATTCAAAACATAAATGAAAAAGGAGAAAAGAAAAATGTCTCGTAAGTATTTTGGTTTGTTAAGTATGATGCTGGTTAGCGCCCTATTGCTGGGTGCGTGCAGCACGGCTGCGGTCGAAGAAGCTGCCCCTGTTGCAGAAGAAGCCGCTCCGGTTGAAGAAGTTGTTGTTGAAGAAGAAGCTCTCTCCGGTCAGCTCCAACTTGCTGGTTCTACAACCGTACAGCCACTCGCTGAAGTATTGGCTGAATCCTTCATGGAAGCCAATCCAGACGTCGTGATCGAGATCCAGGGTGGTGGTTCAAGCGTTGGTGTTACCTCTGCCGGAGATGGAACCGTCGCGATCGGTTCAGCATCCCGGGCTATCAAAGATAGTGAAATGGAAACCTATCCTGATTTGAATGTGTACACGATTGCTTATGATGGAATTGCGGTGATCGTAAATCCCGAACTTGATATTCCGACCCTTTCAGTGGAACAGGTTCGTGCGATCTTCTCCGGTTCTATCGCCAATTTCTCTGAAGTGGGTGGACCGGATGCTGAGATCGTCGTGGTTTCTCGCGAAGAGGGTTCTGGCACTCGCGCAGCCTTCGAAGAATTGGTATTAACCTATAAAAATGCGAATGGCGAATCGGTTACCGATCCCATTACAGAAAATGCGTTATTGCAGCAGTCGAATGGTCAAATTTCAACCGTGGTTTCCACCACCCCCAATACCATCGGCTACCTCTCCTTCGGCTACCTGAGTGACGCGGTAAAAGGTGTTGCGATCGATACCATTGCTCCTACTGTTGAAAATGTCAAGAACGGCACCTACAGTATCTTTCGCCCTCTGAATCTGCTCACCAATGGTGAAGCGCAAGGTCTTGCCAAGGCATTCATTGATTTCATTCTTTCCGATGCCGGGCAGGAAATCGTTGCCGAAGATTACATCACAGTAAAGTAATCACCGGTATCCCGAGTCCACTGGAGTGCATTGGTATGTGCTCCAGTGGCATGATTTTAACCAAAAATAAAATGAAACATAAAAATCATTCCCAACTGGTTTTAAGAAAAAGACCTATCGTTGTGACTTTTTTAATAGGATTCTTTCTATTACTTTCCTTATCTACACTCATATCTGGAATACTAGGTTTCTTTTCGATCATCAACCTGCCTTTGAGTGGTTGGCTGGCATTGATCACCGGTGTCATCCTGAGTTTTGCCTTCTTCTTTTTATCAAAGGGTTTCTATACCTTACAAAACTGGGCTCGTACTGCTTTTTTATCTATGCTCATTTTAATCATGCTTGGTATCGTAATTAATGTGATTTTCGAATTTTCAAGTGCTGTTTTTTCTGGGAAACAGGTGCTTTCAATTGGCGAAATTACTAAATACCTGGTTGAGTTCTTGCTGAAAACCATCCTGTATGCAACCATTCCGGGTATTTTGTTCATTTTTCTCTATAAGGCAGGCGATCTCTTTTCTGAAACTCCCAAACAGCGGCATACATTTGACCGTACTGTTAGGAACTTTCTACTTGGCACTGCACTCAGTTCCGTCTTGATCGTGATCTTTATTTTTTTCTTCACATTCCAGGAATCTGAGCTTGCTATTTCGGAAATTGGATTACAGGAATTATTAACCGGCACCATCTGGCGCCCTGGTTCCATTATCGGCAACAGCGAAGCACAATTTGGGTTAGTACCAATGGTCATTGGTTCCATTTACAGCACCATTGGAGCGATTGTGATAGGCATACCGCTTGCTTTTGGGACAGCAATTTTATTAGCCGAAATTGCACCGACTTTTATTCGTAATATTTTCCGAACCTCAATTGAGTTGCTGGCTGGCATTCCATCGGTTGTTTATGGGTTGTTTGGCATGGTGGTAATTGCTCCCTTGATCCGCCAGATACCGGTAGAGGGAAACACCACCGGTTTTGGTATTCTGAATGCATCCATTATCCTTTCGATCATGATTTTACCTACCATAACGAACATCACAGAAGATGCCATTCGCGCCGTTCCCGACAGCTACCGCGAAGCATCCTATGCCCTGGGTGCCACGCACTGGCAAACTATCAAGGACGTGGTCCTTCCAGCCGCTAATTCAGGTATTATCGCCGCGGTGATCTTGGGGATCAGCAGAGCATTAGGTGAAACCATGGCACTCATCATGGTGATCGGTAACTCCATTGCCATCCCCACACCGGTCAACGCTAATCCTCTTTCTATTATCTTTTCAACAGCCCGCACCCTCACCGGCAATATCGCTGTCGAAATCAATTATGCATCTGGAGCACACCGTTCTGCGTTATTTTTTACCGGTGTTTTATTGTTTCTCTTTCTCTTGGTAATCAACCGTCTGGCAAATCGCATTATGAAAGGTAGAAAAAACGCATGAACCAGTCTTTGACAGATCAAGAAAAAAAGATCCTTGCCAGAGAAAAAGCATCCCGTAAATCCAATATTCAGCGTCGGCGGATCTCGCAGAATATCGCATTTACTTTTTTGTGGTTAATAGGACTCGCTGCGATCGCAATTTTGGTATGGATCATCGGGTATGTCTTTACCAAAGGATTGTCTACCGTAAACCTCGAATTTCTCACCACCCGCCCGGCTGGTGGCTTTGATGGAGAAGGTGGCATCTCCACCACCATCGTAACAACCGTGTATCTGGTCATTTTCACCCTGTCCATTGCCGCTCCTCTTGGAATTGGTGCCGCCATCTATTTCGTGGAGTATGCCAATGAAGCGCAGAATCGCAGTAAATTCATCCAGTGGCTGGTAAGAATCGCGCGCACCGGTGTAGAGGTTCTGGCAGGGGTTCCCTCCATCATCTTTGGGTTATTCGGTTTTGCTGTTTTTGTCTCCTACATGAAACTGGGATTTTCGTTATTATCGGCTGGATTGAGTGGTGCTTGTCTTGTACTGCCTGTCATCATTCGCACAACTGAAGAAGCACTGCTGGCAGTTCCAGAATCCTATCGAGAAGGTTCTCTCGGGCTCGGGGCAACGAAATGGCAAACCGTGATCGGGGTAGTACTTCCCACAGCAATTCCAGGAATCGTTACCGGAATTGTGCTGAGTGTTGGTAGAATCATATCAGAGACAGCAGTTTTCTGGGTTACACTGGGTGGTAGTTATCGCCTTCCCCAGAATCTCATGTCTTCCGGAAGGACTCTGGCATTGCATGTTTATATGCTGGCTACTGAAACCAGAGCTTTCGATAAAGCGTTGGGCACCTCTGCCATATTGATTATGATCATTATGATATTGAATCTGGCAATTAATCTTTCGTCAAAATACTTTCAGAAACGCTTGAGTGGAAAGTAGGAAACATGCGCTCATTACAATCGAATGGAAAACCAAAAATCACCGCAAAAAATTTCAATCTCTTTTATGGAGATTTCCAGGCGCTCAAGGAAATTAATGTTGACATCCCTGAACACTCCATCACCTCTATCATTGGACCTTCTGGTTGCGGCAAGAGCACCTTCCTTCGTTCTATAAACCGAATGAATGAATTGATCCCTTGCGTGAAAACAACTGGAAAGATCTTTCTCGATGCTAATGATATTTTTACGCAGGATGTTGTAGAACTGCGAAAACAGGTCGGTATGGTTTTTCAACGCCCCAATCCTTTCCCAAAATCCATTTTTGATAATGTGGCATATGGTCCACGAGCACATGGACTGAAAAATAAAGCGGTACTGGAAGAGATTGTGGAAAAAAGTCTTACAGATGCTGCCCTTTGGGATGAAGTAAAAGATAACCTGCACAAATCAGGCTTGGCTTTATCCGGCGGGCAGCAGCAGCGTTTATGTATTGCGCGCGCTTTGGCCGTAGAACCCCAGGTTATCCTGATGGATGAACCCGCCTCGGCGCTTGATCCGATCGCGACTTTAAAAATTGAGGAATTAATTCAAAATCTGAAAAAAGAATATACAATTGTCATAGTTACACACAACATGCAGCAAGCCGCTCGGGCTTCTGATCACACCATGGTGTTTAACATGAACCCTGACCGTTCTGGTTATATTATTGAATATGGAAAAACAAGTCAGATCTTTACCAATCCGCATGAGAAGATCACCGAAGATTATATTTCCGGTCGCTTTGGATAGATTACAAAGAGGTGAATGATGCCGCGTGAAACCCTGGATTCAAAATTGACACAAATTCAAAATGAGATCTATCTTCTGGGTAGTATGGTCGAACAGGCAATCCTGGATGCTACCAATACTTTAAAAACCCGTGATTTGAAAGAAGCAAAACGTATTTTCGAAGAAGATACCGTCATCAACGAAAAACGCTTTGCTCTGGAGAATGCCATTATTATCCTGCTGGCTACCCAGCAGCCATTTGCCCGAGATCTGCGCTTGCTGGCTGCGATGCTTTTGGTAGTCAATGAACTGGAAAGAATGGCCGATTATGCCAAGGGTATTGCCAAGATCAATATCAAGATCGGAAAATCTGATATTGATATTCCCGTTCGTGATTTTCAGAAAATGGCAGAACAGAGCGTGAGTATGCTCCACCGTAGTCTGAGCGCCTTCATCGAACAGAACCCGAATCAAGCGGCTGCTATACCTCAAGAAGATGATATTGTTGATGAGCTGTATACCAAGATCTATCATGCCACTATTCAATATGCTATTACAAATCCATCCTATATGGACCAGGCGAATGATATTCTGTGGATCGCCCACAATTTAGAACGCTTTGCCGATCGGGTTACCAATATTTGTGAACGTACTATCTTTATCACGACCGGGGAATTAATGGAAATGAGTTCGAATGATGATGAAACTGATCTCTCTGATTTTTGATTAACGATATAGACCTATTTCATCACTTCTTTAAGTGAAGCATCAATCCACTTGAATATTTTTTAGAGTATTACTTATTTTGTCATAGCAATTCTTGAAATAAGAATATACAATAAATGAAACTCGAGTTGAAGAAATGGAAATGGTATGCTAAAACCCAATCCAACCAAAGGGAAATTGATAATTGTTGAAGGGATTGATGGCAGTGGTAAATCCACGCAGATAGATTTGATCTATAAGTGGCTGCAAGAAAAGGGGAAATCAGTCTATTTCAGCGAATGGAATTCATCACCCCTTGTAAAAAGCACGACCAAGCTCGGTAAAAAAGAACGCCTTTTCACTCCCACTACCTTCAGCCTGATTCAAGCTACCGATTTTGCTGATCGTTGGGAAAACCACCTGCTCCCCCTGCTCAAAGCTGGTGTGATCGTTATTGCCGACCGTTATGCCTTCACTGCTTTTGCACGGGATGTCGCACGTGGAGTGGATCCCAAATGGGTGCGCAATCTGTATTCATTTGCAATTCAACCTGACCTTGCGCTGTATTTCAATGTGGATATTGAAACCGCAGTAGATCGCATTATGGCATCCAGAGCAAAGATCAAATTTTATGAAGCAGGAATGGATCTGGGATTATCTGATAAAAAGATAACCAGTTTTCGTCTTTTCCAGGGTAAAGTGCTGGAAGAATATGAAAAAATGGTTGGGGAATTCAACTTTAAAGTGATTGATGCTAATAAACCGGTTGAAAATCAACAAAAAGAGATCCGCGGTTTGGTGAATGCCATGTTGCGGGGATGGGAAGGTCTCCCGAATCCAACCCTGTCTGCCAAAAAGTATGAGAAGAAGCAGCGTGAAACTGTATCTTTACAGGAGAAACCATGACGAAAATGAAATTTTATGGTAATGGTTTCCCTTATTTGACCAAAGAGCCATTGAAGGGGAAATTGATCGTACTGGAAGGCACTGATGGCGTTGGAAGATCGACCCAGGTTGCTATGTTGAAAAAATGGTTGGAAAAGAACAGTTATGCAGTGTCCGATACCGGATTACGCCGCTCCCCCCTCACCCAACCCGGTCTGGATAAAGCCAAAGAAGGCAATACCCTTACTCCCACCACACTCAGTTTATTTTACGCAACTGATTTTGCAGATCGCCTTGAAAACCAGATCATCCCGGCTATGCGAGCGGGATTTCATGTCGTTTCAGATCGCTATTTCTACTCCATCATCGCGCGTGATGTTGTGCGTGGATTAGCCCCTGACTGGACGCGTGAAGTATATGGATTTGCACTCATCCCGGATCTGGTGATCTATCTCAAAGCTGATATTCCCACACTTGTAACTCGCATTGTGCATGGACGTGGATTTAATTTTTGGGAATCCGGTATGGATATCATCAAAGAGCAGGATCTTTATGATAGTTTCGTCCAATATCAAAAAAGCATGATCGAGCAATTTGATCTGATGGCTGAAGAATATAAATTTAAAATTGTGGATGCCAACCGATCGGTTAAAGAAATCTTTGATGATGTCAGGAACCTGGTCGAAGATTTGATCGAGCCCGTCGATAAATCCAAGAATAAGAACTAGAGGATCTTTTATGAAGGTGAACAGGGATATACGCATACAAAAATACGCGTCCGAAAATATCCTGGTGAATACACAAAACCTTCTGCAAACACTTGAAAGAATACAAACTCGTCACGAAATTGAGGATATTCACGATCTGCGGGTTGCTTCTCGTAGAATACGTATTGCGCTCTCAGTTTTTAATGATTTCTTTCCCAAACGGAAAGTGAGATCCTGGGAAGATACCATCCGCTCGATCACTCGCAAATTTGGTAAAACCAGAGATCTGGATGTCCAGATTGAATTCCTGGAAGGCTTGCTTGCCATTGTTTCCGATAGGCAGTTGCGCGCCGGAATCCTGCGCGTGCACCTGCGCCTGCTCCAAAAACGTCAAGAGAAAGACCGTACAGTAGAAAAACACTCTGGTGATCTCCTTAAAAATAAGAGTATCCTTGCCATGCAGAGCGACATACAGGAGATTATTAAAACCAACTGTGAAGATGGATATCCACTGGCTCTGTTTCAGTTAGCTCTTCATACCATTGATACAGCTTTGGATCAATTCTTATACTACGAAGTATTCATCCACAATCCTGAAAATATTCATGAATTGCATTTGATGAGAATCGCAGCCAAACGTCTGCGCTACACATTGGAAGTGTTCCTACCGCTCTACCGTGGTAAGTTGGAAGAATTCTTGAATAGTATGAAGACCGTCCAGCAAAAATTGGGGTTGATCCATGACTGCGATGTATGGATCGCTTTCATTCCAGCTTTTATAGAATCCGAAAAACAGCGAACTGCACGATACTACGGTCGTACGTCTGCTTTGAGCCGTTTGATACCAGGATTTCACTATATTGAACAAAACCGGCAGATGGAACGCGATCGCATTTATACAGATTTCATTCAAGATTGGCAAAAATGGCAATCTGAGAAAATCTGGTTGAGATTGCGGGAATTGGTTTTGCAGGCTACAATTTCCATTACAGATTCTGTTCAAGGTACTGTCTGAGTCCAGGGGGATAAAAAGTTAAAATATATGCATCAAATTAGAAAACCATCCGATCCAATTCAATGCGTGGCACTGCTCAGTGATATTCATGCAAATTTACCCGCTTTGGAAGCTACTTATAACCATGCCCTTGATCATGGAGCACAACTTTTTCTCAATGCCGGAGATACAGTTGGGTATGGTCCCTTTCCTAACGAATGTTTGGATTTCATTCGCTTCAAGAAAATAATCAGCGTAAAAGGTGATTATGACCGGAAAGTGCTGGAATTTCCAAAAAAGAAAAATGTTTTTGAGCAAAAAAAACATCCCCTACGAATATTCGCTTTTCAATGGGCGTATGAACAGCTTTCTAATCGAAATTTTCAAATCCTTTCCAATTTTTCTGAATTCGAAAAAATATCTATTGGATCAAAAACCCTCTATCTCACGCATGGATCACCGCTGAGTAGAAAAGCTTATCTCGGTCCGCATACACCTCAAACAGAATTAGCAATGAACAAAAAGTTAATTCAAACTGAATTTCTGGTCACCGGAAATTCACATATTTTCTGGAAAGAACAGGTTGATGATACTGTATTCATCAACCCCGGCAGCGTCGGCAGACAGGATGATGGAGACTCGAGAGCATCCTATGTACTGCTTTCCATTGGTGAATCCATCCGGGTGGAAAATTTTCGTGTATCTTACGACATTACAAGTTTGTTGAACGCCGTTGAAGTTTATAATCTACCATTTGTATTTTCATATATGTTTCAAAATGGAGTAAATCTGGAAAAAGCGCTTGCTGCGCTTTCAAAAACAGAAATTGATTAGATCGAATCCAACCATCCAGTTTACAGCAGATCGACAAGAACGTTCGATTGAAGTTATCAAATCAGCGCATATTGGCTAGTATGATGCATTACATACTCAACACCTATCAAAATCATCTTCGCAAAAGACGGG
>DHHD01000013.1:25914-31825 GCA_002403105.1 Anaerolineaceae bacterium UBA4781 | reverse complement strand
TGGCTGCGGTAGCAGGCAGATGCTTTCTCTCGAATGGCTGCATATTTTCTGTAATGAATACGCACGTTGATTGGGAAATCCGCTTGCAGGATCTCAACAAAATTGATGTCCCCATTCTTGCCAAATTTCGTTGGATCCTTTCCAAACACTGGCATGAGCTTCACGACTACACGCATGAACTTGCGCGGAAATGTTTGCAGAAATACACCCTCCGGGTGAAAAGGTTCCAATCCTTCAATTTGAATGGCAGGATCAGCCGTCAATTCCAATGCTTTCACAACCGATCGATAGGCATGAATGTGATCAGGATGCCCATACCCACCCATCGGATCAGAAGTGAGCACCACATTGGGTCGGATCTTGCGTAGATGGAAAGCAATTTCCCTTCCTGTTTTTTCAAGTGGTGCTTGAATGAACGCTTGCGGGTGGTTGTTCTCAGGGCTACCCTGCATACCCGAATCCCGGTAACCCAGAAAATGATAATTATGTACTCCGAGTACCTGCATGGCACAGCGCATTTCAGCCACCCGCAGGTCCGCCATAGAATCATACTGAGCCAACAGATCCGCATCCGCTTCTCCGACTTCTCCTTTTGTCGCACAGACAACCGAGATTTCCACCCCCTCCGCTTGATATTTTGCGATGGTTCCACCCATTCCAAATGTTTCATCATCAGGATGCGCGGTAATCAGTAAAATCTTCCTTTTTTCTGTCATGGATTCCTCATTGATTTGCACATACCGGGCAGTTTGCTCGTTTTCGAATTTGCACTTCCTTAAATTCCATCTGCTCCCCATCCAGCAAGATCATCCGTCCGTACAGCGGATTCCCGATTCCGGTCAGGATCTTGATACATTCCAACGCTTCGATTGATCCAATGATTCCGGGTACAGCTCCTACCACACCCACTCCTTGATTCGCCGCAATCACTTCATCAGAAGGCATAGAGGGATAGAGGCAGTGGAAACAGGCTCCCTTGTTTGCATCAAACACGCTTACCTGGCCATGAAATTGATTGATGGCGCCATAAATGTATGTTTTCTTCAATTTCACGCACACATCATTGATCAGAAAACGTGTTTCGAAATTATCCGTTCCATCCATGATAATGGAGTATTCCTGCATGATCTGTTCGGCATTTTCCTTTTCAAAACGCTGCGGGTACAATTGTAGATCTACATGCGGGTTGAGTGCATGCAGACGGGTGAATGCTGATTCTGTTTTCTGTGCTCCCAGGTTTTCTGTATCATGCAGTACCTGCCGCTGCAAATTGGATAATTCAACTACATCCGAATCTACAATCCCTAACTTTCCCACACCGGCAGCCGCCAGATACAATAGAACTACTGAGCCTAAGCCGCCGGCACCTACCACCAGGACTGATCCACTTTTTAATTTCAACTGCCCTTCTTCCCCAAAGGCAGGGATGCGTAAATGCCGTAAGTAGCGTTCTCTTTCTTCTTGACTCAAGACATTCATTTTTACCTCACTGATATTGTATTGGGAACAGGAAAGAAGCGCAATGCTTTTTTATAAAAGAAAGTATTAGAATAACAATATGGATATCATCATGACACACGAACAGACCGATTTTGATGGCTTTGCTTCCATACTGGGAGCTTATCTGCTCAGCGATCATGCTTATCCGCTTTTACCCGGTACGCTGAACCGGAATGTTCAGCAGTTCTATAATAAATTCTGCTCCGATCTGCCTTTCATCCTCCCGCAGGCGCTTCCTAAAAAGAATATCCGTTCAGTTACGCTGGTTGATACCCAATCCATGATCACTCTAAAGGGCACCACCAAAGATACCCATATCTGCGCTATTGACCATCATAAAAAGAAAGAAGATTTCAATCCTGTCTGGGATTTTAATCCCACGAACAGCGGTGCTTGTGCAACTTATTTTGTGGAACAACTGATTGAACATAATGGAAATTTATCCATCATCCATGCAACTTTACTGCTATTGGGTATCTATGAAGATACTGGTTCCTTAATGTACGCCAGTACTACCGCGCGCGATGCGCAGGCAGTTGCTTTTCTGCTTTCACAAGGTGCGAGTCTCAAGATCGCCGCAGAATATTTAAATCTTTCTCTTTCTGCAGATCAACAAAAAGTTCTGGATGAGCTCATTAAAAATAATCAGGTTCTGGAATTGAAAAAACAGCGCATCATGGTTTCACATGCAGAAGCAGAGTTTTTGGATGAAGAAGTCTCCAGCATCGCTCATAAGGTGTGTGATCTCTATGATCCGGATGCCCTGTTTATTTTTGTGCATACCAAAGAGGGAATTCGTTTGGTTGCTCGTTCGATCAGCGATCAGATCAATGTTGCCACCATTGCAGAAAATTATGGTGGAGGGGGGCATCCCAGAGCTGCAGCTGCCTTGATTAAAGGATCAGACATTGGAAAGAAAACCCTGCGGGAATTGGAAAATGAATTCATAATTTCTCTGGATGATTTCATTTATCCTTCCATCACTGTCAAACAGATCATGTCAAAAAATCCGCTGCTCCTGGAGCCTGGTACAAAAGCACAGGAAGCCATTCAAATCATGCAGCGTTACGGATATGAAGGTTTCCCCGTTGTTGAAAATGATAAGGTGTTAGGGTTGTTAACACGCCGGGCTGTGGATCGAGCGATAGCGCATAAATTGGATCTACCGGCAAAAAGCTTGATGGAAGCTGGTAATTATTTTGTATATCCTGAAACCTCACTTGAAGAATGCCATAATTTGATGGCAAAATCCAATTGGGGCCAGATGCCGGTTTTCCACAAGCAGACCCAGAAGATCATTGGAATCGTGACACGCACAGATCTGTTGCAAGCTTACTCCGGTTTTCAGTCACCCCTGAATGGGAAAATAAATCTTGCAGCCAGCCTTGAAGAAAATTTAAATCCAGCCCAAAGAGAATTGATCAAAGTCATTGCAGATGCTGCCTATGAGATGAATATGCATGTTTATCTGGTGGGTGGTGTGGTGAGAGATATCTTATTAAATTCCCCCTTATATGACCTGGATTTTGTGGTGGAAGGCAACGCCATTGAACTGGCACATCGATTGACCGAGCTGTATGGTGGAAAAATCACCAGCCACCGCCAATTCGGTACCGCCAAGTGGTTCCTTGAAGATACAAAGATCTCAACAAGCACAGTATCTCCTCAAAAAAACCGATTACCGAAATCCGTTGACCTGATCAGCGCTCGTACGGAATTCTATAAAAACCCCAGCGCACTTCCCACTGTTAAACTCAGCAGTATCAAACTGGATCTGCTACGGCGAGATTTTACGATCAATACCCTTGCCATTCAATTGGATGGTAGCCATTACGGGGATCTATCGGATTATTGGGGTGGAATGGATGATCTAAAGAACGGCATTATTCGCGTTCTGCATTCTCTTTCCTTTGTTGATGATCCCACGCGCATGCTGCGCGCTGTACGTTTTGAACAGCGCTTTGGATTTCAAATCGAAGACCGTACCTTGGAATTATTGCTGGAAGCCAAACCGCTCTTGAAACAAGTATCAGGAGATCGCATCCGGCATGAAATGGATCTGATCCTGCATGAACGCCTGGCAGTAGATATACTGCAACGTCTAGAACAGCTCGGGCTTTTGCAAGCCATTGATCCAAACTTCTCGTTTTCAAACAAAGACGCTGCCCTTCTGCAATTGATCCTTGAAACGAAACCCACTGCGAATTGGCAGCTACCGCAAAAGATCAATAATTCACCATTGGAACTTATCCTTCTCTATTCAATTCTTCTAGGTCTGCAAACAGAAGATGCAATCCACAAGATCAGCACGCGCTTAAAATTACCAAACCTCATTCAGAAAAGCATCCAGCAGACCCATTTCCTGATCAAAAAACTCCCAGAATTGGTCGATAAAAAACCCAGCCAAATTTATGCAGTTCTGAAAGATCTCCCAATTTTTGTTTTATATGCTGTTCACTTCTTCTTTCACGATCAAGAGAAGGTCCTTCAAATATTAGATCTGCATCTCGAAGAATGGAGAAAACTAAAGCCGTACACAACTGGATCTACTCTGCAAGAACATGGCATTTCTCCAGGACCGGTTTATAGACAAATTTTCCAGCAGCTAACGGACGCCTGGATCGATGGAGAGATCATTTCACGCACTGAAGAAGAGAATTACTTACAAACTCTATTGAATTCTCTCCAACAAATTGATTAATCTTCGTTAAATTTGCAGCCCGGTGCCCTCGAAATGAAAATCGAATAACAAATTTATTTTAACCACTCCCAGCATATCTTTGACATTTGAAGCGATTCCCCTTAAAATAAGCAGGTTGTTATCATATCTCTTTTAAAGGGTAATATTAATGAAAGAATATAGTACTGGCAACATAAGAAATATCGCTCTTGTTTCACACAGCAGTGCGGGGAAAACCATTCTTACAGAAGCATTACTTCACACCACTGGTGCCACCACCCGCATGGGTAGTATCAACGAAGGAACCACAGTCAGTGATTTTGATGAAGAAGAGATACGACGCAGTATTTCTCTTTACTCCGCAGTCATTCCCATAGAATACAAAGACACAAAAATTAATTTTATCGACACACCCGGATACACCGATTTTGTTGGTGAAATGATTTCTGCATTAAGTGTAGTTGAAGGTGCAGTGGTTGTCTTGGATGCAGTTTCAGGTTATGAAGTTGGTACCGAAATCGCATGGAAATATTGCGATAAATTCCATCTCCCCCGTTTTGTCTTGATCAATAAAATGGATCGAGAGAATGCTGATTTCAATAAAGCGATCGCTTCCATTGAAGAGCATTCAGCCACTCGCCTCATTAAAGTACAGCTTCCTTGGGGCGAAAAACAAAGTTTTCAGGGCATTATTGATTTACTTTCCATGAAAGCTTTCAAAGGCGATGGAAAAAATCCCGAAGCGATTCCGCCTGAGATGCAAAGCACAGCCGAAGAAGCCCATATGGCATTGGTGGAAGCAGCCGCCGAAGGGGATGACACTCTTCTGGAAAAATATTTGGAATCCGGTGAACTCGCTCCTGAAGAGATCATTAAAGGATTAACCGCCATTGTGCGTAAAGGCGATTTCATACCGGTTTTAGTCAGCGCCGGTGAAAAAGAAATTGGGATTTTACCCCTTCTGAACGCAGTTGTAGATTTTTTCCCATCTCCCGACCAGGTCGAAGGCAGAGTGGTGGATGGTGCAAATGGTGAAGAGAACCTTAAATCCATCGACAATGGTCCTTTAGCTGCATACGTCTGGAAGACTACTGCTGATCCATTTGTTGGAAAGCAAACCTATTTCCGCATTTTCTCCGGCATGATCAATGCTGATTCCCGCCTTTGGAATTCATCCAAAGATACCGAAG
Organism: Anaerolineaceae bacterium UBA4781; assembly: GCA_002403105.1. GTDB lineage: Bacteria > Chloroflexota > Anaerolineae > Anaerolineales > Anaerolineaceae > UBA4781. The sequence continues at coordinate 26,455 of DHHD01000013.1, read as the reverse complement.
AGCGATTGGGAAATGTTTATATACCATGTGGAAAAGATAGTACTCAAATAAAGACCATCCACAGCGGCGATATTGGTGTTTGCCCAAAACTGACCGTTACCGCAACCAGCAACACCCTCTGTGATAAAGGACATCCCATCAAAGTTCGCATTCCTGAATATCCCACTTCTCTCTTCCAGGTCGCCATTTTCCCGAAAACAATGGCAGATTCTACCAAGATCAGCCCAACTCTGACCCGTTTATGCGAAGAAGATATGACCCTTACCTGGCATCAAGAACCTGCTACCAACCAGACCATTCTGAAAGGTATGGGTGACCAGCATATTGATGTTGCAATCCGGCGTGCAGGTTCGAAATTTCAGGTCAATCTTGAGACTTCAATACCAAAGGTTCCATATAAAGAAACCATTACTAAAAAAGCCAGTGCTATGCACCGCCATAAAAAACAATCCGGTGGTTCCGGTCAATTTGGTGAAGTCCATCTACGTGTTGAACCTTTGGAAGGTGATTCATTCGAATTTGTGAATGCGGTGTTCGGTGG
>DHHD01000013.1:23670-25815 GCA_002403105.1 Anaerolineaceae bacterium UBA4781 | reverse complement strand
TTCAAATTAGCTTTCAAAGATGCCAGTCCCGTTCTAATGGAACCCATCATGCAGGTGAAAGTGGTCGTTCCGGAAGAGAATATGGGTGATATTCTTGGTGATTTGAATACCCGCCGCGCCCGCGTTCAGGGCATGGAAACAGAAAAAGGACAATCCATTGTCACTGCGAATGTTCCATTATCTGAAATGCAGCGTTACACCACCGATCTGCGCTCTATCACAGGTGGACGTGGAATATTCGATATGGAATTTGCCCATTATGAAGTTGTTCCATCTCACATCACCAACGAGATCGTCGAAAAGAAAGCCAAAGAGGACGCAGCAAAAGAAGAATAATCTTCACTGCTCAAATGAAAAGGAGTTGGTTTTTCTCAACTCCTTTTTTATTTTAATCAAAAGAAATCAAGTAAAATAACACAATTGATAGTACACGACTTTTATCTGGATATCATTAATTATTTCATTATATGTAAGGACAGAAAAATGAGAGTATCAGTTTTTGGCAGTGCGCATCCTGAACCCGGCGATGTTGATTATCTTCAAGCGTACCATTTAGGAAAACTGCTTGCAGAACAAGGGCATATCGTTCTTAACGGTGGGTACGTGGGCACCATGGAAGCTGTGTCGAAGGGCAGCGCAGAAGCCGGTGGTCATGTGATCGGGGTTACTTGTGATGTGATTGAAAAATGGCGCAATACAAAACCCAATCCATGGGTGCATGAGGTTTTGCATAATTCCGATCTCATTGGTCGGCTCAGCGGTTTGGTCAAGAATTGTGACGCTGCTATTGCTTTGCCTGGGGGTGTGGGAACTCTGGCTGAAATTGCATTGACGTGGAACATGATCATTCTTGAATCCATCCCGCTCCCCTATTTGCTGCTGGTTGGTGATGCCTGGCAAAAAGTGATCCAAACATTCTATGCAGAAATGCCCGATTTTATTCCTTCTTCAGTCAGAACGTATATCCGCTTTTGCTCTTCCATCGAAGATGCAGTAGCCGAATTAAATAGTTATTCATAAATTACAGACTTTTATATAAATGAGGGATCATGGCGAACGATAAATTAACCACTAGGAATGAAAACTTTTCAGATTGGTACAACGAAATAATCCAAAAAGCCGATATGGCTGATTACGCACCGGTGCGTGGTTGTATGGTTATCAAACCCTACGGCTGGGCATTGTGGGAAAACATCCAAAAAGCGTTGGACAAACGCTTTAAAGAAACCGGCCATCAAAATGCAGCTTTCCCGCTCTTCATCCCCATGTCTTTTCTTGAAAAAGAGAAGGAACATGTTGAAGGGTTCTCTCCCGAACTGGCGGTTGTTACGCACGGCGGTGGTCAAGAGCTGGAAGAACCGCTTGTTGTTCGCCCCACCTCCGAAACGATCATCGGGCATATGTATTCCAAATGGATCAAGTCATACCGCGACCTGCCTGTGTTGATCAACCAGTGGGCAAATGTAGTGCGCTGGGAAATGCGCACCCGTCTATTCTTACGAACTCTCGAGTTCTATTGGCAAGAAGGGCATACCGCTCATGCCACAGCCGCAGAGGCAGAAGAAGAGACTCTACGCATGCTGCACGTTTATGAAGATTTCGCAGTCAATGAAGCAGCCATCCCGGTCATCTGCGGGATGAAGAGTGAGACTGAAAAATTCGCCGGGGCACTGCACTCTTACACCATCGAAGCTATGATGGGTGATACCAAAGCTCTTCAGTCCGGAACATCTCATAATTTAGGGCAAAATTTCGCCAAAGCCTTCGATATCCAATATTTGGATGTACAGAATCAGCTCCAATATTGTTGGACTACTTCCTGGGGGCTCTCCACCCGTTTCATCGGTGCAATTATCATGACCCATGGAGATGACCAGGGGCTCATCCTGCCCCCTCGCCTGGCACCTATTCAGGTGGTGATCGTTCCTATCTTTCATGACCTTGAAGAACGCGAAACGGTTCTACAGTATGCACAAAAGATTACTGCACAATTAGCAGAATTCAGGGTAAAACTTGATGATCGCTTCGAGCAAACCCCTGGTTTCAAGTTCAACGATTGGGAAATGCGTGGTGTTCCGTTACGAATTGAGGTTGGTCCACGCGATGTTGCCAATAACAAGCTGGTGATCGCCCGCCGAGATATGC
>DHHD01000013.1:0-23540 GCA_002403105.1 Anaerolineaceae bacterium UBA4781 | reverse complement strand
GCAAGAATGTGAAGCTAGGATTAAAGAGGATACCAAAGCGACAACGCGCTGCATTCCTTTTGATCATAACCACAGCAAAGGCAACTGTGTCGTTTGCGGTAAAGAAACTTCAACGAAAGCCTATTTCGCAAAAGCATATTGATCGGATCTTATGCCTGCAGTTGAATTAACTGTTCTCAATAACCGTCTTCAATCTCTGCAGCTTTACCGCAGTGATTCAAAGGTCTATCTGCATAAGCTGGAAGATCTGTTGAATATGTATTCTTCCGAGAAAGCCAGACTCGGTGAAAACACTCCTATCCAAACGCTCCTGCCCCGTTTGAATGTCCCGGATCTGGTTCTGGAAAAGATCGTTGAAACCTTCCCCAATCTCGCTCAAGATTTTACAGAGAACGCCATTACGATCTTGGATGCATTGTGGATCAGGGAAGAATTAGAATTTAAATTACTCGCGATCAATCTACTATTAAGTCTTCCTGCGAGTAAAACAGATGAGATCAGCCGGCGTCTACTGCAATGGATAACTTCAACGGATGAAGAGATTCTGCATAGTGTTATTCTTACACAGATTCCGTTTTCCCGCAGAGAGACTTCCCCCAGTATGCAATTATTCATTGAGAGGATGATCAATACCGACGATCCCGAATTGAGACGATTGGCTTTTCGAACTCTATCGAAAGTCATAGAACAGAAATATTTTTCTGATCTGCCGTGGGTCTTTAATTTAATTACTCCATTCATAGAAAAAGCATCCATTAAGACATATGGACAATTAAACCCCTTAATGACAGCATTAATGAACAAATCAGAAATTGAAACCGTTGCTTTTCTTTGTGAAATATATACACATACCACCAACGACAAAGCAAAAAAATATATACGAAAACTTACCCCACTTTTCTCTGCCGAAAATCAGAAATATCTGGCAGAAGTCTTACAAAAAGAGTGATGCATTATCACTTTTTCGTGTCATACAATCTGGTATAATTGACCTCATGACTAGTCCCTTTTGCGGTTGTGGCTTCACTGCACAAGAGGAGACTTGCTTAGAAAAGGAGATAGCAGCGTCATGACAATGACAAAAGAAGAAAAACAAAAAATTATTGATAGTTACAAACAACACGATAATGACACAGGTTCAACAGAAGTACAAATAGCTCTTCTTACGAACCGCATCCTCGAACTCACAGAACACTTAAAAATTCATAAACACGATGAGTCATCCCGCCGAGGGTTGCTCAAGCTCGTAGGTCAACGCAAAAGCTTTCTGGCATATCTGAAAAAGAGAGATTATAAAAAATATCTGTCTATGACCGAAAAGCTGAATATTCGAACAAAGTAAGAACAAACCCATCATGAGTAGATGGTGATTGAAACCATCTACTCTTTTTTTGGGCAAATCCCGCAAGTTGGGCATTGAGAGATGATGAAAAAGAATTTTCTTTATTTCTCAGTTCCTAACTGCGGGGAGAAAGAGAGTTAATAATGCAACAAAAAGCTTTTAGCTTTAGTGGTACTATCGGTGACCACGAATTCACATTCGAAACCGGTAAATTAGCTGGTCAGGCTGGTGGTGCTGTAACACTGCGAGTAGGCGATTCTGTCCTTTTCGCATCAGCTACCATGTCTAATAATGTCATTGAAGGAACTGATTTCTTCCCACTCAGCGTGGAATACGAAGAGAAAATGTACGCGGGTGGTCGCATCCCCGGTGGATTCTTCCGCCGAGAAGGTCGACCCGGTGATGATGCCGTTTTGGTAGCCCGCTTGGCTGACAGACCATTGCGTCCCTTATTCGATAAGAACATGCGTAATGAAGTTCAGATCATCATGTTCCCGATTTCCTCCGACGGGAAAAATCCTTTGGATGTTATGGCGATCAATGCTGCTTCGGCTGCTCTGATCATTTCTGACATCCCATGGGCAGGTCCTGTTGGTGCAGTGAGAGTCGGAAGAATCGATGGAAAATTCATTATCGATCCTACATTTGAACAAACTGAAGTTTCTGATCTGGATCTACGCTTAGCTGGAACAAAAGATGCCATATTAATGGTTGAATGTGGTTCAAACGAAGTAAAAGAAGATGATATGGTCGCTGCCATTAGTTTTGGGCATGCTTCCATCCAATCGATCATCGCTGTACAGGAAAAGATGGCTTCCGAGGTTGGTAAATCCAAACGGGAAGTCCCATTGAAAGTAGTCGATACAGCCCTCATCGCTCAGGTTTATGAGAAAGTCAGCACCAAGATCAATGATGCGCTTGACCAACCTCACACCAAAGCCGAATTGGATACTGCGATCAATGCCATTGAAGAAGAATTGCTGGATGGAAATACTGACGAGAAAAATGAGGAAAATGATAAACTCCTCACAGAAGTCAAAGATGCATTTCACGATGCTTACCAAAAAGTCGTTCGAACACGCATCTTAACCAAGGGTATCCGTCCGGATGGCAGAGATCCAAAACAAATTCGACCGATCTGGTGTGAAGTGGATACAAGTCCTCGTGCTCACGGTTCAGGTCTGTTTACACGTGGTGAGACCCAGGTGATGACCCTGGCTACCCTTGGCACACCCAAGGAAGCCCAGGAAATTGATGATCTGTCCCCCACGGAATCAAAACGCTACATTCACCATTACAATTTTCCCCCCTTTTCCACAGGTGAAGTGCAGCGACCGCGTCGCTCACGCCGTGAGATCGGGCATGGCGCATTGGCTGAAAGAGCACTGATACCCGTACTGCCAGATAAATCAGTATTCCCATACACTATGCGGTTGGTCTCAGAAGTATTCTCATCCAATGGATCAACCTCCATGGCATCTGTTTGCGGTTCAACCCTCGCATTAATGGATACCGGTGTCCCCATCAAAGCCCCGGTGGCTGGAATTGCGATGGGCTTGATCAAAGAAAATGATCAATATACCGTTCTGACTGATATTCAAGGATTGGAAGATCATCTTGGCGATATGGATTTCAAAGTAGCTGGTACTTCAGAAGGTATCACTGCCTTACAGATGGATATCAAGATCAAAGGTATCACACCTGAGATCATGTCTGAAGCCCTTACGCAAGCTCGTGAGGCGCGTTTGTTCATTCTCGGTAAGATTACCGAAGTGATCGCACAACCCAGACCGGAATTAAAAGAGTATGTGCCCAGAATCACAACCGTTAAGATTCCCGTTGATAAAATTGGTGCGTTGATCGGTCCTGGTGGAAAGAATATCCGCAGTCTGCAGGAAACCACTAAAACGCAAATTGATATTGCGGAAGATGGTACTGTATTCATCGCAGCCGTTGATAAGCAAGACGAGATGAATGCCCGTCTGCAAATTGAAAAGTTGATTGAAACCCCCACCATTGGGCATATCTACACCGGTAAGGTCACCAAGGTCGTTGATTTCGGTGCATTCGTAGAGATCCTGCCTGGCACCGAAGGTTTGGTGCATATTTCACAGCTCAGTCTTGAACATGTCAAATCCGTTCAGGATGTTGTTGTCGAAGGGGACGAACTTTCTGTAATGATCACCGAGATCGATGCTCGCTCAGGCAAGATCCGTCTTTCGCATGTAGCAGTTCTGGAAGGATGGAGTGCGGAAGAAGCACGGGAACATGATAATCATAAAAGTGATAAAAATAATAGCCACAGCAGCAACCGTGGCAGACGAAATGGCTAAATTGAATAAATAATAAAAAGAGCTGGTTTTTTTTGAAACCAGCTCTTTTTGTTATTTTGCCGTTGGTAGATAGGGCATCTCAGGACCGTCGATTTTCAGAAATTCCGCCAGAGCTGCCCGCATGGCAGTACGATCATCCCACAGATATTCGGTTTTTTCAAAACACATCGATTGTTCATGTCCTTTTCCACAGGCGATCACCAGATCATCTTTTTCTGCCAGTTCGATACCCATACGGATGGCATCCCCACGGTCGGGCTCGATGAAAAAATCTTTTCCATAAACACCACCCGCTTTTTCAGCCGCCCGTCGCATTTCCATGAGAATATCTTCCAATTTTTCCGTGCGCGGGTCTTCGGCTGTGAAGATACAAATATCAGCTTGTTTCACTCCCTCCACTGCCATCATTTTCCTTTTTTCTCGATCGCGCAAACCGGCAGAACCAAAAATGGCGATCACCCGTTGTTTGCTGATAGCTCGGGCAGTTTCGAGGGTTACCTTCATTGCATTCGGAGTGTGGGCAAAATCAACGATCGCTGTAAACACCTGCCCCATGTCAATTCTTTCCATTCTACCTGGAATACCCGATAGAGCTGCAATACCCGCACTGATTACATCCGGTTCAATACCTAATCCGATAGCCGTTGCCCCCACTGCTGCCATAATATTTGAGATGTTATATCCACCGACCAGGTTGCTTGTAATTTTAATTTTCTTTTTCTTGCATGCAAGTTCTACCTTTAAACCATCAGCAGTCTGTTCCTCTTTTAAAACATGAATATCTGTATTTTTATTACGGCTATACGCAATAGAACGGATGGCGCTCGATTCAATCCCATTTAGAACATTTTTCAGCAGTGGAAAAGATCGGTCATCTTGATTCAATACCGCCAACCGGATATTTCCGGTTTTTTTGGGTTGGGTTTCGGCTAAAAATGTTAGCAACCGTGCTTTGGTCAGCACATAGTTTTCATAGGTTCCATGATAATCAAGATGTTCGTGCGTGATATTGGTAACTACCGCAATATCGTATTCACATGCCGCCACCCGGTGTTGAGCCAATCCATGCGATGTTGTTTCCAATACAACATGGGTTAACTCACTCTCCACCATCCGCGCCAGAATCTCCTGCACCATGGGTGCTTCAGGCGTGGTAACGTGAAAGCCCGTGTCAATAATCTCATCCCCGATAATTGCATTGACAGTTGAGATCATGCCAGTTCTAAACCCGGCTTGTTTCAAGATTTGGAAGATCAAGTTTGTGGTCGTTGTTTTCCCATCCGTACCGGTAACGCCGATCACGGTCATTTTATGTGCAGGGAAATCGTAAAAAGCAGCAGCTAAATAAGCCAGAGCATTTCTTGCATCCTTCACCCACACATACTTTTCTGGGATACGTTCACACCATTTCTGCTGAGTGCCCACAATGATCGCCGCACCCATTTCAAGAGCGGGCTGTATAAATGTATGCCCATCATGATATTCCCCTTCAAAAGCAACAAACACGCTTCCTTTTTTCACTATTCGTGAATCAAACACAACATTGGTAGTCACTGCTTGTGGCAGTACTCCGGGAGCTTGAAGAATTCCCGGGCAGTGGAGAAAAAGTTCTTTGATCGTTTTGACTGGTATCATGGCACTTATTTTGTTCGAGGCCTTCCAAAATCATCCAATGGATTAATGAATTTCTTTTTGATCAGGCTGTAATTAGCCCAAACGGAAAGTGGACCGGAAATGACAAATCCGATCAAAATGTATGTAAATGTGGTTCCTTGCCAGAGATCGATCAGATATCCTGCTCCGATCAAGGTACCGGTTATCCCTATGGATAGTAAGACGGAAAGTAGATACTGCTTTCGTAGTGTTTTCTTGCTGATAGTATTCCCAACCACATTTTTATCAAGAGATTTCATAAAAGCAGATTATATCATTCAAATATCTTTGGTTTTCTTAACCCTCCGAAAAATCAGTATTCCGATCCCTGCAATTCCGAATCCTACCCACAGTACCCGCCATATCCATATTTTTAATCCACAGACCGTCCGCACTTCAATGGTGATCGGCAGAACGAGTACCGGAATGGAATTTTTCGCATCCGCGCCTGGTAATAGGGATATCCATACCCTGCCAGATTCTATGTCACTGGTATTTGCCAAAATTTTCCATTGCACAAAACCTGTTTGTGGCAGTTGAATGGGTAGAAGTAGCCTTTGGGATGGTTCAACCTCAACGCCCTTCAAATCAAGATTTGTATCCAAAATAAAAAATGCGGGGTTGCCGGTTTCTTCGGTTGAGTTAATTTCTCCATCTCGTTCGGTCAAGGTAATTTGTAAGATAAAGGGTTTTCCATACCATGGTCGTGCAGGGTAACGAACATCGATTTGATACTCTTTAAGCGCTTTATTGATCGCATCTCCCCAGGCTGGATCGATCCCATCTTGAAGGTAGCTCTCTGGAAATTGGTATGTTTGTTCGATGGTAGATCCATCACTGCTGGTTAAAATCAGGCTAAGAAATGAGAGAAATATTACTATCCCTGATACAATTTGTAGGTTGTCAATTCTTTTTTTCTTTTTCATTATTTACCATAAGCAGAAAGATTATTAATTACACAGGCAGTATAACAAAAAAGTTGATACACTGACATTAGAATTTTTTTAGGAGAAAATAAATGCAGCAACATCCCCCAGAACCTTTTCGAATCAAAATGGTCGAGCCTATTCACCTGATTTCCCCAGACCAGCGGAAGAAAGCTATGCAGGAAGCCGGTTATAACCTGTTCGCATTGAAAGCAGAAGATGTTTATATCGATCTGCTAACGGATTCAGGCACCGGTGCTATGAGCCAATACCAATGGGCAGCGATCATGCAAGGTGATGAATCGTACGCAGGAGCACGCTCCTATTTTCGTCTCAAACAGACCATGCAGGATATTTTTGGATTTGAGTATTTTGTCCCTACTCATCAAGGTCGTGCAGCAGAAAATATATTATCCGCCATCCTGGTAAGATCCGGATCTATCATTCCTTCCAATATGCATTTTGATACCACCGATGCAAATATCCGTGCCAGGGGTGGTGATCCGCAAAATTGTGTGATCACTGATGCTTTCATCACCAAATCCACCAACCCTTTCAAAGGGAATATGGATATTGAAAAGCTGGAAGAGTTGATCCGTAAAACCGGACCGGAAAATATCCCCTTCGGATGCATCACCATTACCAACAATGCAGGTGGGGGTCAACCGGTATCTATGAAGAATATTCGAGAAACCAGCCACATCTATCACAAATATAACATCCCCTTTTTCATTGATTGCTGCCGCTACGCTGAAAATTGTTATTTCATTAAACTGCGAGAACCCGGTTACGAACATAAAACCTTGTTGGAAATCGCCAATGAGATCTTCCAAACCGCAGACGGCGCATTTATGAGCGCAAAAAAGGATGCCATCGTGAATATTGGTGGATTCCTGGCAGTTCGAGATGGCGACCTTTTTCAAAAGATCAGCAACGAGTTGATCTTGCGAGAAGGATTCATTACCTATGGGGGTCTCGCAGGTCGAGATTTGGAAGCCATGGCAGTTGGGTTGAGCGAGGGGTTGGATGAAGCGTATCTTACTTATCGTATCGGGCAAACAGCGTATCTTGGCAATCGATTGATCGAAAATGGAATTCCTATTATCGAACCTACGGGCGGTCATGCCATCTATGTGGATGCCGGTTCATTCTTACCTCATATTCCGCATGCTGAATTCCCAGGGCAAGCGCTCGCAGCGGCGCTCTATTTGGAAGGTGGTATTCGCGGTATTGAGATCGGTTCTGTTATGTTTGCGCATCCCGATCCACAAACCGGAGAAATGATCTATCCAAGATTGGAATTGGTGAGGCTCGCCCTACCCCGCCGGGTATACACTCAAAGCCATTTGGATTATGTGGTGGAGGCTTTTAAGAATATTGCCCAACGCTGCCAGGATATTCGTGGGTATCATATTCTTTACGAACCGCAGTTCTTGCGCCATTTTACAGCAAAGTTCGCTCCTCTTTTATAACGCAGACTGTTTCTTTTTTGCTTCTTCCCAAAATGCGTCCAATTCAGCGAGGGTAAAATCAGCAAAGGTTTTCCCTCGTTTTTGTACGCATTCTTCGATATATTCAAACCGGTTTGCGAACCGTTCAGCCGCTTCACGTAGCACCGATTCTGCATCACATCCGTACCAGCGGATCAGATTCACGGTGGCAAATAAAACATCACCCAATTCTTTGGCGCGTTCCACATCGTTAGCAGCCGCATCTACTTCTCTGAATTCCTCGGCTACTTTTTGTTTCACCGGCTCGATCGTTTCCCAATCAAAACCTACCCTTGCGGCTCTCTTTTGATATGCTTGCGCCAACGATAATGCAGACATATTTTTTGGAACCGATCGCAGAATCCCTTGCGCTTTGTGATTTTCTTTTCTTTCCTGTGCTTTGAGAACCTCCCAATTTTTGAGTACTTCGTCTGCTCCAAAAACTGTTTTATCTCCAAAAATATGTGGATGCCTGAAAATGAGCTTTTGTTCAATTCCTGTGATCACATCTTCCAGATTGAATTTCTCATTTTCACTCGCAATTTGTGCATGCAGTACGATTTGCAGTAAGAGATCACCCAATTCCTCTCTCATTCCTGTGATATCCTCTTCATCAATAGCATGCAGTACTTCATAGGTTTCTTCTAATAAATTAGGACGTAAGCTGTCATGTGTTTGCTCGCGATCCCATGGGCAACCCTCTGGAGAGCGTAGATGGGCAATTAATTCCTGAAAATCAAGCATGGAATTTTTTATCTTAGCGGCGGGGATATAGATCGCGAGGATCCCTTCTTTATTTTTTTTGGCTTCAGTGAGTGTTAACGTTTCCGATTGAAAACTCTCCTGGGCAGCGGCACTATGCACGAAAAGAGTGATAGGATGATCTTCAGGCAGGATCTTCGCTAAGAGTTGGTAAAAATGGTCGATATGGATGGGATCTAACAGATCAATAATAAGAATATTTTGGTTGCTTGAAAAGGGCGGATAGTATTTTTCTTTCAGATCGCTAAATGGAATAACCATTAAATGGTTTTGCGATAATTTTAAAGCTGAATGAATAATATCAATATTTGCCATGTGTTCCTTTATTCAAGGTTTCTAAAAAATTATACTACCCGCCTTATTGAAAACAGAAGCGGGTAGTATTTTATCGAAAGATAAGAGAAAAGTGGTTTTAGCGTTTGGTGTAAGTTGGAGCCTTGCGGGCACGTTTCAAGCCTGGTTTCTTGCGTTCCTTTTCACGTGGATCACGAGTAAGAAGCCGGTTCTTTCTTAACACAGAAACGTAATCAGCATTCATTTTGGCAAATGCGCGTGCCAAACCTAATTGAACTGCTGTGGTTTGTCCATTCACACCACCACCTGAAACAAGAACGCTTACATCATACTGCGTTTGGTTTTCTCCGATAGCTTTGAATGGGGCAAGGATGGTTTCTGTATCACCATAACGGGTGAAAAATTCTTCCAAAGTTTTCTGGTTCACAACAAAATTTCCAGAACCAGCACTGATGCGAACACGTGCGGTTGCTGATTTTCTACGTCCAATTCCTTCATAATACTGAGCAGACATTCTTATCTCTCCTTCACTTTAATGGTTTGGGGTCTTGCCCAATGTGCGGATGTGCATCCCCTGCATAAACATGAAGGTGTTTGATCACCTGACGTCCAAATTTATTATGAGGGATCATTCCCCAGATCGCTTTTGCAAGAACACGTTCTGGATGTCTTTCTAACATATCAGGCATTTTAACGGCTTTTAAACCGCTGGGATAATTTGAATGAGAATAAAACACCTTTTCTTCCATTCGTTTTGGGCTGACAACGATCTTTTCAGCGTTGATGACAACCACATTATCTCCCATAAGTACGCCTGGCGTGTAGGTGGGTTTATTCTTTCCCAATAACATACTTGCTATGTCACCAGCTAAGCGTCCAAGGCTCTGGCCATTTGCATCGACCAAAACCCATCCTGCTTCCGGTTTCCCTTTAATGACAAAGGTCTTTTCCACTTTTTCTATCTCCTAAATTTTCTTTCTTATTTATTATCATTGTAGCGGACTTTCGTTAATGTTAATCCGCAAGCTGGTGCAAGTCCGGGAGCGATCCTGGGAGGATATCCGTTCAGTGCTTTTCGGATGTCCGGCTCGTCGATTTTTCCTTCACCAACCTTGACCATTGCATTGACGATCCTGCGCACCATGTGATAAAGAAATGCATCCGCGCAGATCGTGTATTCATGATCGGTTAGCGCTACCTGCTCCCACTGTGATATCAGTACTTCTCTTACCGTACTGCCATCATCTTTTAAGGCTCTGCCAAATTGAGAAAAATCATGCTTCCCAACGAACAGATCGGCTGACTCTCTCATCTTTTGCCAATCCAACTCTCTATTGATTCGCCACACGTAACGTTCTTTTTGCGGCTGTCGAGTATCTGAGATGGTGATGGCATATTTATATTCACGGTTCACTGCATCGTAGCGTGGATGAAAATCTTCCGGTACCGTCGAAACAGATTGAACCGCAATACTTGGCGGGAGATGAGTGTTCAATGCTGCTTTTAGCTCACTCAGAGAATGTACCCAATCATGAAAAAAAGTTGCTACCTGACCGGTTGCGTGCACTCCCGTATCTGTTCTGCCAGCAGCTTGAATCGTTTCTCCCTGCCAGCCTATCTTGCGCAGTGCAGATTCAAGCTCACCCTGAATGGTACTGGATTTTTTTTGACGCTGAAATCCACGATATTCAGTACCATCATAAGCGATAATAAGTTGGTAATGTTCCATTCCCTTGCGGGACTATCTCAACAAACTACTTTTTCTCGTTTTCAACGAGTTCCAAAAGTACCATTTCCGCATCATCGCCTTTACGAGGACCTAACTTGATCATGCGGGTGTAACCACCATTGCGATTCTCAAAGCGCGGGGCGATGTTGTCGAATAAGCGTTTCACAGCTGCAGCATTGTTCAATTTTGATGCTGCCAAGCGGCGTGCATTCACTTTATCGATGTCAGAACCCTTGCTGCTGTTTTTTGCAACGGTAATTAATTTTTCAGCTTCCCCACGAATCGCTTGTGCTTTTGCACGAGTTGTTTTGATTTTATCGTGAGCAAATAATTGCTTTATCAAGGTACTGCGCAATGCACTGCGATTCCCTGAATTTCTATTAAGTTTCTTTCCAGCAACCTGATGTCGCATTTTTAATTCTCCGCTTCCGTTTCATTTTCCTCAGGTAAAAAACCCTTTTCAACCATTTTTTCTCGCAGTTCGGTCAAGCTTTTTTCACCAAAATTTCTAATTGACATTACTGCTTCTTCACCTTTGTCTAAAAGTTCCAGAACATCACCAACATTGGTGATACCGGTTCTTTTTAGCGAGTTGAAGACGCGCACTGATAAGTCAAGATTCTCGATCGGTGTATCGGCTGCTTCACTGCGTAAGTGGTCGATTTCTGTAACTTCTGGTTCTTTGGAGATTTCCAGCAGCTCTTCTTCGATTCCTGAAATCAGGCTGAGTTGTTCCATTAATATTTTTGATGCATTTCCCAGAGCTTGCTCTGGAGAGATCGTTCCATCTGTCCAAATTTCCATGGTCAGTTTATCGTAGTTGGTGCTCTGACCAACACGGGCATTCGATACATCAAATCCGATTTTCAATACCGGACTGTAAATCGCATCAACTGGCAGTTCACCGATGGTTTTGTCACCACTTCGCGTTGAAGATGGAGAATAACCACGTCCTCTTTCTACGGTCAGTTCCACGGTCAGTTCAGCTTTAGGATCATCCACAGTGAAAAGATATAATTCAGGGTTTACAATCTCAACTTCTGAAGGAACTTGGATATCTGCTGCCGTAACAACACCCTCGCCTTTTACATCCAGGTGCAAATGTGCAACATCGCCTTCGTGCATCAAGATTCGTATTTGCTTAACCTGCAGCATGAATTGCAGAACATCTTCACGTACTCCCGGAATATCAGTGAATTCATGCAATGTATCAGAAATGCGAATTGATGTAACCGCAGCTCCTTCCAAGGATGAAAGCATTACCCGTCTTAACGCATTTCCGATAGTAACCCCATAACCACGTTCCAGGGGGCTGATCAAAAACTGTCCATAATTGCGGGATTCTTTTTCCCTTTCCAAAATTGGAGTAACCATTTTTGTATGAGCCACAGTACTTCCCTCTTCTATTTGTTTAATCGATCGTTTTACCTTGAGTAATATTCAACAATCAATTGTTCATCCAGGTTTCCATCGATTTCACCACGTTCTGGATACCGCAAAACTCTACCGGTAATGGTTTTCAGATCTCGTTCGATCCATAAAGCACAATTTTTCTTTTCTGCTCTCTCTGCCAGATCTTTAAATAAACCGTTTTCTTTAGATTGTGGTCTGACTGTGATCACATCACCTTGCTCCAAAAGCATGGAAGGGATGTCAGTTCTCCTGCCATTGACGATGAAGTGACCATGTGAAACCATTTGGCGTGCTTGTGGCCTGTTTTCTGCCAATCCCATGCGGTAGACAATATTATCAAGCCGCATTTCCAATGTTTGCAGCAGATTCAAACCGGTCAAACCACGCTTCTTGATTGCAACGGAGAAGTATCGGCGGAATTGTTTCTCCAACACACCATAAACATGACGTGCTTTTTGCTTGGCGCGCAGTTGGCGACTGTAATCAGAAAGTCGGCCTTGTCTGGTTTGGGCTGTGCGACCATGTTGCCCGGGGGCATATGCGCGTTTTTCAAAAGCGCATTTTGGCGTATAGCACCGTTCACCTTTTAAGAATAATTTTTCGCCTTCTCGGCGGCATAACTTGCATACTGAATCAGTATATCGAGCCATTCTATCTCTCTCCTAAACTATACGCGTCGTTTCTTAGGCGGACGGCAACCATTATGGGGTACTGGGGTGATATCTTCGATTGATGTAACCTTCAAACCCATAGATTGAATCGCACGGATCGCAGATTCGCGACCGGGACCGGGTCCTTTAATAATCAGGTCAATCTGATCAACACCCATCGATACTGCTTTTTTCATAGCTTCTTCGGCTGCCATGCGGGCAGCGAATGGGGTACTTTTTCTTGAACCTTTATACCCAACAGCACCGGAACTTGACCAGCAAACAGTATTTCCTTGTGAATCAGAAACAGTAATAATCGTATTATTGAATGATGCAAATACATGCACTGTAGCCGAAGACAAACTCCGTCTTGTTTTCTTTACATTTGATTTGCGTGAAGGTCTTGTAGCTTGAGCCATATTTCCTCTTAATTCCTTTTTCCTTCCACTTTATTTCTTGGTAGCTCCACGGCGGCGTCCGCGACCAGCAACGGTGTGTTTCGGTCCCTTGCGAGTACGGGCGTTCGTGCGTGTGCGTTGACCATGGACAGGCAGACTGCGGCGATGTCGCAGCCCTCGATAGCAACCAATTTCGATCAAGCGCTTGATGTTCATTTGAACTTCACGGCGCAAATCACCTTCCACTTTTAAATTCTTTCCAATATATTCACGCAAACTGCTGACGTCATTTTCCGTCAGGTCTTTTACATGAATATCTGGGCTGATGTTTGTGGCTGCCAGAATCGTATGAGCGCTTTTAGGGCCGATACCGTAAATATACTGTAAGCCAATTTCGATCCTTTTATTTCGTGGTAAGTCAACACCTTCAATTCTTGCCATATTCTTTTATCCCTGTCTTTGTTTATGTTTCGGGTTCTCACAAATTACATATAAAACGCGTTTTCGTTTTACTATCTTACACTTCGCGCATCTTTTTCGAATAGACGGTGATACTTTCATCTAAAACTCCTTTATTTCCGCAAAGTTTTTATTATACTCAATAATCATTTTCCCGTCCAATCACTCAAATGCTCGAACGGTCTTCAATAAGGCTTCGCTGACCTTTTCGATCGGTTGCGTTCCATCGACCTCAACAAGAAGGTTTTTTTCACGATAGTACTCCACTAATGGTGAAGTTTGTTCGTGAAAAACAGCCAACCTTTTCTCGATGGTCTCTTTTTTATCATCATCTCGCTGATATAAAGGTGATCCATCGATATCACAAATACCGGAATTCTTTGAGGGATTGAACTTTTCATGGTAAATGTGCCCAGCAGCCTTGCATGTCCATCTACCGGTTAATCGTTCAAGCAAATCCCGATCGGATACCATAATATAAGGGACACAATTGATAGAGTTTCCATCTGCTTTTAATATTTTATCCAATTCGCTTGCTTGAAATGGAGTACGTGGAAAACCGTCCAATAATGCTCCCAACTTACAATCTTTCCTTGACAGTCGATCTGCCACCATTGAAATGGTGATCTCATCAGGAACCAATTTTCCGCTGTCCATGAATGCCCTGGCTTGTTTACCAAGCTCTGTGTCATTTTTAAGATTCTCGCGGAATAGATCGCCGGATGAAATATGAGGAATGGAAAGTTTTTGAGAAATTATCTCAGCTTGAGTTCCTTTTCCCGCTCCGGGCGGTCCTAATAAGACGATAAACATTGCCATCTTGTTAATATTAACCTTTGATCAACTTATCTTCATAACCGTGTAATTTCAACTCGGTTTCAATGACGTTAAATGTATCACGTACAGTGCCAACCACGATCAGTAAACCTGAAGTTGTTACCAGGAATAAACCTGATTGTGATGCAATACCTTCTTTTAAGAATAGTTGTGTCACATAAGGAGCCGTAGCAACAGTTGCCAAGAAAAGTGCCCCAACGAGTGTGATTCGGCGTTGTACCTTCATCAGGTACCGTTGAGTTGGCTCACCACGTACCACACCCGGGATCTGAGCTCCTTGTTTCTTGAGGTTTTCACCATAGTTCTGTTGTTCAAAAAGGACTTCTGTATAGAAGAAAGTCAAGGCTACGACCAATGCAAAGTACATAACAACATACCAAATACTGCCTGAATTGAAAACGTTTGACAATCCAACAGAAAAATTTGCAAGCCATTCTGTTTTTGAATTAACAAAAAACTGTGCCAGTATTGCAGGTAAAGATAGTATGGTTTGAGCAAAGATCAACGGAATCATTCCAGCCATGTTGATCATCAACGGCAGGCTGCTGCGTACGGGCATCGACATTCTATTCCCAACGCGCCTTCCGGGGAAAATCACCGGTACTTTTCTCTGCCCTTGCTGTACAAATACAATGGCAAAGATCGATAATACGAGAATGACAAGCATGATCGCCAGCAACAGTATGACGTTTTCACCAGACGTGATGATCTGGTAAATACTCTGTGGAATTCGTGAAACGATACCCGCAAAAATGATCAAAGAAAGACCTTGATTGGGAATTCCATACTCAGATATGAGTTGACCAAGCCAAATACCCAGCATCGTTCCACCCATCATACTGATGATCGTAGTCAACGTCGGAAAAAGATTCGCTCCCTGCAATCCGAATTCATAAGTGAATAGAGATGCAGTTCCAGCCAATTGACGGAAGATCTGGATCTGCCCAAATGCACTTAATGCAGAAAGCGGAATGGTGAGCATGATCGTGTATTTTTCAGTGAGTTTCCGACCTTCTTTAGGATTATCCTGGATCCTCTTCTGCAGCGAAGGAATCAATGGAACAAGCAGCTGGACAATGATCTGGGCTGTAATGTACGGATAGACACCCATTGCCAGAATTGAAAAGTTCGATAAGGTGCCGCCAGACAGCAGATCAAATACATTGAGTAAATTCCCGGCTGCGCTCGATGTAGTGAAGATCGATGCAATCACGCTGCGATCTACTCCCGGGACCGGGATATTCGCTGCTAATCGATACAAAATTAAAATAAACAGTGTGATGAGCAGTTTTTTACGAATATCTTTCGAAGTCCATAGGTAGCGCCATGCTGATTTCTTCATCTTAGAACTCCTTTATGCAGCTTCCTGACCAATAATTTCTACTTTTCCACCAGCAGCTTCAATTTTCTCACGAGCTGATTTTGATACCCGGTGTACTTTTACGGTCAGTGGTTTATCAATGCTGCCACGTCCTAATACAACTACTTGATTCTGTTTTTTATGCAAAAGATTATTTGCTGCGAGATTGTCAGGGGTCACTTCGGCGCCTGCTTTGTAAACTTCAGCTAATACTTCTACATTCACTTCATTGTATTCAATTTGGTTTGGTGGAGTGAATCCTTCACCACGGCGAAATGGTAATCTTCGATAGAAAGGAAGGTTACCACCTTGGCGATAAAGATGCCCACCAAACCCTGTACGAGAACGTTGACCTTTTGTTCCACGACCGGCGGTTTTACCTTGGCCAGCGGAAATACCGCGACCAACACGAGTTCGGTCCTTCTTAGAACCTGGATTGGGTTTTAAGTCATGTAACTTCATTTTTGTTCCTGCACTTCAATTTTTACAAGATGGTTTACTTTTGCAAGCATCCCCCGAACTGTGGGGGTGTCTTTTTGCTCAATGGTCTGTCCAATCTTATGCAATCCCAAAGCTCGTAGTGTATCTCGATGCTTCATCGTGTTTCCAATAGGACTTCTCACCAATGTTATCTTTAATATTTTTCCAGATGTTGGTTTAGCCATTACCTCTCCTTTCCCAGAAGGGGGCTAATTCTTTTGCAGGTTTACCTCGCATCTCTGCCAGGTCTGCTGCTGAGTGAAGTTGCCCAAGCGCATCAAAGGTCGCTTTAACAACATTCAAAATATTCGCGCTCCCGAGGGATTTTGTGAGAATATCACGAACACCGATGGCTTCGAGTACAGCACGCACACCACCACCTGCAATAACTCCTGTTCCCAAAGATGCTGGCTTTAGCAAAACTCGCGCTCCACCCATTTTTCCGATCACTTCATGCGGAATTGTTGTGCCCTGCAGAGAAAATCTATGCATGTTTTTATATGCTTGAGCAGTCGCTTTTTTCATCGCATCGGGAACCGAATTTGCTTTTCCGACTCCCAAACCAACAGTTCCATTGTTATCACCGGCAACGATAGCCACACGGAATTGAAATCGGCGGCCGCCTTTTACAACTTTAGCAACCCGTTTGATCTCAACTACTCGCTCGTCATATTCTTTCTCAACTGATTGATATGCCATATTTTTTAATTCCTATTCTTAGCCCATGCCGTTGTTAGAATTTCAAACCAGCTTCTCTAGCTGCATTTGCGAGTGCTTTCACTCGGCCGTCAAACCGATACCCACCACGATCAAAAACTACTTCTTTGATCTTCTTTTCTTTTGCGCGGGTTGCGACCAGTTTCCCGACTTCTACAGCTTGTTCGGTCTTGTTCTTTCCCTTCAGCTTGCTTTTTAATTCTTTATCCAGACTGGATGATGATACAAGGGTAACTCCCTTGTCATCGTCAATAACCTGAACATAAATATCTGACAAACTGCGAAATACACACATACGCGGTTTTTCAGCAACACCATAGATATCCTTACGGACCCTTTGATGCCTTTTAATTCTTGCTGCATTTCTTGATTTATTAGCCATTTCTTAACCTTCCCGGAGTAGTTTCCTATGCACCAACTTTTGCAGATTTACCAGGTTTCCGGCGCAGATGCTCATCATTATAATGAATACCTTTTCCTTTGTAAGGCTCCGGTGGTCGTAATTTTCTGATTTCCGAGGCAACCTGTCCGACTGTCTGTTTATCATACCCACTTACGGTGATTGTTTTCGCTTTTTCATCCACCTCAAAGCTAATCCCTTCAGGTGGAACAACCACAACTGGATGTGAAAAACCTACATAGATGGTCACGTTTGACCCTGTTTTTTCAGCGCGATACCCAACGCCTTCGATCTGCAGGATTTTTTGGAATCCCGTATTTACTCCGGTGATCATGTTTTGAAGCAGCGCACGTGTTGTTCCATGCATCGCTCTTACATTCTTTTCTTCCGAAGTTCGATTAATAATAACCGTATCGTTCTCTTTCTTGATTTCCACAAGATTTGAGAAAGTGTATTGCATGCTTCCTTTGGGTCCTTTCACAGTTACAGCAGACCCATTCAACTCAACCTGCACACCGACTGGTACGGTTATCGGCATTTTTCCAATTCTTGACACTGTTTACCTCCTACCATACCTTACAGAGAATTTCACCGCCCAAACCATTCTTTCGGGCTTCTTGACCGGTCATAATACCTTTTGGTGTTGAAATAATAGCTACACCCATACCGGAACGCACCCAGGGTATTTCCTTTTTATGTGTATAGATACGACGCCCTGGCTTACTTATTCGTATAAGACCGGTGATAACAGCTTTGCGCTCTCGGCGGTCTCCGATGTATTTAAGATTTACGCGCAGGATCCTCTGAGGAGTTTTTGGTCCATCGACAATTTCATACCCTGCGATGAAACCTTCTTCTTTCAGAATCCTGGCAATTTCTGCTTTCATTTTCGAAGCAGGTATCGCAACAACGGTTTGGTTGTTTGCTACACCATTCCGGATGCGAGTCAGCATATCAGCAATAGGATCATTAATACTCATTCAAATACCTCCGGATGGTTTACCATGATGATTTGGTTACACCGGGGATTTTGCCATTCAGGGCTAATTCCCGGAAACAAATCCTACAAAGTCCAAAACGACGTATATAGCCGCGTGGGCGACCGCATAACTTGCAGCGATTTCGAACCTGCGTAGGATACTCTCTTCTCATTTCACGATACTGCATACATTTTTTTGCCATCTTTATACCTTCCTGAAAGGCATTCCCAACATACTCAACATTGCCAGTGATTGTTCGTCGTTTGGAGCAGTGGTTACGATTGTAATTTCCATGCCTCTGACTTTATCAATTTTGTCATATTCAATTTCTGGAAAGATCAACTGCTCTTGTAAACCAAGCGTATAGTTTCCTCTTCCGTCAAACGAATTTCGATTTACGCCACGAAAGTCACGCAACCGAGGTAATGCAATATTGATCAATCGATCAATGAATGCCCACATTTTTTCTCCGCGCAGTGTAACTTTTGCGCCGATCAGTCTTCCCTCACGCAATTTGAAGTTCGCAATGCTTTTCTTTGCTTGAATGACAATTGGTTTTTGCCCTGTGATTGCCATAATATCTGCTACTGCTGCATCCAGTGCTTTCGGATTGTCAAGTGCTTCTCCTAAGCCGATATTCAGGACAATTTTATCCATCTTTGGAACCTGCATGATATTGGAAAAAGAAAATTCCTTCATCAGAGCGGGAACAACTTCTTTTTGATATTTTTCTTTTAACACATTCATTGTATTCTCCGCTGCATCAATCTAATTTTGCGCCGCATTTTTTGCAGACCCTGATGCTTTTATTATCTTCTCGTACAAATCCAACACGAGTTGGTTTGTTGCATTTTTTGCAGATCAGCATCACATTTGACATATCCATTGGCGCTTCAAGTTTAACAATCCCTGGGCTGATGCTCCTACCCTCAGATTGAACTTGTTTCTGATGTTTGGTGCGAATGTTCAAACCCTGAATCATGATCTGCCCACTTTTGGGGAAGACACGGATTACTTCTCCACGTTTTCCTTTATCGGTAGTTTTGCCTGTGATCACTTCAACCTGATCACCACGTTTAATTTTAGACCTCATTCGTATCTCCTACACTCTCTAACTTAGATAACTTCTGGTGCGAGTGAAACAATTTTTACATAACCCTTTTCACGAAGCTCACGTGCCACAGGTCCAAAAATACGGGTGCCCTTTGGATTCTGAGTTTCACCATCCAAAATAACCGCGGCATTATCATCAAAACGGATCGTGGATCCATCGGCTCGGCGCCATTCTTTCGAACAACGCACTATCACCGCATGCACAATTTCACTCTTCTTAATGCCACCTTGAGGGGCAGCAGATTTTACAGTGCCAACCACAACATCCCCAATGCGTCCATATTTTCTTCGTGATCCACCCATAACGTGTATCACCAATATTTCGCGAGCACCGGTGTTGTCAGCAATCTTTATTCGAGATTCTGTTTGGATCATGGTCTTAGTCCTCTTTTACAATCTCTTCTTCAATTTCTGTCTTTTTCAAGATTTCTTGTACAACCCAGCGAATTTTGCGTGAAATGGGTTTGCTCTCAACAATTAATACTTCATCGCCAATTTTGCATCCTAGTTCATCGTGTACCATAAATCTCTTTTGAGAGTGGACAACTTTTTGATAAAGCGGATGTCGATAGGTGCGTGAGACTTCGACCACAATGGTCTTCATCATCTTGTCGCTTGTGACAATACCCTGTAATCTTCTTCTTGCGGTCATTTCTCACCTTCTTTGTTCTGTTTCAAATCACGTTCTTGAATGATCGTTTCCAACTTTGCAATATTGCGTCGTGACATTTTTAACTTACTGGTGTTGGTCAACTGCCCTGATACATGCTGAAAACGTAATTCCATGTATTCTTTTTTTGCATCGAATACTTTTGTTTTCAGCTCTTCATCAGAGAATTTTCTAATTTCTTCAATTTTCATTTCTATTCTCCACTCATATCCGATCGCACTATTACTTTTGTTTTAATCGGTAATTTATAAGCGGCTTGTTTCAACGCATGCTTTGCAGTTTCACCATCCACACCGCCAACTTCAAACAGGATCCGTCCTGGTTTTACTACAGCAGCCCAGAATTCTACATTCCCTTTTCCCTTACCCATACGCGATTCTGGAGCACGTTTAGTTATTGGTTTGTCAGGAAAAATACGAATCCATACTTTTCCGCGACGTTTCAGATTTCGAACAATGGAACGGCGTGATGCTTCGATATGCCGAGCTGAAATCCAGGCTGGCTCTAACGCTTGTAAGGCATATTCACCAAAAGAAATTTCGGCTCCACGCAGCTCTTTGCCACGCATTCGTCCGCGCATTTGCTTGCGATATTTCACACGTTTTGGCATTAACATGATAATTACCTCTTTCCAGTACGATACGCCAGGTTATTCGCTAACGTAAACGCCTTCAGTTTCTTCTAGTGGTTCTTCTATACCTGGTAAGATCTCGCCTTTATAGATCCAAACCTTGATACCGATCTGCCCATAAGTGGTTAACGCTTGGTCGCGGGCAAAATCAATGTTCGCGCGTAAAGTTTGCAAGGGAACTCGTCCTTCGCGAAGCCATACTGAACGGGACATTTCTGCACCATTCAAACGTCCGGCAACTTCCACTTTGACACCTTCGGCGCCCTGCCGGATGGCTTGTTGAATAGCTCGTTTCATCGCGCGACGATAACTGATACGGCGAGTGATCTGCCCGGAAATGTTCTCGGCAACCAATCGAGCATCGCAATCAGGATTGACAATTTCCTTAATTTCAAGGTCAATCTTCTTTCCGGTAAGATCTTCAAGGCTTTTCCGTATATTTTTTACGGTTTCGCCTTTTCGACCAATGAGAATACCGGGTTTTGCTGTATTCACAACAATTTTTATCTTGCTGGGGAATCTTTCAATTTCAATGAAAGAAACTCCGGCTTTTTCAGCCGATTTGCGAACCAGTGACCGAATTGTCAAATCTTGATGCAATTGATCAATATAATTTTGTCCTTCGGCATACCAACGGCCTTCCCATGGTTGGTTGATCCCTAAGCGAAATCCGATTGGATGAACTTTTCGACCCATAATTTCTCCTACTCTTTTCCTTTATGCCTTTTCCTGCAAAACGATCTTTATATGAGAAGAACGTTTCAAGATCGGTTTAAATCTTCCGCGTGCGCCAAATCGACGCCATTTTCTGGTAGGTGCTTCGTCGGCAGAAATTTCGCTGATAAATAATTTTCCTCGTTCAATTCCGAAATTATTTTCTGCATTGGCGGCTGCCGATTCGATCAATTTGCAAACCGGCTCTGAAGCTGCTTTATGCAAGAATTTCAAATCGGTTATTGCTTTTTCCACTTGCTTCCCTCGCACAACATCGATAACAAGACGAACCTTCTGTGCAGAGATCGAGCAGTATTTTAATTCAGCACGTACGTCCATGGTTTAACTTTATTCCTTCTTTATCGATTTTTCTGCCATATGACCGCGGAAATGGCGCGTTGGAGCAAATTCACCTAATTTATGCCCAACCATATTCTCTGTGACGTAAATCGGCACATGACGATGTCCATCGTGAACCGCAATGGTATGACCCACCATTTGAGGAAAGATCGTACTTGCACGACTCCAAGTTCGCACCACTTTCTTTTCATTTTTGGTGTTCATTTCCTCAATTTTTTTCAATAATTTCGGATCCACGAAAGGTCCTTTTTTCAGAGATCGAGACATAGTTGCTAACTCCTTAATCTTCCACTCATTTATCTCTTCGCAACGCTTTTGCGGCGAACAATATATTTATTGGTTTTCTTATTTCTCCTGGTTCGATAACCAAGTGTCGGTTTACCCCAGGGAGATTTCGGACCTGGCATACCGATCGGCGAACGTCCTTCACCACCACCATGGGGATGGTCGCGGGGAGACATCGCACTGCCGCGTACGGTTGGGCGGATACCTTTATGTCGCTTCTGCCCTGCCCGACCAAGCTGAATCTGGCTGTGTTCAAGGTTTCCAACTTGCCCGATCGTAGCGGAGCATTTTTGACGAACAAGCCGAACTTCACCGGAGGGTAATCGCAATTGGGCATATTCCCCTTCTTTTGCTAACAATTGCGCCGCAGCACCAGCCGAGCGAACGATCTGTGCGCCGCGCCCTTCGGTCAATTCAATGTTGTGAATCATGGTACCAACAGGAATATTCGCAATGGGTAAACAATTTCCGGGCTTGATCTCAGCCTGGCTTCCTGACATGACCTTATCACCAACTTTTATTCCCAAAGGAGCGATGATATAGCGTTTTTCTCCATCCGCATAGTTCAATAAAGCCAGGCGCGCGCTTCGATTTGGATCATATTCGATCGCACTAACTACCGCTGGAATTCCGTTTTTCGATCGTTTGAAATCAATGATGCGGACTTTGGTCTTACTGCCACCACCACGATGTCGAACTGTGATTCGTCCATATACATTGCGTCCTGATTTATTGCTTCGCGAAACTACCAGCCCTTTTTCGGGTGTCGTTTTCGTTATTTCTTCAAAGGTTAATCCCGTTCGGTGGCGCTGACCAGGAGTAACTGGTTTATATACCTTTACGCTCATTCTTCAACTCCCTCGAATATTGCAATTTTGTCTTCAGCGTTCAAAGTCACAATCGCTTTTTTATATGCTGAATTTCGGATTGCAACACGACGACTGCGTGCTCTTCTTCCTCGCTTCGCCGGTACATTAATAATATTGACCTTCTCTACTCGAACATCAAAGGCTTTCTCGATTGCATCCTTCACATCTACTTTTGTAGCATTGCTATCCACTTCAAACACATATTGGTGAAGCTTGTTGGTTTGATAGGCTGTTTTTTCTGTGACCAGTGGTCGCTTTAAGATATCGAATGGTGTTTTCATCCTATTTTCCTTTTCCTAAATAATCTTCGAGAACTTGAATGGATGATTTTTCCAAAACCAGGCGATCATAATTTAAAAGATCACGGATGTTCAGATAATGAGCAAGCAAGACCTTTACATCTTGCAGATTCTTTGCGGAAATAAAAACGTTCTCTTTCTTCTTATCAGGCATTACAAGCAAGGCAGTGTTGTCACCAGCCCACTTTTCAAATGCCTGAGATAATTGCTTGCTTTTTGGTTGATCCAACGTTACATCGTCAACCACAATGATTTCACCTTCGCTGGCTTTTACACTTAATGCTGAACGCAATGCAGCGCGGCGCATCTTCAATGGCATTCGCTTAGTATAACTGCGCATGTGAGGGGTGAATATTTTTCCACCACCCACCCATTG
>DHHD01000080.1:7343-10897 GCA_002403105.1 Anaerolineaceae bacterium UBA4781 | reverse complement strand
ATTGAAATACCATCAGGATATTTTTCATATATAATGGTGAATATATCGTTGGGGAGGGCGCCTCTACGCAATTTCTTGCTTGCAGATCAAATGGGCAGCAAAATGCGCAGGCGTTTTCTTTTTATCGATGGGTGACTGAATAATCAAATTGGATAAAATGAATACACAATTCAACAAAGTTTTTGATGGGTTTAAACTTCTTGTGGTAATTTTGGATAAGGATCAAAAGATAAAATATGCAAATCCATATTTTTTAAGTTTAACGAATTTTTCCTTCGATACTATTCGAGGGAAAATCTGGTTTGAACTATTCTCTCATAAAGAAATGGCAGACATTAAGGATGCAATTATCAAAGCCACTTCTAAAAATCATCCTTTTCAATACATTGATGAACTTCAAATAAAAAACGGAGATCTTCTTTCGGTCAAATGGAATATCACTGGAATCGAAAATGGCGAAAAATCACAACATGACACCCTTTGCATAGGAGAAGACATTACACATCACATGAACAATGAAGCATCTTTGAAGCGGCAATTATCGGAATTAGCAATTCTGCATGGCATCACTTTATCAGCCACAACTTCGCAATCTCTAGATGAACTTGTTGCAGATGCCACTCGTTTATTAACCAGCGTTTTTTCATTAAACAATTATGGAATCTATCTCGCGGATTCTGCTAATGAAAACCTGATCATGCATGACTCTTATCAAGGAATTGCCAAGAAAAAAAACAGGGACACTATAATCCCATCTTCTGAAGGAATTCTGGGATACGTTTTTCAGACAGGTGAATTATATTGCAGCAGAGATGTTCAAAACGATGAAAAATATTTTAACTTTGACTCCAGGACAAAATCAGAACTGGCAGTTCCGATCAAACTTCATCAAACTACCATTGGGATTATTAATGCAGAAAGTGAAGAATTAAACGCTTTTACAGATGAAGACGAACGTCTTCTTACTACTTTTGCAGATACCCTTTCAATTGCTATAGATAAAATAAGACTCTTTGAATCCACCCAACAACAGGCTAAAGAGATCAGTCTATTATATGAAACTGCAGTTGCCACCTCGAGTGTTCTGGATTCGGAAAAACTATTTTCCACTATCTATGAAAAAGTAAAAAAAATATTACCCTTGGATACGTTTGTCATTGTTAAAAATGTTAAACCGAATAATGAATATGTGATCGTTTCAGCAATTGAAAATGACAAGAAACTCAATGAGTGGGGAGGTGCATCATTTCAAATTGAATCCAACAGTCTATTTGGATGGGTGATAGAAAAACAAAAGCCTCTCTTAATTCATGATCTGGCAACTGAGAAAATTTTTTCAACACCAATTCAAGGAGAAAAACCAAGCCGTTCCTGGTTAGGCATTCCACTCATCGTTCACGAAAAGACCATTGGTGCAATATCCGTACAAGCTTTTGATCCCAATATCTTTGATGATAACGATTTACATCTTATGGAATCATTAGGTTCGCAGATCGCAATAACCATGGAAAACGCCAGATTACTGGAACAGACTCAAAAGCAACTAGAAAGACTTTCCGCGCTACATGATATTGATCTGGTTATCAATTCAAGTCTCGATTTGCGAGTTACACTAAATATTCTACTTGATCAGGTAGTTGAAAAATTGAATATAGATGCTGCTGCTGTTTTGTTATTAAATCAACAAACACAATTATTGAACTTTTCAGCCGGTAGAGGATTTAGAACTCGAACAATTGAATCGTATCGCTTGCGCCTTGGAGAAGGGATCTCTGGTCAGGCAACTATGGAAAGACATCTTGTCCAAGCTTTGAATTTATTTGAATCTGATGAGAGCATGGCTTACCTTCCTCTCCTTCAAGAAGAAGGTTTTCTTAGTTTCTACAGCGTTCCCCTTATTGCCAAAGGTCAGGTGAAAGGTGTATTGGATATTTTCAATAGAAAACTTCTAACCCCGGATCAAGATTGGATTTATTTTCTTGAAACTTTAGCAGGTCAGGCTGCTATTGCCATCGACAACACAACGCTGTTAGAAAATCTACAGCGCTCAAATATTGAACTCTCTCTGGCATACGACACAACCTTGGAAGGTTGGACGCGTGCGCTTGACCTGCGTGATCAAGAAACCGAAGGGCATACGCAGAGAGTCGTTGAAATGACTGTTCGGATGGCCCAACTTCTGGGTATCGCCGATAAAGACCTGATCCATATTCGCAGAGGTGCATTACTGCATGATATAGGGAAAATGGGGATACCTGATTCAATATTATTAAAACCAGGCCCTCTTACAGAAGACGAATGGGTCATTATGCGCAAACATCCTGTTTTCGCATTCAATTTACTCAACCCTATTTCACATCTACGGCAAGCTCTTGATATTCCGTATTGCCACCATGAGTGGTGGAATGGAAGCGGATACCCCAGACATTTAAAGGGATTGGAAATACCACTTTCGGCCAGAATATTCTCAGTAGTTGACGTATGGGATGCCCTGACATCTGATAGACCTTATCGAAAAGCATGGAATGTGAAGAAGTCTCTGGATTACATAGAAACTCAAAAAGATATCCAATTCGATCCTCAAATCGTAGAACTTTTTTTGAAATTAATCAGGAATGAATTGTTTAAAAAGCTATAAGAAATTAATATCGTGAGAAATTGGTAATAATCAAGCCTCAGTTCACTAAAAATATTCAACCATTGGAAATCAATAAAAAATAATTGATCCGTTGCATCCTCTAAGAGAGTAAACTCTTAAATTTTTCGATCATATCCGTTGCTTTTATGATCGAGCCGCAAGCCGGACATTTGAAGAGTGAACCACTGGAAGGAACATCACAGGCATGCCCACACTGAGGACACTGAATAGTCTGAAGCTGGATACCTTTACTGCCTAATTGTTCAATAATAGAATTGAAATCTATATCGATATTGATGATCTTCTGAGTCTTTGTGACAAGGAGCTTATCGGTATATTTATGCTCCTTTCGATCGACGAAGCCATCGTAATATTTCGCTTCAATGTTCGTTGAGATCATATCCTCCACATCCGTCACCCAATTCTGTTCACCGTGGAGACCTTCAATACAAGGATCAATAAGAGCCAGATCAGATCGGAATTCTTCCACAAAAGGGATGATTTCCAAGAAACCCCCTGTTCGACACCCATCATGCATCGCCTTGTAAAAACGAGCACTGGCTAACTGTTTTATCGTTGTATCAGCAACTATTCTTTCCCATTCTTTCAGAATAGACTGGTATGCTTCGTCTTTCACCCTGGAGAATTTTACGAGAGTTGGTTTGGTTTTATTGACATAAGAAATTTCCACACAGGAATAACCAGAAGAACTGCGGATGCCTTTTTCTTTATGACACGAAATTCTTTCGAGATAATGCAACCCATCCATTCGATTCGGATTTAAGCGATTCATGCTCTGTTTGTAGTCATTACAATAAAATGGAATAAAGAAATTGATCTCCTTTTTTGCCCTTTGATTCTTTTGAAAATAAAACATGATCAAGGGGAAAATTTCTTTTTCAACAGCGGTTATCAT
>DHHD01000080.1:0-7291 GCA_002403105.1 Anaerolineaceae bacterium UBA4781 | reverse complement strand
ACAGAAGTATCTCAATGTTATCGATTAATCTGTCTATGGTTTGGCAACAAATTCTTTGCCCCAGTTGTCACGAGCTTTCACTTTTTTTCAATGAAATTAATCTTTAACAATTAGATCATATGGGAAAATAGTAGTGAATGGCGAATTTGGGTCGTTCTCAGCGTTTCCGATGTCGTATGTTACATGACAAATTTTTCTCCCAGAAAAATGCGAATTTCCTTTTCATGACCTTTTGAATAGGAATCTAAAAGTTGTTCAGCCAGTTTTGACTTTCCGTAGTTTCTCAGGTCTTCCAAGAAATTCAATCCGCGTTTGATCTCAGCTTTATCATTTGAGAGCAATCGCTGCACATTTTGTTTAAAGAATGCTTGATGCTCTAGAATGATCTGCGCAGCTTCGCTGGCATAGCTATCTTCACCCTTCAGAATATCCAACAATTCCCTTTCACCCAATTCTCCAAGTTTTCCCAAGGCTCTGACAGCATTACTTCTGACCGTCCAATCGGCATCACGGGATAATTTACGAAGATATGGCACCGCTTGAGCATAGCGTAAAAAACTGCAAGTCCGGCAGAATTCTCCCCGCACCTGCCAGGCCGGATCATCAAAATATTTCACCAGATAGGGAAAAAGTATGGAACCCGTTGACCGGTCTACTCTTTGAATTGCAGTTACTCTTTCTTTTATTGACCCTTTTTCCATTATCTGAGTAAAATCGCGAATCAGAGCTTCCTCATTAATTGTCTTTTTTTGCTGCTGCTTATCTATCAACTTTGCAAAATCCTGTTTTAAAGCACGTTCTTCTTCAATTACTTCTGATGGAAATTCATGATCGGTTTTATCCCATTGCATGCTTTGTTTGCGCAAACGGGTGGTGATATAGATGCGGATAGCTCGTATGATGGCGAAAAAGTTAATGATGTTGCCCCAAATAGAACGGGGAATGGATGTAATTGCCGGCCAGATGCCATAGATCTTATTGACAGCGTACGCACGGCTGACCGATCGCCAGATCATAAAGAAAGTCGAAATAAGGGTTAAATACCAAAGAAATGTTCCTTTAACAATCAAAGGTGGCATGTATTGGGCAAAATATACTCTTAATATCTGATACAGGATAAAGTAGAGAAAAACGAAATACCCTAAAAAGCTGGCCGGGGTGGTGAACAGAGCCTTACGATCTTGAAGCAGGTTCCAACGAATTTTTGCATTTCCAGTCCAACCGATCTTTTGCCAGCTTTGCAGGATAATGCCAATGTTCCAACGTGTTTTTTGCCGCACTGCACGTTTAAATTCCAGGGGGAAAACCGCTCGGGTGGCAACCCAGTCGGTAGCGTTTCGCTTGTTCTTTTTATCAGAATCTTCCGGGGGAAGATGGACTAGCACAAAAGCTGCTTTATAGCCACGCAAATTCATGCGCAATCCAAGTTCGTAATCTTCTGTTAATGAGCCAGGGGTGAATATCTTCTTTTCGTTTTCCAATGCAAAAAGCTCAAAAGCACGTTTTGTAAATGATGTACCCACACCCGCTGAAGGCACAAAACCACCGGTCATTTCACGCACCAAAAGCAGCTTGGTATGGTTTTCAGCAAATTCATCTGCATAAGTCCAATGAGTGGAATGGCGCAGCGGTAATGCCATAGGGAAAACAGGGACCTGCACAATATCCATCCGTGGGATTAAATAATTTGAGACCAGCAATTCGTATGGATGAATAACATCTTCGGAATCGTGCATGATGATGATCTCATATTGCAGTCCCGTTTTACGTTCATAATCTTGGATCGCTTCGAAGACCTGGTTCAGGTTGGATGCCTTATTTGTTGGTCCATTATCAGCAGTTACAACCTTATGGACCTGTGGAAATTCGCGATTCACCTTATCGACTTCACGCTGTGTATCAGGATCATTGGGATAGGTACCAACAAAAATATCAAAGTTGCGATAATGGATCGATTCGCACGCATTTTTTAACGTTTTTGCTATGACCGCTTCTTCATGCCAGCAAGCAACGATCACAGCGATCTTTTGCTGTTCCCTGGCTTCAAGCCGTTCAAGATCAAGTTTTGGCCAATTGCGAGATAAGAAAAAGCGCCGTACTGATCGGAGAATGAAATA
Source organism: Anaerolineaceae bacterium UBA4781 (assembly GCA_002403105.1). GTDB lineage: Bacteria > Chloroflexota > Anaerolineae > Anaerolineales > Anaerolineaceae > UBA4781. Next base: position 5,174 of record DHHD01000080.1, on the reverse strand, counting down.
AATATCAAAAACAATATCCGTGAAGCCACTAATAGCAAAAATTGATCCAACTGCAATCGCTAGAGCATACAAAAATGGATATAGACTAACTGCGAAACGAGCTACTGCATATACTGTATCATTCATCTCATTAATTCTTCAAAAAAATTTATGATAATGTAATTATAAATGGAACCGTTTTTAACTATCCGGCGGAATAATTCAAACTGTTCTATCATTTCTAAATAGTTTACAGCAGATTTCACTATTCACAAACAATTTTATGAAGAATTCAACCTTCCAATATTCATTTTCACCACAGATTATGGATACAACAATCTATAATAAATAAAAAGAAAGGTTACAGTAATGATTATAGAATTCAAAGAATTCATCCAACGCGGTAATGTGATCGACCTGGCAGTAGGTGTGATACTGGGAACTGCATTTGGCAAGATCATCAGTTCCCTGGTTAATGACATTATTATGCCCCCCATCGGGTTGTTACTTGGAAATGTGGATTTTAGTAATCTATTTGCCACGTTAAGTGGTGATACCTATAAAACCTTGCAAGAAGCACAAAACGCGGGGGCAGTAACCATCAATTATGGAGTCTTCTTAAATAATGTCGTTGAATTTCTCATCATTGCTTTTACAATATTCCTGGTCATCCGCCAGGTCAATCGTTTATCCAAAACAAAACCAGCCCCTGCCGAACCAACCACAAAACTCTGTCCGCATTGCTGTACAGAAATCCCTATTCAGGCATCCCGCTGCCCTCACTGCACTTCTAACCTTTAATAATAAAGATATCCCAACTTTTATGATCGGGATATCTTTTATGAGTTTCTTATTGTCAGAGGAAAAGCAACGGTTTTTTATGATCCGTGAAACCATCAAGGGTGAATTATTTGCGCCAGTTTCTTAATTCCTTCTTGAATCTCTTCTTCATTAAGTGCACAGAAAGGAAGGCGAATAAAATTCTCTCCAGCATGAACAAAGAATCCGCGACCATCCGACAATCGTAATCCTTGGGTTTCGGCACGCTCCAGCAAAGCAGGTCCATCATTCGAAGCCAACCAAAGACCGACAAAAAAACCTCCCTGTGGATGCGTCCAGGTGCATCGATCTGGCATATTCTTATCCAATGCAGAAAGCATGCTTTTTAATCGCATACCATAGAGGTTTTTCAAAAACACCAAATGGTCTTCCATCAACCCGTTTTGAAGGAATCGATAAACAATAGCATGATTCAGATAACTGGGATTGATATAAGTATCTTCTGCATAATGCGTTACCGTTTTAGTCAAGTTTTGAGGTAATACAGCATACCCCACCCGCAAGCCGGGGCAAATCAACTTACTAAAGGACGAGAGCTGGATGGTCGTATCAGGAACCAGGTCAAATAAAGAAGGAAAAGCCTCCCCTTCATAACGTAAATCCCTATAGGGAGAATCTTCTACAATATAGAAATTGAAACGGGATGCCAAATCAATCAATCGCTTCCGTTTTTCCAATGTCATAACCATTCCACTTGGATTTTGAAAATCGGGAATCGTATAGATCAGGCGTATTTGCTCACCGTTTCCCAACTTATTTTCTAAATTGTCCAGATCCAGTCCATCCCGCCCAAGATTCATAGGACAAATTCGTAATCCGGCTCTACGCATCAGTGTTAAAACACGGTCATAAGTCGGTTGTTCAACAGCAACAGTATCTCCGGAATGCAGCAGACAATGCAGCAGAATATCCAGAATCTGCAATGAACCCTGCCCTAAAATGATCCGGTCCATGGATGCATTCTTTTTCTGTGCAATTAGCTCTCGTAATGGTGAATATCCGGCAGCAGGAGCATATTGCAAAATATCAATACCTTCATCAATGATGACAGCTCTTGCGCATTCAGCAAGTGCGTTTACAGGAATACTTTCACGAGGTGGAACACCGCGAGTAAAAAAAATGGATTTCATGGATATGATCTAGACCGCATTCATTCACTGCAAGGTTATTGGAGACGATTTTAATCCATTTCCCGTCAGTGAGATGATGACCGATTCATTCCTTTCAATTATTTTTAATATTTTCCCAAAAACTGCGATCACTACTGCACTGGTTGGTTCCACAAAAAAACCTAATTCTGCGAGCAATCGTTGAGCTGGAAGAATTTCTTCTTCGGCTACTTTCACACAAATGCCATCACTTTCTTTTATTGCGTGGACTACATGTTCCCAACGTACAGGATTTGTAATCGCCAGTCCTTCCGCAATGCTCCCTTTTTCTGGAGCAGATAATCCCGGCCATTCCTTCCATCTTTGTTCAAATGCATCACAGACAGGTGCTAATCGCTCTGGTTGTACAGCGATCAGGCGTGGGATTTTTTCTCCGAGACCTGCTTTCTGCAAGGCTTGAAATCCTTCATAGTATCCTAGAAGGTTTCCCCCCTGACCCACCGGTACAATCACCCAATCAGGAATTTGATAATTATTCTGTTCCCAGACTTCCCAGGCCGCGGTTTGCTGACCCAGTAAATATACAGGGCTATAGGCATGAGAAGCATAAATAGCTCCTGCATTCACCGCTTCCAACGCTGCCTGATTGGCATTACTGCGTGCCCCAGGGATAGTACGGATATCAGCCCCGTACGTTGCGATTTGAGAGAGTTTCACAGGTGAAGCATGGGCAGGAGTAAAAATGGTTGCTTTCATACCCAAGCGTGCAGCATAGGCTGCCACTGATGCGCCAGCATTTCCAGATGAATCTTCTACAACCTGTTTCACATCCCCCGCAGCCAGAGTATTCATCATTAATTCAACTCCACGGTCTTTAAACGAACCGGTTGGCATAAGATAATCGAGTTTTAGTTGAACGTCTCTGTTATGAATCGTGGAGTGCAGAAGCGGTGTGAAACCTGCGCCCAGTGAGCCCTGTATTTTCTTTATTTCTTGGGGGAAAAAAGCATCATAGCGCCAGATAGACTTGATTTCTCTATTTATTACATCAGCAGAAAGTGGCTGAGATGGATACAATACCCAGGCTCCGCCACAATCGCAGCGCCATCTGGAAAAAGCATACTCCTCATTCTTACCACAGAGCTCGCAATGTACCTGCATGATCACCTATGCTTGTGATTATACCCACAGGAGGACTTTCCAATGATCTCTTTTTTGTAGAGTATTAATAATGAAAATCAGGATTCATCCCTGAAAAATCGCTGGTATCATGCAAACGACTCTTGACCATCTCGAGCGTGATCGATTGAGGACGTTCGAGCGGCAGCAACAAAGCACGATTCCAAATCAGATTAGCGGTAATGCCAAGCATTCTGCCCACCCCGAAAAGGACAGTATAGAAATCGAACTGTTTCACGCCACAGTGATACTGCAAGGTTCCACTGATAGCATCCACATTTGGCCAGATACCTTTGGCTTTACCCTGTTTTTTCAAAATGGGTGGCACGATCTGATATACCATATCCACTAATTGGAATAGATCATCATCTGCCAGATATTTTTTTCCAAACTCATATTGGGCAATGAAACGCGGATCGGTGCAACGCAATACCGCATGCCCATAACCGGGAATCACCTTCCCTTGTTCCAGAGTATTCCAAACAAATTTTTCCAGCTCATCCTTTGAGGGTAATGTTCCATTGAATCCATGTAAAATTTTCAATAACCATTCAAGACAATCTTGATTGGCTCTACCATGCAACGGACCAGCCAAACCATTCATGGCTGCTGAGCAGGAATAATACACATCGGAGAGAGCAGAATTCACCAGACAAGCTGCATGTGCTGAAACGTTCCCTACACCCTGGTCTGCATGCACTAAAAAGAACAGCCGGCATAAATCCTGATACTGCAAATCCCATTCTTTGAGAATGAGATGAGCAAAGTTTGCGCTCCAATCGAGATTTGTATCAATTTCTCGGATTTTTCCATTCCCATACTTGATGTTATAGATCGCAGCTGCCAGTGCGGGTGCTTTGGCAGTTAATTCAAGACTATCTTCCAGAGTTACTTTCCATTGATCTTCCTTGCGCAACCCATTGGAATAGTTTTGCGCAAATTTTGATTGCCCCTGCAGTGCCAGAATGGCTTGCGAGAACATGGTCATGGGATGTGTAGTGGAGGGCATGGTTTTTAATATTTCAATTACATAATCTGGAATAACAGCTTTTTCTTTCCAGGTATCCTCAACTTCCAAGGCATCTTCCAGTGTTGGAAATTCCCCGGTTAATAAAAAAGCATACAAACCACCCGCATATGGAAATTCGCACCCCTTTGGTTTAGGGAGTTTAGTTAATACCTGATCAATAGGGAAACCACGATAATGTAATCCATCGAATGGATCAACAAATGAAATATCACTTAGTAATAAATCGACCCCGCGGTTTCCACTGAAAAACTGCTGGAGAGATACCTGGCTTAGCACAATTTCACCAGAAACCGCCAGCATATAACGCACCTGATCATACACCTCCCTGATCTTTCCTTCTAATTTCCTTGCAAGCTCCATTGCTATCGTACTCCGATCAACCTTTAACGAGGTGAATAACCCATTTTTATGGAAATCTCACGCGCTTTCTCTTTGACCAGCTCCTTATAGCTTTGTATCTTTTCTTCGGTAAAACGCTGTCCGGGACCAGAAATGGTTAGAGAAGCAACCAGGGTGCTGAATTCATTGAAAATCGGAGCAGCCACCCCTGATGCTTCTAAGATCCATTCGCCATAACTGACTGCACAACCTTCTTTGCGAATATTCACAAGATCATTGCGGAGCGTATCTTTATCACGGATAGTAGCCTGAGTGAGTGGTGTCATCACGATCTGGTTGAGTATCTCTTCGCATTTTGCTTCAGGCATAAAAGCCAGCATACATTTACCCGCTGAACCTGCATAGAGTGGGATACGTCGCCCAACTCTGGCTGTTATACGCACTGGTTCAGGGCTTTCAAGACGTTCAATACAAACTCTTTCTTTACCTTCCAAAACATACAGGCTGATCGTCTCGCGGGTTCGTTCCAACAAATTGACCATCACCGGCAGAGCTACAGCTCGCAAGTCAGAAGTGGCAGTATAAATTCCAGCCCAGGTCAGTACGCGTGAACCGATGGAATATGTTTTGTTGATTGGATCCTGATTTAGCATGCGTAAATCTTTCATGGCTGACATTAACCGACCAGTGGTGCTGCT
>DHHD01000033.1:5754-7271 GCA_002403105.1 Anaerolineaceae bacterium UBA4781 | reverse complement strand
GAGCATTGTCAATCTTGTCAAATGCCATGAAGTCGGCAAATCCCAGTAAGCTGCAGTACTTGGTGATCGCAGCCGTCAGGGTTGTCTTCCCATGGTCAATGTGTCCCATCGTCCCTACGTTGAAATGGGGCTTCGTTCGATCATATACCTCTTTTGCCATTTTCTTCTCCTTGTTTAGAATAGCATCTTTTTTTTACTTAATGCAAGACTTCGCTTGCTTTACTTTCAGGTAAAGGTGTGTAATGATCGTATTCCATCGAGAACACACCGCGGCCCTGTGTAACAGAACGTAGTTCTGTCGCATACCCTGACATTTCTGAAAGAGGTACAAATGCTTTCACAACTTGTGCATTTCCATGCCTCATTTCAATACCAGATATTTCAGCTCTACGAGAATTCAATTGACCCAAAACATCACCTAGATATTCTTCCGGGATATTTACTTCCACTCGCATAATAGGTTCAAGCAAGACTGGATGGGCTTTTTCAACACCTTCCCGGAAAGCAAAAATAGCTGCCATTTTAAAAGCCATTTCCGATGAATCTACTTCATGATAGGATCCATCAAAAAACGTAACTTGAAGATCTGTCATTGTATAACCAGCTAACACACCTGATTCCGCTGCTTCATGCACGCCTTTTTCAACCGCATTAAAATATTCTCGTGGAACTGCCCCGCTTTTGATCTCATTCACGAACACAACTCCGCTTCCTTGCGGTAATGGTTTGAATGAAAACACCACGTGTCCATACTGACCATGACCGCCGGTCTGTTTTACATATTTGTAATCCACTTTGGGTAACTCTTTGGTGATCGTTTCACGATACGAGACTCTTGGTTTCCCAACGTTTGCTTGCACATTGAATTCACGGAACATGCGGTCAACAATGATCTCCAGGTGAAGCTCTCCCATACCTTCAATGATGGTTTGTCCTGTGTTTTCATCTTCATGCACTCTGAAAGTTGGGTCTTCTTCTGCCAATCGTTGTAAGGCTCTATCCATTTTTTCATTATCGGCTGTCGTTTTGGGTTCGATCGCCACAGAAATCACCGGTTCGGGGAATGAAATTCTCTCCAACACAATAGGGCGATGTGCTTCACAGATGGTATCGCCGGTTACGATGCTTTTAAACCCAAGCACTGCTCCAATATCACCGGCATGCATCTCTTCCACATCTTCCCGGTGGTCTGCATACACTCTGATCAAACGTCCGATTCTTTCCTTTTTTTCGTTGGTCGGATTGTATGCCATTAATCCCTGTTTGATCGTTCCTGAATACACCCTGAAATACGCCATGCGACCGGCATATGGATCAGATACGATCTTGAATATCAGTGCGCTCATTGGTTCTTCATCACTTGCTGTTCGAATGATTTCCTCACCGCTTTTCGGATCGCTACCTTTAACAGCAGGAACATCCAAAGGTGAAGGCAGATAATCAATAATGGCATCCAGCAGGGGTTGCACACCTTTATTTTTTAAAGAAGATCCACAAAAAACAGGGGCCGCTTCGTT
>DHHD01000033.1:0-5735 GCA_002403105.1 Anaerolineaceae bacterium UBA4781 | reverse complement strand
AATTCAGCTACTCTTTCAACAAGCTCTGCCCGTTTCTCTTCGGCAAATTTTCTTAATGCTTCAGGAATTTCTTGAATTTCAGGGTTTGAACCGAGATCATCATTCCAAACGATCGCCTTCATCTCAAGAAGATTCACGGCGCCTTTAAATTCAGCTTCTTTCCCGATCGCAATTTGCATCTGGATCGGATTTGCTCCCAAACGATCTTTAATGGTCTGGATAGAATATTCCAGATCAGCTCCGATACGATCTAATTTATTGATAAAACAGATACGTGGCACATTATAGCGATCTGCTTGTCGCCAAACCGTTTCACTCTGGGGTTCGACACCTTGTACTCCATCAAAGACAACCACTCCACCATCCAGTACGCGTAAAGAACGTTGTACTTCGGCTGTGAAGTCAATGTGCCCTGGTGTGTCAATTAAATTGATTTGATAATCCCGCCAGCTGGTTGTAATAGCAGCGGAAACGATCGTGATCCCCCGCTCTCGTTCCTGTTCCATCCAATCGGTAACAGTAGTACCGTCATCCACTGAGCCAATTCTGTACGTTTTTCCCGTATAAAAAAGAATTCGCTCAGTGGTTGTGGTTTTACCTGCGTCAATATGCGCAATAACCCCAATGTTTCGTAGTTTTTCTAAAGGATATTCTCGCGCCATATTGTTTTCCTGTTAACGTTCTAAATATTAATGAAAAAAGGATTAAACCCGGAAGTGTGAAAATGCCCGGTTTGCCTCCGCCATTTTGTGTGTTTCTTCGCGTTTTCGGATTGCTGAACCTTGTTCATTAGCTGCATCCATTACTTCTCCGGCCAATTTCTCAGCGTAGCTCTTTCCACTGCGGGCGCTGGATGCATCCAAAATCCATCGAATAGCTAACGTAAGTTTTCTTTCCGGTTCTACTTCCATCGGAACTTGATACGTCGCACCACCCACACGACGTGGGCGTACTTCCATCGTAGGTCCTACATTTCTAAAAGCCGCATCCAATACTTCAACCGGTTCTTTTTTGGTTGTTTCTTGAATAATGGTTAATGCATCATATACAATACTCGAAGCAGTGCTTTTCTTACCTTTTTTTAAAATATTGTTGATAAGAACCTGGACATTACGGCTGTTATAGCGCACATCAGGTTCAATTTTTCTTTTTTCTGGTTTTGTTCTTCGCATTCAACTATCTCCACGAGTTATGATTAAAGCTTATTTTGCTTTTTTAGTACCGTATTTTGAGCGACCTTGGTTCCTGACTGCTACACCGGTTGTATCCAGTGCCCCACGTACAACGTGGTAACGCACACCAGGTAAGTCTTTTACACGGCCACCACGAACCATCACCACGGAGTGTTCCTGAAGTTGATGACCTTCACCAGGAATATAAGCAGTGACTTCTAGACCATTTGTCAGACGAACACGTGCGATCTTTCGCAGCGCTGAATTAGGTTTCTTAGGAGTCATCGTACGAACCACAGTGCAAACGCCACGTTTCTGCGGAGAACCTACACCCTGACGAGTTCTTCGTTGTTTGATGTGGTTCATCGTATAGAGCAAAGCCGGAGCTTTACTCTTGGTTTTTTTCTGTTGTCGACCTTTTCGAATCAGTTGATTAATTGTTGGCACTTTTTATAGCCTCCGATAATTTTACAATCTTGATAAAACCAATGTGCGAGTATATCACACCGTTTTTTTAGCGTCAATGCGACACTTATAAAATATCTTCAAATTTTTCTCCCAGCCCCAGCAGGCCGGTCGGCAATTTGGGTGGTTTTATCTTTTCTTCGTCCTTTCCAAATTTAATGACGTCGCCAGAATCCAACTCTGCTTCAACCGCTAATCCCAGGCTCTGCAACTCTTTCACTAAGACCCTGAAGCCGGCGGGTAAACTGGGCTCTTCGATCGGCTCGCCCTTTACGATTGCTTCATAGGAAGAAACTCTTCCTTGAACATCATCTGATTTAATTGTCAGCATTTCTTGCAGTGTATATGCAGCGCCATAGGCTTCTAGCGCCCATACTTCCATTTCACCAAACCGCTGACCACCGAATTGTGCCTTACCACCCAAAGGCTGTTGGGTAACAAGACTGTAAGGTCCGGTGGAACGAGCATGCACCTTGTCTTCAACAAGGTGATGCAGTTTCATAATTGTCATCACACCGACTGTCACTGGCTGATCATAGGGGGTACCTGTGTTTCCATCACGCAGTATTTGCTTGCCAAGAATAGGCAATGGAATTTGGGTTTCTTCCATGAACTTTTGAGCAGCAATTCGAATGGAATCATCTGTGATCTTTTCGGTATTTTTCCCGTTCTTTTCCAGCCACACGCGCAAGCATATATTGGTCGCAAGATTATCTTTTACTTCATCTCGTTGCTTGCCAATAATATTATCCTCAAACGCTAAAATGGATTCAGGATTGTAACCTTTCTCACGCAGCCATTCAGTTAAGGTGATTTTTCGTGCATTGATGGGATCGGTTTTTAATTGATAAATATCGATATCTTTCTTCGCCAACCAACTTTCAAGATAAAGAAGTCGAACTTCATCGCCATCTTGCAACATTTCGGCTGAATATTCCTGTTCCTTCACCCAATTCCAGGCTCGCTCGCCGATCTCGTTCCACGCTACATCCATTAGCCACGCACGCGCCAGTTCGGCTTCAATTTCAAATTCATCCGCACCATCAAATACAGGGGTTAGCGCACGGAATCCTAATTTCAATGCTGCCCACCCCAGATGCGTTTCCAGTACCTGACCGATGTTCATACGCCCTGGAACTCCCAGGGGATTCAAGATGATATCGACCGGTTGCCCATTTTCAAGGAAAGGCATATCTTCAACGGGTACGACTTTAGAAACAACACCTTTATTTCCATGCCGTCCTGCCATCTTGTCGCCAGCAGTAAGTTTTCTTAATTGTGCAACAGATACGCGCACCATCTTATCAACACCCGCTGGTAGATCACTATTCTCTTTGCGCGTGAAGATCTTTACTTCCACTACTTTTCCACGCTCGCCATGTGGCATTCTTAATGAAGTATCGCGTACATCGCGTGATTTTTCTCCAAATATGGCACGCAACAGACGTTCTTCTGGGGTTAGCTCTTTTTCACCTTTGGGTGTGATCTTCCCTACCAGGATATCGCCAGGGCCTACTTCAGCGCCAATTCGCACGATACCATTTTCATCCAGGTCTCTGATTGCATCATCCCCCACATTAGGGATATCACGGGTTATCTCTTCAGGACCTAATTTGGTGTCTCTTGCCTCAAGTTCATATTTCTCGATATGGATGGATGTGAATTTATCTTGTTGCACCATTCTTTCTGATATCAGAATGGCATCCTCATAGTTTCCACCCTCCCATGAGACAAATGCAACAACTGCATTCTGCCCCAGTGCCAGTTCTCCTTCAACAGTAGAAGAAGAATCTGCCAGAATTTCACCTTTTTTCACACGTTGACCCTTTATCACAAGCGGTCTTTGATCGATGCAGGTGCTCTGGTTCGAGCGCTGATATTTTTTTAGTAAGTATTCATGAGTTCCTTTATCGGAACGAATTACAACTTTCTTTCCTGTTACTGAAACTACATCCCCGTCTTCTTCTGCGATCAATACCTGCCCGGAATCTTTCGCTGCGTATATTTCCATATTTGTAGAAACACGAGGTAGATCAGGTTTTAATAATGGAACAGCTTGAGCCTGCATGTTGGATCCCATTAAAGCACGGTTCGCATCATCGTGCTCAAGGAATGGGATTAAAGCAGCGCTGATGCCAACGATCTGATTTGGCGCGACATCCATGAATTGGATCTTTTCAGGATTTGAGAAGATAAAATCAGAATGATAGCGACAGGAGATACGTTCCATCAAAAATTCGTTGTATTCATTTAATCTCGTGTTCGCTTGCGCAATAATGAATTTATCTTCCACATCCGCTGGCAGGTATTCAATTTCATCTGAAACAAAACTAAGAACAGGAATTTTCTCCACTTCCTTCTTAATTTTCTTCAAGTCCCTCAAGTGTTCTTCTTTAATTCTCGTGCCTTTACGGATAAGGATTTCCTCGTTCTTTGGATTTCGAATGGAATCGGTAACTTCCTTGCCCAACAAACGAGGATCATCAATAGCTAATTCAGAGAGCACTTTGCGGTAAGGAGTTTCGATAAAACCATATTTGTTTACAGTAGCGTAAGAAGCCAAACGGCCGATCAAACCAATATTTGGACCTTCAGGAGTTTCAATAGGGCAAATTCTTCCATAGTGGGAATGGTGAACATCACGCACATCGAATCCAGCGCGTTCACGGCGTAAACCACCTGGCCCTAACGCAGAAAGCGTTCGTTTATGGCGTAATTCAGCCAGAGGATTCGTTTGATCCATAAACTGTGAAAGCTGGCTTGAACCAAAGAATTCCCGCAGTGCTGCCACTAATGGACGAATATTGATCAGGTTCTTTGGATCAACCTTGTCCTGTTCCCGAATGGACATTCTTTCTTTAATTACTCGTTCCATCCGGCGCATACCAATGCGCAGTTTATTTTGAATTAATTCACCAACAGTTTTGACACGGCGGTTCCCAAGATGGTCAATATCATCTTTATCTTCGATCTCATTATTGATCTTTATCATGCGACGCACCAAATAAACAATATCCCATTTGGTGATGGTGCGGTGATTCACTGATACATAGTTCTTAATATCTAGTTTCTGATTGAGTTTGTATCGACCGACAGCTTCGAGATCATAATGACGTTGATCAAAAAGCTGTTCTTCCAGGAATTCCTTCGCATTATCAATGGTTGCCGGATCCCCAGGTCGCATTCTTTTGAAAAACTCCAGAAGAGCTAATTCAGAGATAGTCTTGTTCCCTGAAAGATCCCATTCCGGTTCTTGATGAAATGTGGTTGGGATGAAAAGGCGATCTTGATCGGTATCAATATCGTTGAATAAAGAAATTAATTCTTCATCCGTACCGTATTTCAAAGGTGAATTCTCTAGTCCATCATCCACTGCAGCCAGTGCACGCAAGAAGATGGTGATCGGTACTGTGCGCTTGCGGTTAAATTTTAAAATGATGTAATCATTTTTTCGTGTTTCAAATTCCATCCATGCGCCGCGATCTGGGATCAATTTTGCAGTAGCCAATCTTTTGCCTGTCGCACGGTTGATGGGGGCATCAAAGTAAACACCGGGTGATCGGATTAGTTGAGATACCACCACTCTTTCCGTGCCATTGATGATGAAAGTTCCATTATCCGTCATCATGGGGAATTCCCCCAGATAGATATCTTCGACCATGGGTTCGGTAATTTCAGAACCTGCTAAAAGCACTTTAACGTACAGCGGGCTTGAAAAAGTTAGATCTTTTTCGACACATTCTTCGATCGAATTCTTGGGATCTTCAAACCAATATTTTAACCCCCACTCTTTGCTGATATCTGATTTTCCAGGGAAATATAATTTCACTCCCCCGTTGTATGATTCGATCGGTGAGATCTCATCAAAGAGATCAATGAGACCTTCACTTAGCAAATTGTCAAACGATTCTTTTTGAACTTGGATTAAATTAGGTAAATCAAGAACTTTTAGAATCCGCGAATAATTCTTTTCAGGCATTTCAAGACCCATGTATCTCTCCTGCTGGTTGAACAATTTAAATACATTATGAAGCCATATTTATGGCAAACAGATATTGTATCAATTTAAGAAATATTGGTCAAGCAATTTTTTAGATC
>DHHD01000096.1 GCA_002403105.1 Anaerolineaceae bacterium UBA4781 | reverse complement strand
GGATGGAAGACAAGACGAAGAAAAAAGCGATTTGGGCATGGACCATGTACGATTGGGGCAATTCAGCTTTTGCCACAACTATTATGGCGGCTGTTCTGCCAGTATATTATTCCTCAGTAGCTGGTTCAACTCTGGCACCGAACATTGCCACCGCACGTTGGGGATTCACCACATCCTTTGCGGCGCTGCTGGTTGCAATTCTAGGCCCAATTCTTGGATCGATAGCTGACTTTAAGGGAAATAAAAAGAAATTCCTGGCGGTCTTCATGGGATTGGGCGTCACTGCCACTGCATTGCTCTATTTTGTAATGACCGGAGATTGGCTGCTGGCATCCATTCTATATATCTTTGGAAACATGGGGTTTTCAGGATCTCTCGTTTTCTACGATGCACTGCTGCCCCATGTTGCGCCACCGGATGAAATCGACCAGGTTTCATCGAGAGGGTTTGCTATGGGCTATATCGGTGGTGGATTGCTGCTCGCTATCAACGTGGTTATGATCATGTTCGGCGAAAAATTATTTCCCGGTATTGATCCGACCCTCATGTCACGTTTATCTTTCTTGAGCGTTGCCATCTGGTGGTTTGTATTTTCTCTGCCTTTGTTCCGCCACATTTCTGAACCTCCCCGCCGCATTCAAAAAAGCGAAGAGGGAATGAATCCTATTAAAGTTAGTTTCCAAAGGCTTGGCAAGACTTTCAAGGAGATCAAGAATTACCGTGACCTTTTCACATTCTTGGTTGCTTTCTTCTTATATGCCAACGGTATTGGTACGATCATCACCATGTCAACCATCTACGGCGCTGAAATTGGTCTCGGACAGACCACACTCATCGGAACTCTTTTGATGGTGCAGTTTGTAGCAGCTCCCTTTGCGATCGCATTCGGCGCATTGGCAAAGAAGATCGGGGCAAAAAAATCAATTTACATCAGCCTGGCGATCTACACTTGCATCGCCATTGGCGGTTATTTCTTGAGTACTGCGTGGCATTTTTGGGCACTCGGATTTGCAGTTGCCATGGTTCAAGGCGGCAGCCAAGCGCTCAGCCGTTCCTTGATCGGGCGTATGATGCCAAAGAGTAAAACTGCGGAGTTTTATGGTTTCTTCAGCGTTTTCGAGAAATTCTCATCCATCGCCGGACCTTTCCTCTTTGGTCTGGTTTCCACCTTAATGGGTGAGAGCCGCTTAAGCATTGTTTCCCTTATCATTTTCTTCATTCTGGGAATGATCGTTCTAACGAAAGTAGATGTTGAACGAGGTATTCAAGTTGCCAAAGAAGATGACGAACGGATGATCACTGTCAATTAACACAAAAAGAGGGTTCGATAAAAAAATCGAACCCTCTTTTGTTTCAAACAAGCTGGTATAGCTCTATTAATACGCCCCCACTGCTTTTTGGATGAATAAAAGCCATTTTACGCCCCTCTAAAACAAGCGCTGTTTCATTAATCAAACGGATATCTTTGGTTTTCAATTCTTCCAGAGCTTTATCAAGATCATCTACTTCCAAACAGAGATGGTGGATACCTGGCCCACGGGTTTGAATGAAGCGAGCTGTGCCACTTTCCGTATCGGTAGGTTCCACCAATTCCACTTCACTATCTCCACAAGGGAAGAAGGCTACCTTTGCATGCTGGCTTTCAACATCTTCAATATGATCTAATTTCAACCCCAATACCGATTCCCAAAATTCAGCAGCTTGCGTAATATCTTCCACTGCCACGGCCACATGATTGATCTTTTTTATTTTCATTGCTTTCCCTTTTTTATAACAATCAAGCCCATACCGGGGGTTGATATTCACCCCATACCTTGCGCAGCACACCGCAGATTTCTCCCAGTGTTACTTTTTGTTCCACGCAGTGAACCATTAACGGAAGCAGGTTTTCATCAGACCTGGCAGTGTTTTCCAGAGTTTGCAGCAGTTCATAAACCTGACCAGAATCCCGTTTTTCTTTATATTTTGTTAAACGTTCAATTTGACCCTGCTCAACTGCAGGATTCACTTTAAGAGATTCGATTTCAACCGTTTCATCAATCTGGTAATCATTGACACCTACCAAGACCTGGTGATGCCCTTCAATACCCTTTTGATAGGCATATGCTGAATCTTGAATTTCTCGTTGGATGAAACCATTCTCAATAGCAGCTAACGCGCCGCCCATTCCATCAATGTGATCAATATAGTGACGGGCACGTGATTCGATCTCATCGGTCAGATACTCAACCAAATAAGAACCAGCCAATGGGTCGACAGAATCTGCAACACCTGATTCATGGGCAATGATCTGCTGCGTGCGCAATGCAATGCGCACCGATTTTTCGGTCGGCAGCCACAGCGCTTCATCCATAGAATTGGTATGCAGAGATTGAGTTCCACCCAGAACAGCAGCCAGTGCTTGAAGGGTGGTCCGCACAATATTGTTCTCTGGTTGTTGAGCAGTAAGGGTGGATCCGCCGGTTTGAGTATGAAAACGCAAACGCATGCTGTTTGCCGATTGCGATGCAAAACGTTCTTTCATAACGACCGCCCATAAGCGGCGAGCAGCGCGAAACTTGGCTATTTCTTCCAAGAAATCATTGTGACAGGCAAAGAAAAAGGAAAGCTGTGGCGCAAAATCATCCACCTGCAAGCCGGCTTTGATGGCAGTTTCTACATAAGCGATGGCATTAGCCAGCGTGAACGCAACCTCCTGTACTGCCGTTGAACCAGCTTCGCGGATATGATATCCGGAAATACTGATCGTATTCCAGCGTGGAATGTTTTGCTGGCAGTATTGGAAGGTATCGGTAATAAGCCGCATGGATGGCTTGGGAGGGAAAATATACGTTCCACGGGCTACATATTCTTTGAGAATATCATTTTGGATCGTACCGCGCAGCTTTTCAGGTTCCACACCCTGTTTTTTTCCTACCGCCACATACATCGCCAGCAGTACGGCTGCCGGTGCATTAATGGTCATACTGGTTGAGACTTTATCCAATGGAATATTCTGGAACAGCAATTCCATATCTTCCAGAGAGGAAATTGCGACCCCTACTTTCCCAACTTCCCCGGCAGCAATGGATTCATCACTGTCATACCCAATTTGGGTAGGCAGGTCAAATGCCACCGAAAGCCCGGTCTGCCCCTGCTCCAATAAATAGCGATAGCGCTCATTCGATTCCTGAGCAGTAGCATACCCGGCATACTGGCGCATCGTCCAGAATTTACCGCGATACATGGAAGGTTGAACACCGCGCGTAAAGGGATATTCACCCGGAAAACCCAGTTTCTCCAGATACTCCTCGTATCCTGGAGTAGCGATCGGGGGAATCGGTATTCCAGAGGGTGATTCAAAGTTCTCCTGACGTTCCGGGAATTTTCCGATCACCGGTTTGAACGTTTTTTCTTCCCAGCGCTCTTTTTCAATTTCAATTTTATTCATAAGATCCTGCTATCTATTTTTGGTCAGTATATCGAGTTAGAGGGTCAATGCAAAGTGATGAATCCACTAAAAATTTTAGCAAAATAACCATTTCACTATAATTTCTTTAATAAGAATATCGCTGCTTCATTGCCACGCAACAGATACTTACTAGCAGCTACAGTCTTTTCAACTCTTGGACAACTCGAAAGCAGCAGTTCACAATCCCGGGCATATAGACAATCCATGTCGATTTGTTTTTGCCTATCATCAAAATTCAATGCGATCATGATCTGTTCTTCAGCCACGCAGCGAAAATAAACAAGCGTGTTTGCTGGATATTTCGTTGCCATTTCGAAATCACCTTGCATGAGTGTGACATGCTCTTTCCGCAATTTCAATAATTTTTTATAGAATGAAAGGAGCGATTGATCATCTTTATTCTGCTTTTCCACATTACGCTGTATAAAATCAAGATTAACCGGAAGCCAGGGCTTTGTGGTGCTGAAGCCGCCATTTGTAGAGGCATCCCATTGCATAGGAGTACGGCAGCCATCTCGACCTTTGTAGAGCGGCCAATATAAAAGTCCGGCCGGATCAAGAACTTCGTTCTTCTTGAATTTTCCATCACGCATTCCGATTTCTTCTCCATAATAAAGGAATGGAGTACCTCGAACGGTTAGGAGCATGGCTGCTGCTACTTTCAAGCGTTCATCGTTTTCTGCATGCCCATAGCGTGTGGCGGAACGAATGACATCATGATTATTCAAAACATAATTTGGCCAGCATTTTCCCTCAGTTGTTTTCTCCCATTTTTTAATAACCTTAAGGAAATTGTTCGCTTTCCATTTACATTCAAGGAATTCAAACGAAAATGCAGCGTGCAGCCGATCGTCCCCACTGTAACGAGCAGCTTTTTCATAGGTTGGCAGGTAAGTTTCACCAACTACATAACGGTCAGAGTAACCATCTAACAAGGTACGGATATCTTGCAACAAAGGGATCATTTCAGGCTGGTCGGTATCATAAATATGCTCAAGACGATCGAACGACCGTATACCAAACAGCTTCTGGGGATTATCCCTGAATTTTGCATCTTTGAAATATGCAGAAAAGACATCCAACCGAAAACCATCAACATCTTTTTCCAGCCAAAAGCGGAAAACATCCAGCATTTCTTTTCGAACTAACGGATTGCGCCAATTAAGATCAGGTTGTTCTTTGAAATAATGGTGAAGATAATACTGGCCGGTGTGAGCATCCAACTCCCAAACAGATCCACGAACAATTGAGCGCCAGTTGTTGGGTACAGATCCATCTTCTTTTGGATCTTTCCAGATGTAAAAATCTCTGAATGGATTATCTCTGGATTTTCGCGCTTCTTGAAACCACGGATGCTGATCAGAAGTGTGATTGAGAACCAGATCTAAAATAATTCGAATCTTTCTTTTATGCGCTTGGGTAAGCAGTTTATCAAAATCTTGCATGCTCCCAAACTTTGGATCGATTCCTCGATAATCGCTGACATCATATCCAAAATCTATATCAGGAGAAGGACTAATAGGNNGACAGCCAGATCGCATCAATTCCCAGATCCTGTAAATAATCTAACTTGCTAATAATTCCAGGAAGATCCCCTATCTCATCTGCATTTAAATCCATAAAAGAACGAGGGTAAATTTGATAGATCACACCATCGCGCCACCATAAATATTTTTCCATGTTTTCCCTCGCTTTTCTCTACATTATAAATCAAGCCAGTGGATGACAATAAAGGAGAAAAACAAAAAATAAAAACTTGCTCCCCCGAAAAAAACATGATAGAATTTGTTTTGTTAGTTCCAGCATCGTTGTAAATACCGGAAAGTGGGCAACCCCCACTTTTCTTCGTATTATTAGAGTAATCAAAGTGGAGAGTAAAAGTCATGAAGAATGAAATCATTCTGGCCTTCAATGAAGTGCTCGAAGAGAAGGGGCTTCCAAAAGAAGTCATCTATCATGCGCTTGAATCTGCGATGGTTTCGGCTTATCGCAAATCTTTAAACGCATCCACAGCTCAACAGGTTGTCGCGAAAATTGATCTTGATAAAGGTGAATTCCGAATTTTCGCAGAAAAAGAAGTAGTACAAAGCGTGCAAGATGACCGGACTGAAGTTGTTCTTGATGTTGCTCGAGAATATGATGCAAATGCAAATCTTGGTGATATGGTACTCGTTGAAAGCACACCCGAGAATTTTGGGCGTGTAGCTGCCCAAACTGCCCGACAGGTCATTCAACAAAAGATACGCGAAGCTGAAAGACAGATGCAGTTGGATTATTACGCAAAGCAAATCGGTGAGATCATCAGCGGTGTTGTTCAGGCTACCGGTTCACATGGATTGACCATCGGATTGGAAATGAAAGCCGAAGGCACCATGCCGCGTAAAGAGATGATCTCCTTTGAACGTTTCCGCATCCATGATCGCGTGCGCGCTCTGGTTGCCGAAGTGAAGGACTCACCGCGTGGCCCACAGATCATCCTCTCCAGAACACACCGCGATTTTTTGCGTAGACTTCTAGAAAATGAAGTTCCTGAGATCTTCCACGGAATCGTTGAAATACGCTCCATCGCACGCGAACCTGGTCAGCGCGCCAAAGTGGCAGTTTCTGCCACCCAGCAAGGCATTGATCCGGTTGGTGCATGTGTAGGGCAGCGTGGGGTTCGCATTCAAGCCATTGTGCGTGAACTCCATGATGAAAAAATCGACGTTATCGAATGGAACAAAGATCCGCGTATTTACATTGCCAAAGCACTCAGCCCGGCACGTGTGAATGGTGTTTATCTCAACGAAACCAGCAGCGAAGCAAAAACAGCCCTGGTTGTTGTTCCTGAAGATCAGCTTTCTCTTGCTATTGGTCGCGATGGACAAAACGCGCGTTTGGCTGCCCGGTTAACAGGATGGAGAATTGATATCAAGAGCCTCTCTGAAGCAGTTTCAGATTGGCTGTTCGCACTGCAAAATGAAGAGAGATTTGCTGAAAAAGCTGAACTTTTCCAGAATGAAGCAGCAAAAGCCGAAGAGATCATGGCTCGCAAGACCGAAGGTCGTATCTTGAACATGGAAGATTATGATACGCTGGCAAAATTTGTTGATCTGATGGAAAGAGGCCTTTACGCAGAGAGACAAGAGATCATCGCAGCGCGCGAGAAGGTCGTTCAAGAAGCCCTGCAAACTATTCCAAAACCCGCGTTCAATGTAACGTTGAATGAGGATATCCTTCCACAAAGCGTTCTCACTATTCTGGGTGAAAGTGGTATTCAGAATTTAGGTGATCTGGCTCTGGAATATAAGACTAATCCTGATTCCATTTTAGGTTTACCCGGTATTGGACCCAAGACATTGAAAAAGATCGAGGAAGTTGTGGAGGATCTTTCTCAATTTATTCCCGCCGAACCGGAACCTGCACCCATTGAGGCAGAAATTACAGAAGAAATTGTCGAACCTGCAGTTGAGCAAATTGAAACAGAAACGGCAGGAGCAGAGGTAGTAGTTGAAATCCCTGAATCCGTTTCTGAAATGGGAGAAGCAGAACCTGAGAAAACTGCAGAATCTGAAACAGAGAAACCCAAAGATAACGAACTTTCTTTTGAAGAGATGTTCAAAATTGAAACACAAAAAATCAATGGCAAGTCTTTTGAAGATGAAGAACAAGAAGATTCAACTGATAAAGACGATAAGAAGAAAAAGAAAAGAAAATTCCAAGAAATCGAGTATGATCCCGACCGAGATTTGACCCTCGTTAAAAAGAAACACAAACGCGGTGATAGCGATTGGGGTCTGGAAGACGAAAGCTAGAAAAAGAGAACGGTGGTGAAAAAGCAAAAGCTGCCCAAAAAACATATTCCACAACGGACCTGCGTTGGATGTCGAGAGGTTCAATCAAAAAAAGAACTGGTCCGTATCGTACGCACGTCCGAAGGGATTCTGGTGGATCCAACAGGAAAATTGAATGGGCGTGGAGCATATATCCATCTTCAAAAAGACTGTTGGGAGCGAGCCTTAAAGGGCAGCCTATCAAAAGCATTAAGAACTGATTTTAGTGAGCAGGATAGAAAATATCTGGAAGCTTATGTTATGAACCTGCAGGAGAATACTCCAAAATTGCAGGATTAAACACAGTCTTCCTTATTAGATACCCTCGCTCACAGGAATATCAAAGAATAATGCTAATTCAGGGGAGCAGCATCAACGGAGGTTAATATGAGCGAAAATGGTAAAAAGACTGTGGAATTACCCACAAGTATTACGATAAGAGATCTGGGAGAAAAAACTGGCTCAAGTCCAATTCAGATCATCAAGATTTTAATGACCAATGGTG
Organism: Anaerolineaceae bacterium UBA4781; assembly: GCA_002403105.1. Classification (GTDB taxonomy): domain Bacteria; phylum Chloroflexota; class Anaerolineae; order Anaerolineales; family Anaerolineaceae; genus UBA4781. The sequence continues at coordinate 32,334 of DHHD01000096.1, read as the reverse complement.
TGATGGCAAATATCAATCAAATCATCGATTTTGATACTGCCTCTGTTGTGTGCGCCGAATTGGGCATTGACACAACGCTGGAAATACCAGAAATAGAAGAAGAAGCATTGGGAGAGGTCCCTCTTTGGCGAAAACTCATCGAAAATGAAGATGCCGCGAATCTAGAAAAACGTCCCCCGGTTATCACCATCCTGGGTCATGTTGATCATGGAAAAACTACTTTATTAGATGCTATTCGTCATACCAACGTAGCGGGTGGAGAATCAGGCGGGATCACCCAGCATATCGGTGCTTATCAGATCATCCATAAAGATCAAAAGATCACTTTTCTGGATACACCCGGGCATGCCGCTTTCACAGCCATGCGTGCACGTGGAGCGCAGGGTGCAGATATCGTCATTCTGGTGGTCGCAGCCAATGATGGTGTCATGCCACAAACCAAAGAAGCTATTGCACATGCAAAAGCGGCGCGAGTTCCGATCATCGTGGCTTTAAACAAGATCGATCGCGAAGATGCAAATCCGGATATGGTTAAAAAACAACTGGCAGATGCAGGTCTCCTTTCGGATGATTGGGAAGGGGATACCATGGTCGTGCCTGTTTCAGCAAAAACGAAGAAAGGTCTTGATGATCTGCTTGAAGCTATTTCCATGGTTGCTGATTCCAGTAAGATCCTTGCAAATCCTAAAGGAAAAGTGACCGGCACTGTAATCGAAGCCAAAGTTGATAAAGCACGCGGTGTGATCGCCACCCTGCTGGTACAAAATGGAACGCTCCATCAGGGTGATTCAATTGTAGTCGGCCTGGCGCACGGTAATATTAAAGCCATGTATAATTTTCTTGGTGAAAAAATCGAAGAAGCCGGGCCATCAACACCGATCCAGATTTTGGGCTTAAACGAAGTTCCACAAGCTGGAGATATTTTCCAGGTAGCGCCTACTGATAAAGATGCTCGTCTGATCGTTGCAGAACGTAAAAGCAAACTTGATGAAGCAAAACAAAATAAAAAGCAAGTCAGTCTCGAGGATCTTTTCAACCGTTTTCAAGCGGGTGAAGTACGAGAATTACGTCTGATCATTAAAGCAGATGTTCAAGGATCCCTGGCTCCCATTATTTCGACGCTTAATGAAATTGATCAAAAAGAAATAAAAATCAATATTCTGCATGCAGAAACCGGTAATATCAGCGAAAGTGATATCATGCTCGCTTCGGCATCCAATGCCATCATCGTCGGTTTCAACGTAGAAGCAGACACATCGGCGCATCGTTTGGCCGAAACGGAAGGCATTTCCATCCGCATGTACGATATTATCTACCGGCTTACAGAAGATATTGAAAAAGCGCTGAAAGGAATGCTCGAACCTGAAAAACAGGAAGTAATTCTTGGAAAAGCACAAGTTTTAACTGTGTTTTCTTTTTCAAAAGTTGGTAAAATAGCAGGCTGTAAAGTAATTGAGGGAATAATCCGCCGCAACGCAAACATGCGCGTGATCCGCAATGGTGAAGAACTCGCAAGTGGTGAAATCGCCTCGTTAAGACGAGAAAAAGAAAATGTGCGTGATGTGCGCGAAGGTTATGAATGTGGAATTCGAGTGAAAGGATTTAACGATTTTGCCGAGGGAGACATACTGGTCTGTTTTACCTTCGAAGATAAACCGGTAATCTAAGAAATATAAGGGATACAAATGCCATCAATAACGAGATTAAAAAGGATTGCCGACCGCATGCAGCAAGACCTTTCTGAAATGCTTGTCCGCGGTGTTATCCATGATCCGCGCTTGGAAGGGATCTTTATCACTGATATTCATGTTGACCGTGAACTTTCTTTTGCAAATGTATTCGTTTCTGCTCTGGAAGGAAAAGAACGCGAACAAGAAGTGCTGGCTGGTTTGCACCATGCCAGAGGTTTTTTACGTAAACAATTGGCAAGCCAAATTCAATTACGCACCTTCCCCGAATTACGTTTCTTTTGGGATCCAACACCTGAACGTGCTGAACGAATAGAGAAACTGATCGATTCCATCCATGCTGAAAGGGAAAAGAAAGAGCCAAAGAATGAACAAGAATCCATCGATTAGCCAGAGTATCAGGCAAAGGATCGATGCGGCAGAGATGGTCACGCTGGTTACTCATATCCGCCCTGATGGTGATGCTGTTGGATCCGTTATCGGTTTTGGAGAAGCTCTACGTGGCTATGGAAAAACGGTTCAAATTGCCTTTGAAGAAACACTTCCGGCTCGTTTTCGTTTTCTAAAAGAAAAAGAAGAAAAGAAGAAACCATTAGAGAATGGAATCATTATCACGCTGGATTGTGCAGAACAAAACCGCACGCCGAAGGATTATTCAGGGAAAAAGATCGATATCAATATCGATCACCACGCCACCAACACCAATTTTGGCGATCTGAATTATGTAAATGCAGAAGCGGCCGCAACAGCCGAAATTGTCACCGATCTTCTCACCGAATGGAAAATTCAAATTTCACCTGCAGCCGCGAATGCACTTCTGATGGGCATTATCACCGATACCATTGGTTTTCGTACTCAGAACACAACTGCCCATACACTGCACACCGCAGCACGATTAATCGAGAAGGGTGCTCATCTCACTGATATGTACCAGCGTTCATTAACAGATATGACCTGGGAGGCAAGCTCATTATGGGGATTTGCATTGAACAAACTTCAAAAAGAAGGGAAAATCATTTATACTGTTATTACCTGTGAAGATCGTAAAAAAGCCGGATTCACAGGTCGAGATGATGCCGATCTCACGAATTTTCTTAGCAGTATCCAAGAAGCAGATATATCAATATTATTCAATCAACAAAGCGAAAAATCAGTTAAAGTCAGCTGGCGTTCTCGTTCAACCGTTAATGTGGCTAATCTCGCATCTCATTTTGGTGGGGGTGGTCACCCAGCTGCTGCCGGAGCTGAAATCGAACTATCATTGCAGGAAACTCAGCAAAAAGTCTTAGAGGTAACAAAATCTTATTTATTGAAATATGATAATCAGGAGTGAATGAATGGATGATAGAAGAACTCAACTCAATAACACTGTATCAGGAGTCTTGGTAGTCGATAAACCGATTGGAATGACTTCTCATGATGTAGTGCAAATCATTCGGAATGGGACCAAGATTAAACGTGCCGGACACACGGGAACGCTCGATCCGCGAGCCTCGGGTGTACTTGTTGTTTTATTAGGTCCTGCTGTGCGTTTGAGTGAGTATGTATCAGCTGAAGATAAAAGGTATCATGCGGTTATCCAGCTTGGAAAGAAAACAGATACATTCGATGAAGAAGGCGCCATCACTGGAACAGCCCCGGTGGATATTACCGCTGAGCAATTCGAAGAAGCGCTTAAAGGATTCATCGGTGAAATTTCACAGGTTCCACCACCTTATTCAGCAGTAAAGGTGAATGGTCATAAAGCATATGAATTAGCCAGAAAGGGGGAAGAAGTTGAATTGGAACCACGCATCATCCAGGTTCATGGTCTTGAACTTCTTGAATGGGATCCTCCACAAGCCTTGGTGGATGTGCATTGTTCCTCAGGAACGTATGTGCGTTCGCTTGCCAATGACCTTGGTGAAAAGCTTGGGTGTGGAGCGATGCTGGCAGGTCTGCGGCGCACAAAAAGCGGAAAATTCACGCTCAATGATGCCATTCCTTTGCGTAAATTAACCGAAGCTTTTCAAGATGGAACCTGGTATAAATATCTGATTCCCGCTGCAGATGCATTGGGAGAATGGCCTACCATCCATCTCACTTCCGAGGAAGTCGAACTGGTTCAACATGGACATCGCGTTCGCAGAGAAGAAAAGATAGGCGATATGGCCAGAGCCATCACAGAACAAGGCGAACTGGTTGCATTAATGCAATTTGATGAAGAAAGTGGAGAATATCAACCTAAAAAAGTATTCTTCTCATAGACGTGCTCAACAAAAACCATTCATCATCTTCGCGAATTACAATTGGGTCGTTTGATGGCCTGCATGCGGGTCATCAAACGATCATTCAGCGCCTGGTCGTTGAGGCACACAGCCATGGGCAAAAAGCTGCTCTTGTCACTTTTTCCCCAAATCCGGCTGTTTTTTTTAAAAAGATCAAGACCCCTTATTACCTTACCACCAATTCTGAAAAAGTTACCCTGCTTCAACAGTTGGGTATTGATCAAACCGTCATTCTGCCTTTCGATCATGAATTAGCACAATCGAGCGCAGAATCTTTCATTGTAAATTTGCAGAAACAGGTGCTTTTTGATGCCGTGTATATTGGATATGATTTCCACTTCGGTGCAAACCGCGAAGGGAATGGAGAAAAACTAAAAGAATTCAGCGAGAAATATGGCTTTCAAGTTCATGTTCAAAAACCTGTTGATTTTCATGCTTCTCCCGTTTCTTCAAGTCTAATCCGCACTTATGTTTCAGAGGGTAAGGTCGCAGAAATCTATCCATTATTAAATCGCTGGTATTCGTTGATGGGTGAAGTTATCCATGGTGATGGCAGAGGGAAAAGAATCGGTATTCCAACTGCGAACATTGCCTATGAATCTCAAAAACTGCTTCCACCCATTGGTATTTATGCTGCACGTGTCCATATTGGTGATGAAATTCGCCCCGCAGCAGCCAGTATTGGTTTTCGCCCCACATTTTATGAGATACCCGACACAAAAACTGTGGAAGCATCGATCTTGGACTGGGACCAGGATATTTATGGGAAAACTGTCGTATTGGAATTTGTACGCCGATTGCGAGATGAGATACAATACGAAAATGTACAAGCGCTAACTGCGCAGATTAAAAAAGATATCCAGACAACCAGGGAAATCATCAATAATGAATGAAAAACGGCGCGTTTATCTTCTCGAAAACAAGAAACTCAATCCTGAAACGATCGCTGTTACTTTTGCCAAAACCTCTCGCTCTCCCCAATCTTTCGACCAAATTGCACAAGAATTATCCGATGAAAAAAGTGCTCAATTCCATGAGCGCTGGGTGGTAGGGTATGGGCACGCGTCGGTTGCTGAGCATGCTGTGCTGCATATTGCTGTAGAAAATATATCAAGACTGGCTGTGGAGTGTCTTGAATCAAACCGCCTGGCTGCATATACCGAGAAATCTTCACGCTATCAAGTATGGGGTGCAGATTGCTTCTTCATTCCTGATGAGATCAAAGGCTCTATGCTGGAGGATGTGTACTGTGACACAGTCCGCACGCTCTTTCAGAAATATGCAAAAGCTTTACCCGTCCTACAAGCCACAATTCAAAATAAATATTCGGCTGATAGGAATGTTCTTTCAGAAAAAGACATCCATACTCGCTGCATGGATGTCTGCCGGTATTATCTTCCGGCAGCTGCGACAGCCAATGTTGGAATCACTATCAATGCGCGCTCTTTGGAGCATGCACTGCGAAAAATGCTCTCCCACCCGCTCGCAGAAGTTCGGCAGGTTGGTCACGAGATCAAACAAGTTGCCATCAGCCATTTACCAATCCTCATCAAATATGTGGATGAGGTTGCTTACCTGAAACAGGCGGAAGAGAGGACGACCCAACTGAACACGGCCCTGCCACCGCATGCAAAAGATGAAAACTGGTGCACTCTGGTTGATTTTGATGAACAATTTGAAACGCATATCCTCTCCGCATTAATGCTGCGTTATGGGCAGGTTGGTTTCAAAGAAATTGAAAAGAATTTACAGAATTCTTCAGATGAGAAAAAGCAGATACTATTGGATGTTCTATTCGGAAAACTGGATGCACATGACACGCCACTCAGAGAATTGGAATACAGCAATTTCATTTTTGATCTGCTCATGGATCAGGGTGCTTATTTTGAATTCAAACGCCATCGCATGATGACTCAAACCGTCCAACCCCTCTCCCCTTATCACGGCTATGCGATACCAAAATTGATCAGTGAATCCGGATTGGAATTGGATTTTATCGAAGCAATGGATATTGCGAAAAAGACGTATTTAAAGATCGCAGCTACGCTGCCTTCTGCCGCTTCATACGTCATCCCCAACGCATACAATCGCAGAGTGTTGGCTAGTTTTAACCTGCGCACCGCCATCCATTTTACAACTCTGCGCACAGCGCCGAATGCGCATTTTGCTATACGCCGTGTGGCAAACCGTATGGCTGAAGTGATCAGGAACCGCATGGACTTATTTAAACCATTCTTCTATGCACAACCCAATGAAACCTGGCAGTACATTGAAAGCGAATTTTTCACAGATCCGATCCGTTTCTAAAGAAGAACAAGCCATTTTTTAAATAAATTTGTGGATTTTTCTTATACAATAAATGTATAGAAAAAAAGGATATAGATTCACCCTCATTTTATGCCAATGGGCTCATTCTAAAAGAGGACCAAATGAGTAAAATTGAATTCGTCACCAAAAGAAACGGAACGGTTGTTCCCTTTACACCACAACGCATCAGCAATGCCATATATCGGGCTGCGGTTGCTGTTGGAGGGCGTGATAAAGAAACCTCAGAAAAACTCACCCTGCAAGTGATCGAATATCTTGAGCAAAATTTTTCTTCAATCGACTATCCAACTGTTGAGGATGTGCAGGATGCAGTGGAAAAGATTCTCATTGAAAATAGTCATTCTAAAGTAGCTAAAGCATTTATCCTTTATCGGGATGAGCGAACACGAATGCGCTCAGGCAGAAAAGAACAAACCATTCAACCTTCACAGAATATCCCCTGGGCAAAGATCTGGCAGGTGCTTGACTGGGCATCTTCTCATGATCTGCATACCCTTGAACGCTACAATCAACGTATAAGAAATGGCGAGATGCACGATATCATTCGTGATTCAGAAATTTTCTACGAGGAAGACATCAAGATCGCAGCTCGTATGATCCTTGAACGTCGGGATCTGGTAAAGATCGCGCTGATCACCGGACCTTCTTCTTCCGGCAAGACCACTACCACTATCAAACTTGGAAACATCTTGCAGCAGAATAATATAAAACTGGTCACATTGAATGTGGATCATTATTTCTTTGATCTTGAAGATCATCCCAAGGATGAATTTGGAGATTATGATTACGAAACTCCTCAGGCGTTGGATCTCGAGCTAATCAGCAGACATCTGGTCGATCTAATAGACGGGAAAGAAGTACGAATTCCCTACTATGATTTCAAAACCGGCAAACGCCAACTGAACCACACCCCGATGAAATTGAATGCAAATGAGGTGATCTTGATCGACAGCTTACATGGATTGTATCCCGCATTGACCCAGGGAGTCGATGAAAATCGGAAATTCAAACTTTTCCTCGAACCTCTTCTGCAAATGAAAGATGAAGATGGAAAGTACATTCGTTGGACCGACATCCGGTTAATGCGGCGCATGCTGCGCGATTCAGCGTTTCGCGCTCTGGATCCAGAAAGCACGCTGACCCACTGGCATTACGTTCGCACCAGTGAACTGCGCAGCATCATCCCCAACATCAATCATGCCGATATCATCATCAACAGTGCCATGCCGTACGAGCTTTCGATCTATCAACCCAAATTGCTACATTTCTTTGAAAAATGGCCGGCAAAATTTAAAGGCGATCCGCTACGGGAGGATGCGTATGAACGCTCGTTTCGCATCCTTTCTTTGTTGCAAAAGGTCGAACCCATTGAAGATGATTCCATCGTCCCAAGCGACTCGCTTATCCGGGAATTCATCGGCGGCAGCACACTGGATTATCACTAAAACGAATCATGCCCTACGCAGTTGTTCTTTATCTAGATCCTAAGAAATCGAAGCCCATCCTGCAGGTTATTCACGAATTGGCGCAAGAAAATATTGCGCCTTATATGCAGGTTTATCATTTGCAGCCCCACGTGACGCTGGCAATCTATGAGGATCTGGACTGCCAAACCTGCGAATCAAAGATATCAGGATTAGCTGGAAAAATTCGTGGTTTTGATCTCAACTTTTCATTCTTGGGAATCTTTCACTCAGCAAACCCGGTGGTTTTTATTGGTCCGACAACTTCGGAAGAACTGCTGGACATTCACACCCAACTGCATTGGACTTTAAAAGATGATGCACATCAACCCTGGGAGCTCTACAAACCCGGTCAATGGGTCCCGCACTGCTCTCTGGCTGTGGAATTCCCTGCAACAAAGCTTCAAGAAGCCGTGCATGTTTGTTTGAAATTACCCTTACCTCTTCTAATTCCAGCGGCGTCCCTTGGCGTTGTGCAGTTTGAACCTTTGCAACCACTGTACAATTATAAAATTGGGAAACCAAATACCTGATCTCGATTATTCTTGAAGCTGATCTTTTAACCGTGTCTCTGCAATGGCTTTTATACGCGGATGCATGACATAATATTGCCTGCCATCCTGCGCAACCTGCGGACTGGGTTGGAGGCTGCCGGAAGCAATTTCCTGTACCCCTTCAAGCATGGCTGCCACCATTTCCACTTCCAGCCGCATGCGAATGGTAAGAAATGTGTCGCGAGAAGCAGGCTGGATGCGACGCACAAGCAAGATCGAACCGGTATCGACACCTTTATCCATATAATGCAGGGTTACTCCGAAACCAATTTTCTGGATGGCATCTTCCATTGCCGTCCATTCCACCACATCCATCCCGCGGAAAGCTGGCAGCACACCCGTATGGCAGTTCAGCACACCGTATTTGGGGATCTGTAAAATATTCTGCCGGACCAATCCCCCACCTGTAAAAACGATCAGATCAGGCGCATGTTGGCGCACAAATCGCTCACCAGGATCACCACTGAGGTCACGGCAGACCAGATAAGGTATCTGCTGATTCTTTGCCATATCTTTTAAAGTTCCGTTAGGAAGCTGAACACTGCGTGCGGAAGCTGCCAGGTTTTCTCCTTCTACACCTTCAAAGGCTTTTTCACCCAATAAATATTTTCGTATGAATTTTTGTGCAAGGCGGCTTCCATCGCGTTTCAGCTCTGAGCGAATGCGAGAAGTATTCCAGGGAGTACGCACTACGATGCCAACCACCTGCACCTGAGGTTCCTGAAGCAGGCCTTGCAGTACCAACCGTGAATAGAGGCTGGTGTGAATAGGTGAGAACAATATCGCTCTTAACATGACTGCATCTCCCGCAGCGTGAATTCCTGTTCAATTAAAGCATTCAATAAAGCCAGGGTTGAAAAATTAGAGAAAGGTCGATGGAAATCCTTCCATAACCATCCGGTTAGTTTGAGAGCAGCGTTCAAAAAGCGCCAATCCTTTTTTTGATTGGCATAACAACAGAATAGTACAACAAATGTACAGCGCTCTTCCCAACTTTTAGTAATAGAGAGCGGCTCGGAATATTGACAAAGAGCTTTTTCACGCTTCACTTCTACATGGCGCAGTAGTCTTTCCATATTCTCGGCAAGAAATACAGATTCCGTTGAAGGAGATTCAAGCATGCCAAAGAGCATTTCGGCGCTTTGAAATTTCAGGATACTTTTGTGGATCACATATCCATCCTCGAGTTTCTCACGCCAACCGGTAAGTTCTTCAGGTGAGATGCTTGCTGGAAAACTGTCTTGAAGATCAGGTACAGGCAGAACAAATTCTAATTTTGGCAACCGCCTGCAGATGCGGAAGATTTTCTCTTTATCTGCATCAGAAAAGACTTCCATGCTCTTTTCTTCAATTTGCCGGAACAATGCAGAGCTTTCTTTCTGGATAAAAATATTGATTTTTCGCGGCTGAAGATAATTCTCTGAAAGAGAATTGCTAATGGAGAGCAGAAGTTTTTGAAAAAGTCCCATATCTATTTCTTCTCTGTTTCCATAATATCTATGCGCATACTTCTGCCATCCAGACCTACTAATCCTTCCCCACTGATATACAGAGCATGCTGGCTCATTCTTCCGGATGGGCAATTAATCACTCCATATTTAAAAAGCTGAACCGGTTTATAGCAATCTTTTTTGAAGGAAAATACAGATTCCCAGTGGAAGGCATCCCGGCTTACCAGCACCTCGCTATTTTGAGAAGTGATCCCAGGGCCTTTTTCAACGGTGGTAAAAGCTACATGCAGCCCTTCCAGACAGGTGGTACCGTACCAACCTGAGTTGGCGATGCCCATGCCGATCTCGAGTTTTCCTGTGCGACGATCCATCCGGCAAGCATGATTTGCTTCCAAATTGGAATCGGTGATCCAGCAAACATATTCCTTCGTGAAAAAGAGGTTCACTGCCCGCCAGATCTGCTCTCCATTTCCAAAACGTTCCAGTGTTTTGAATGCGTCAAGTGTGCGCATGATAAAACATTCTCCGCGAAAATCACCCACTGTGATCCAAAAAGCTTCAGGGTCGTACGGATCACGATAAACACCATGCACATGCCGGATACTGTTGGCTGGAAATTCATACGCAATATCCCAAGCATCCAATTGGGGAACCACACGCCAAATTCGCACGGTTGTGCGTGCAGGATTCATAAAATACTCCCCAAAGTAAATATTGCCATTTTCATCTTCGCTGATCGAACCATGCAGTACGCAATCCCCATTTATTCTAAACAAGGGTTGTGGCGCGTTTTTTTGTGTGACCTTATACACCTGACCGGCACGGATTCCCAGTACGTTCCCCAATCGATTTACAAAAACATTGCATTTGTCAGCCCGAAAGGCACGGGCTGTAGGGCGGGAAAAACCAAACAGGTCTCGCGGCACATGAAAAGGGAACTGTGCAAAGCGCAGCCATCCCTTATCATTCTGAACAGCTATCCAGCGGTGGGATGTTCCCCACACTTGTTTTTTTTCATCCACGTGATGCACAATCGTCATGTGCGGATACTGTTCGAGTATTTTTAATTTCATTGATGATTTTTCTCTCAAATGGTTATTGAACATTGCTGCTCATGTAAGCTTCGCTTGGCCAAGCAGGGTATCCATCGCTTTGCGGGTGATTGCCGGATTATCCGTAATAATGGCATCACAGCCTCTCTTTAAATATCCTGCCAGGCGAGGTTCAGGTACAGGATCCAGAGGACAAACCAGTATCCCTGCCCGATGCGCCGCATGGATATACCAGGGATTTGCCCACAAGATCGGAAAAAAGGGACCCACCATATCAACATCCGCAGGTGGAAAGATCTTTTTCATCGTGATCAACCCCACCGGCATATCTTTTTCCACTTTACGTACAGCAAAGACACGCGGAGCGCTAAATGAAAGGACAATGGTGCGATCCAGAATTCCGGCATTTTTTAACTCTGCCACTAATTGCTGGCAGATCTTCTCTTCAAGAAAGCAATCGCTCTTCAATTCCAGTGCCAGGGCTACATTCCGCGGGAGAATGGCTGCCGTTTCCGCCAGCAAGGGAATGCGTTCCTGTTCAAAACCTGTCATATGATTGAAAGCAGATACACTCTTAATTTCAGCCACGGTCAGGTCAGCGATCTTACCACTGCCATCGGTGGTTCGATCCAAGGTGCCGTCATGAATGCAGATAAACTGCCCATCTTTACTTAAATGCAGATCGGTTTCTAAAATATCAGCGCCATCTTGAAATGCATGGCGAAAGGAAACCAGAGTATTTTCCGGACATTCTGTTCGGTTTCCACGGTGTGCCATAAGATAGGGTTTCTTTTTTCCGGGAATTTCCAATTTTCTTTGCATTATTTTACCTTCTACGAATGATTTTAACACCAGAAACACCTACAATGGTTTTTTTAATTTCCTGTATACTAAAAAAAGGAGGATATCAAAAACGATGCAAGAGATACCCTTCATACCATCCAGTGATATTTTTGTTCGTTATCCTCTGAAAAGATATCTTCCCCCGTATCAGGCAGGGGTTATTTCCACCTGGCTGCAGAAAAATTCTGAGCCCGCAGGGAATGTCCTCGATCCAATGGGGTCGAACCCACTCTACGCGCTGGAAGCTGCCGAAAGCGGATTTCGAGTATTTCAAGCACAAAAGAATCCCATTTTGCGTTTAATGATCGAAGTGCTTGCACACACCTACAGCGAAAATGAATTTAAAAATGCTGTTCACCTTCTTTTAGATCAAGAATGGCATGGCGAGAAACTGGAAAACCATATTCGGAATTTATATCTGACAGATTGCAGAAATTGTGGACAATCCATTTTCGCGGAAGGTTTTATATGGAAGAAAGAGGCTGCAGAACCAACTTCAGTTGTTTATTTTTGCCCACATTGTGGTGAAAGTGGTACGTTTCCGATTAACGAAGGCGACCTCACTCAACTGCAGCAAATTGGGAATCCTGCAGTATATCGAGCAAGAGCCATGCAGCGGTGTATGGCAGAAGGTATCGATATTAAGAAGAATATTGAGTACGCTCTGGCTTGTTATACTCCCCGCGCGCTGCACATAGTAGTCATCTTGTTCAATACATTGGATACACTGATCGTATCAATGGAAGAACGATCGATGATCGCGGCTGTGCTGCTGGAAGTATTTGATCAAGCCACATCCCTTTGGCATTGGCCTTCTCGCGAATTCCGCCCTCAGCAGCTTTCGGTTCCCAGTATTTTCTTTGAAAAAAATATCTACCAGACGATTTCACACGCTATTCGAACTTGGACGGATTATAAGAAATCCTGCGAGGTGGTATCGTACCCGGTGATTCCTGAGCAAACACACAGTATTTGTTTGTTTGAACGAAAAACTACCACCGCGTTCGTTTCAAAGCAAACTGATCCCGAGGGTTTCCCTATCTTTTGTATTTTTCCTCGTCCCAACCAGGCTTTTTGGGTTTTCTCGGCAGTTTGGTCTGCCTGGTTATTCGGGAAGAAAGCTGCCGAGGGAATGCTTTCAGCCCTTGCCCGGCAACGCTATGGATGGTATTGGTTTGCACAGGCAATTTCTACAACCTTTTCATCCATAAAAAATGAGATCACAGATAAAGACAAGGTCTTTGGAATGTGTTCCGATTTCACGCCTTCCTATTTATTGGCAGTTCTGTTGGGCGCCAGCGATGGTGGTTTTCAATTGGCAGGCTGCGCTTTTCAAGGTACTACCAATATCCTCCAAATGACCTGGCAGCTTTCAGAAAAATTGAATGAGGAAGAAACGCATCAGAAAATTGAACCCGCCCGCAAGCAGCTCATCCACTACCTCACGCAGCGGGCAGAGCCAACCGCATTTTATGAATTATTTTCCGTATACTGCACAACTCCAGCTATTCATGGTGTTTTGTCTTCCTCACCTGATGGAGAAATTTCAGACTATTACAACAAGATCTTGAACGATCTACAAACAGAACTGGAGGATAAAAAAGTCTACCGATCTTATACCGGTACCAGTATTTCATCCACCAAATGGATGGTTGTAGATCAGAAAAAAAAGGAGCAGACACTGGATGATCGTATCGAACAAGCGATCGTGGCTGCGATCTACCAGAATCGCAGTCTCGATTTTCATGATCTATACGAAAGGTTATGTAATGAATTTCAGGGTTTCTTGACACCCGATAAAGATTACTGCAAAGCCTGTCTTGAATCATACGCCAGCCGCACCCATCTCAACACAAAGATCTATGTCTGCGATGCGGATGAAGATCCACAAAAACGCATTCGTGAGCAAGATGAGATCGCTGAATTGATCGGGCAGATCGGTAGAAAAGTGGGAGCAGCGGTTCAGGTTGGAGATGGATTAAGCTGGTTTGATGCAGATGGAAAGCCCATTTACCAATTCTTCATCTCAACGACCGCCAGTTTTTCGGAATTCATAAATCAAAATTCCAGTAATCATACTGTCATTCCAGTGCTGGTATTTCCCGCCAGCCGGTCGCGTTTGATCCAGTTAAAGATGGAACGGAACCCCCACCTAAAAGAGGTATTACGCGAGGATTGGCATCTGGTGAAATTTCGTCACATCCGTAAAATATCCGAACAGGAGCAGATCACGCTGCAGGCATGGCAGGAAATCCTTGATGTGGATCCACCTTTATGGGATCCACCAGCTCAATTGAAATTTTTATAAAAAAAGGGAACAAAATGAACTGTTCCCTTTCCATTTTTTAAAGAGTTTTTTTATGAAATGACTTCCGTGATGAAAGGAACTTCTTTTTTCACAAAGTTCTGAACATCTTTTGGGGTTTCCAGTTGCAGTGCGCCTTTTGCCAGACTGATCATTTCTTCTGCATTTAAATTGCGGATGATCTGTTTCACCAATGGAACAAACGGTGGGCTCATGCTGAACTCATCCAATCCTAATCCAATAAGAATAGGAGTAGCCAGAGGTTCGCCAGCCAATTCCCCGCACATGCCAACCCATTTATGTTCAGCATGGGCTGCATCAATGACCATTTTAATCAAGCGTAATACAGCCGGTTGGAATGCATTGGATAGCTCCGCTACCTTCGGATTGGTTCGATCTGCCGCCATGGCGTACTGGCTGAGGTCATTGGTACCGATAGAGAAGAAATCCACTTCTTTTGCCAACTGGTCAGCAATAACCGCTGCAGAAGGTATTTCAACCATAATGCCAATTTCCGCATCATCTGCAAAGGGAATATTTTCTTTGCTCAACTCGGCTTTACATTCATTAACAACCAGCATGGCTGCCCGAACGCAGGTTAGCGTGGCTACCATGGGGAACATGATCTTGAGATTATGCCCAACACCTGCCCGTAAAGCCGCCCGCAGTTGGGGTTTAAAAATATCAGGTCGATTCAAGCACAGGCGCAGAGCGCGTTCACCCAGAAACGGATTCATTTCCTTTTCCAGATGTAAATATGGAATTTCCTTATCTCCACCTACATCCAGTGTGCGCAGCACAACGGGGTGCATCCCAAAGACACCCATGATCGCTTTATAAGCCTGGTATTGTTCTTCTTCGGTTGGCAGAGCATTTCTTTCCAAATATAGAAACTCGGTACGCAGCAATCCAACCCCTTCGGCGCCATTTTCAACTGCAAATTTCGCATCTTCCACATTGCCGATATTTGCAGCTACTTCCACTTCCATACCATCCCTGGTATTTGCTTTTTCCTGTGCGTACTTCAAGGCTTCGGTTTGAATATTCTTACTGGTTTCCATACGCTGGCGGTATTGTTTTTCAGTGGTTTCATCCGGTTCAATGATAACCACCCCATTGGTTCCGTCTACTACCACGGATGTATTTGAAAGAACATTCATTACATCTGCACCTACGCCAGCAACAGCCGGTAGACCAAGACCGCGCGCTAAAATAGCAGTATGGGATGTAGAGGAACCCTGGGCGATACAAAACCCAAGTACTTTACTTTTATCCAACAGCACGGTATCAGAGGGGGTCAGGTCATCAGCCAGGATAATGGAAGGTTCTTTCAAACCAGCGGTTGGTGAATCAGCAACATTCATAAGAACCCGTATAACACGGTTGGCAACATCCATGATATCCGTTGCACGGGCTGCAAAATATTCATCTTCCATGGCAGCCATGGTTGCTGCAAATTGATTGGCTGTTTCGGAAACAGCACACTCACAGTTTATTTTTTCACACTGTATGCGGTTTTCTATTGTGGAGATCAGCTCAGGATCATCCAGGATCATCTTGTGAGCCTGGAAAATTTCAGCATCCGCTTCGCTGGCTTCGGTGAGCGCTTTTTTATAAATGATATCAATTTGATCTTTGGCAGTTATGAGAGCAGCTTTCAACCGTTCTATTTCTACCTGTGGATCATTGATCTCTTTTTTTTCTGTGTTTAATTCTATTCGTAAAAACTGAAAAGCTGGACCGATGCAAATTCCGCGGGAAGCTGCAACGCCGTTCAGCTTTTTCATGCCTCTTCTCCAAAATTATTCTTTACCAGATCAACCAGAGCTTCTGCTGCTTCACATTCATCTGCGCCTTCTGCTTTAATGGTGATCTCAATTCCCTGAAAAACACCTAAGGTTAATATTCCGAGGATGCTTTTGGCATTGGCAGTGCGCAATTTATTTTCTTTAGGGTCGTGGCACGAAACATTAATTTCGCTTTGGAATTTGGATGCAGTTTGTACAAAGAGTGCGGCAGGGCGTGCATGCAATCCAACTTTGTTGTTTACTATAGCTTTGGCTTCCTTCATCTTCTACTCCTGAAAATCAAAATAATAAACCGATAAAGATCGGCAAATACCATTATTTTAAAGAAATCCCGTCACCACAAAGGGTCACGGGATGTAATTTTATCACATGTCACTTGTTTCGTTAAATTATCACATTTGTTATGGAGTAGGGCTGGGAGTTTCCACAGGTGTTTCAGTTGACGCAGGTGTTTCTGTGGATGTTTCGATTGGAGGAACTCCCGTCGTGGGCGTAGGGGTTTCAGTGAGTAAAAGAATAGGAGTCTCGGTAAGGGTGGGAGTAGGAGTTAACGTTGGAGTAAGTGTTGGCGTCAGTGTGGGAAGAAGGAGAGAAAGTGTGACTTTCTTTTCCGCATACCCGTTCATGTCATTTTCCACAAAAAGCCGCAGGGTAATGGTGGAACTGCCGATCTTATACAGATCCAATGTATAGATCACAGCAGCATCCGAATAGGTACGTTTTCCATCTTCGATCAAAATATTCCATTTGCTTGGATCACTGCCTTCTCCGTACAGTAATTTAAAGTTCTTGAAATGGGAAGGAACATCGATGATCACCTTAATGTTCAATGGATTTTCTTTTACGACCGTGCCATTATTCAGTCCAACGAATTCAATGGTCGGTTGGGAATCGTTTTCAGAGCATTTTTCATCAGGTGAGAAGATAATCTGGTCAGAAAAACCAATATTCTCTGCCCATTCTTTTCCAGCGCTGGTATCTGTGATCCATTCCTGTCCCCATTCATCATTCACATTGAGAGTCCATTTTTCTTCATTAAATTCTGTACAGTAAATAGACGCTTCTTTATTTGTCCAGGTATCCAGGTTTACTTTTTTCCATAGATCGTTCTCTTTGGAAAGCGGGGGTTGCGAACTGGAGAAAATTTCACTTTTTTCGCTGGGGCACTTCTCAGATGGCTTGGTGCCGCTAAGGGAACACACAATTTCAGTAGTGATGCCAGAGGGCTGTACCGTAATACTAGGAATGCCCTCTTTGTATCGTTGAATGGCATACTGCATGACATCTGCCCAGATCGGGGCTGCACCTGTTAGACCGCTGGTGTTCTGCATGGGTGTGTAATCTGCATTACCAATCCACACCCCCACTGCAATATCAGAGGTATAGCCCAGGGTCCAATTATCACGAAAATCATTGGTCGTTCCGGTTTTCACAGAAACTTTAAAAGGTAATTGCAGAATGGAATTGGAGCCAAAAGCCGGTGTGCGTGCAGTATTATCAGCCAGAATATCGGTGATCAGGTAGGCATGTTCAGCGTTGATAACCTGCTCGGTCTGCGACTTATGTTCATAGACAACATTCCCTTCATGGTCAACAATACGTGTAATAGAGAATGGTTCCGCTCTGCTTCCCTGGTTTGCAAAAATTGCATAGGCTGATGTCAGTTCCAGCAGGGACACATCCCCCCCACCCAGGGTGAGGGCTAATCCATAATCATCACGGGTAAGCGTAGTGATGCCCATTCTCTCTGCGAACTTAATGAAACCCTCTTCCTCGGGGGTATCCGGATCGTCATAAATACCCACAAATTGCAGGGTTTTCACTGCCGGGATATTGTACGAACTACCCAGAGCGGTTCTTACCAGAACCGGACCGTGATATTTTCCATCATAATTTACCGGGATATAAGGATCGCGGGTATCATCTTCATTTCCTGAGGGAGGAAATTCGCTTTCGACATCCCAGATCAAAGTAGATGGAGTCCAACCCTTTTCGAAGGCTGCCGCATAGGTGAGCGGTTTAATGGACGAACCAGGCTGTCGAGGAGATACAGCCATATTAACCTGCCCGGCGATCGCTTCATTATTGAAATCAGCCGATCCTACCATGGCTAGAATCTCACCCGTCTGGGGCTGCACAGCCACCAGCGCCCCATCCGTGGCATTGTTCTCGGTCAATTTAGCTACCTGCTCTTTCACCGCGTTTTGAGCATAATTTTGCAGGTCAGGGTCAAGGGTCGTATAAATGTTGAACCCGGAACGATAAATCGTTTGCGCATCAAACTGTTCCTCAAGCAAAGCCCGAATATAGCTAACCCAATGCGGAAAGGGGATATTGATTTGTTTCTGCTGAAAAGAATAGCCTTCAATAGCTAAAACAGACGCCACCGCCTCATCCATGGTCACACAAACCGGGGCTGTACTAACACTTACGTCTATACAACCTTCCTCTGCACTTAATTGATACATTAAATTGATCACATCTTGATGGCGCAGTAAGGTGGCCTGCGTATTTGTGAAAACATCGTAGACAGCCGGAGCTTGAGGAAGCCCAGCCAGGAAAGATGCTTGCGCTAAATTCAACTGAGCCGCAGAAGTATTGAAATAGGTTTCAGCAGCAGCTTGAATACCGTAAGCCAGGTTCCCATAGTAGATCTCATTCAAATACAATTCAAGAATCTCATCTTTACTGTAGCGTCTGGTAATTTCAGCCGCCAGAATGATCTCCTTCGCTTTGCGTTGAACCGTTTGCTGGTTGCGTTCTTCGGGTGTTAGCAGTAAGGTTCGAGCCAGCTGCTGGGTGATCGTGGATGCGCCGGATACAATGGTTCCGGAGGTATAGTTCTGCCACAACGCCCGCATAATACCTAAAAAGTCAAAACCGGGATTGTTATAAAAATCTTTATCTTCGGTGGCAATAGTAGCCGCAATGATATAGGGCGACATATCTTCCAACGAAATATACGTTCGGAATCCGGCATTGGGATCGAGAATTTCATAGACCAGATTGCCATTGCGGTCGTAGATGCGGGTGGTTTCAAATTGAGACGCATTTGCTTTTAGATCCTCAACGCTAGGTAAGGTAGCGGCGATAGCATAGTATTGGACGATCAGAAAAGCAGAAAATCCAATAAAGACCACCAAGATCCCCAGCAAGATCCAGATGACAACCCTAGGGAAACAACCTTGCGCTTTCCCTGCTTCTGATTTTCTCTTCCCTTCTTTTCTTTTTGTATTCCACCTGGTAAAACTGGATTTCAAGGAGGATGCCGCAGAACGAACTCTTTGCTTTATTTTTGAGAAGAATGGTTGGAAAGAATGAGCAGGCGCGCGTTTTTCAACCGGGATCGGTTGGGTTTCATCTTTGCGCGGGATCTGCCTGGTTGATTCCATCGAAGATGAGGATTTTTCTTTTTCTTTGTTTTCTACAAAATGTGGAGGTGGGGATTGGCGAGGAGGTTTGGAACTGGAATCAGTTTGCTCCTTTTTTTTTATCTCACGGAATTCCTCCACGCTATAAATTCCAACTTGCAAAACCTTTTCTTTCCACAGACTTCCGGGCACGCCCATTTTTAAACAGAGGTGGGTTAAAAACTCTTCGGTTTCAGGTAATTGGTCCCAGACCTGTGGAAGAAACGTTGCTCTATGATGTCCATCTTGCAGCACAACTCCATCTTTAAAGGGCTGTAGCAGCTTGGGTAGATCTTCGGGATTCTGGTAGAAAAGAGTTTGGGTGGGGGTCAGGCGTGAGATCTCGATCTCCACCATTTCCAGTTCAGATTCCTGCAACGGTGAAAAGCGATAATCTTCAAGAGCAGCCGCAATCGCATGTTCGCGCACATCTTCCGCAAGAGGTTGATATGCTTCGAGTGTGCCGATGCATCCGCGCAGCCGACCTTCAATTGTCAGTGTAACAAAACTGGCACCCTCTGCCTGCAGCGCAGCAGATAAGGAACTCAACTCGATCTCAGGTAGACTCTCATTGCGAACAGCCGCATCAATAGATCCCCTTGCAATTTGCAGCAGGGTAGTCTTTTCTAACTCAGTCAATTCAGGTTTTTTTATCATGTTTACTCTATCTGCTTAAAGTATAATTTCAAAATGGACTATTTTAGTAATATTCTCACAACACAGAATAAGGTTTAAGATTACATATTCATAATAACAATGAGAAAAGATCCTGAAATTAAATCAACTGCAGAAAAAGAAGAGCCGGCTGCCCTATTCAACACCGGTCGGGTTCTTCAAACAGTTATACTGGTAGCGGCGGTGCTGGCCACTTTGTTTACATTGTGGAATCCTTATAAGTTATTCTCTGAACAAGCAATTACTCAAACTGACTTGCATGAAAATGCGGATGGCGGTTCCAATGAATATTCCACCATCGGCATTCTGGTCGGGCATTGGAAGGTTGACAGCGGACATGTTTGCGAAAACAATATTGTTGAAGCAAATATAACCGAGGCGATCGCCAATCAGGTCAGTATTAAGTTGAACGCTCTTGGATACCCTGTAAAGCTGCTGGCTGAAACGGACATGGATTTGATCAATTACCGCGGTCCTGCGCTGATTGCGCTATATACCGGTTCCTGCGAAGACACTCCAGAGAACAAGAGTGGTTTTATTGTTGGGACAACTCTTTCTACATCCGATCTGAATTCTTCCAACGCACTGGCAGTTTGTATGGGCGAAATCTACCAAGCTTCAACAAAACTTGATTTTGCTTACCAGATCATTGCTCCGGATCAACCGGCATATACATTCTTCGAGATGGTAAACCCTGATACCCCCATGATCTATCTTGAAATGGGTTCGTTATTTTATGATCAAACTGTATTAGTAGAATATTCTGAAAAAGTAGCCAACGGCATTGTCAATGGAATTCAATGCTATCTGGATACACTGGAAAATGCTCAATGAACAATATCACACAACATTCGATCGCCGTAATGCTCGAAAAAGCTCAAAGCGCTTTAAAAGCCGGAGATAAAACAGAAGCCCGTAATTGGGCACAAAAAGTTTTAAATCTGGCACCGGCCAATGAAGATGCATATCTTATCCTGGCAGCAATCAGCACCCCCAATGAAAGCTTGAAATACCTGACAAAAGTATTGGAATTAAATCCGCAAAACCAAAAAGCGCGTAATGGAATGCGTTGGGCAATTGAAAAGGCAAAAGAAGAAGAACTGCAAAAAAAGCGAAATAAAGCAAATGAAGATACCGCAGAAATTAAACTAAAATCATCCTCTCATTTTGCTGCAGC
This sequence comes from Anaerolineaceae bacterium UBA4781, assembly GCA_002403105.1. Lineage (GTDB taxonomy): Bacteria > Chloroflexota > Anaerolineae > Anaerolineales > Anaerolineaceae > UBA4781. The sequence goes on along the minus strand of DHHD01000096.1, from coordinate 11,313 downwards.
AAAACAAAAACAAAATAAGAAGCAATCAAAGAAACGCACCTCAGCGTGGGCAATCATTGTATTCATTCTCATCATTATTGCCGGTCTGGCAGCATTCGCATGGTACGGGTTACCATATATGAATGCTACTTCCAAAGAGGTAAAAGAACCGCGACCCGCCGGAGTGGTGGTCAAACCTACTTTGACCCCTACCCCCACACCAACACCAACCCCTACCCCTACACCCACACCGACCTCCACACCGCTGCCGACCTCTACACCCAAACCGACAGAGAAAAGCTACTCTTCTTATTTTGCACATTCCTGGGATATTCCGAGTGCAGTGAGCGGGACTGACGATTTCTGGATCGAAGTGGACATTAGTGAACAAATGGTATACACCTACCGGGGTGACACCTTCCTGCAATCTTTTCTGGTTTCCACAGGAACCAGCGCTCATCCAACCATCACCGGCACATTCAAGATCTACGCAAAATACCCTGCTTATTTAATGGTCGGTGACGGCTATTATCTGCCGGATGTTCCCTATTCCATGTTCTTTTATAAAGGATACAGTTTACACGGCACATACTGGCACAGCAATTTTGGCACACCCATGAGCCATGGCTGTGTTAATATGGTAACAAGTGATGCCGCCTGGGTATATGAAAATGCTCCGATCGGAACTTATGTCTATGTACATGATTAATAGGTAAAATCGAAGATGAAAAAGAGCATCAACAGAAGAGAATTCCTGAAATACACCCTGGAAGGTTCATTGGGTGGTTTTCTTTGCCTTCATTCTCTTCCAAAACGAAACAAACTCTTCGAGACCGATCTTTCAACTCCTCTATTGGGGAGAGTATTTAAGGATAATGCGATTATCTATAAACAGCCTTCTTTTTCCTCCGGAATGAAATATTCGCTCAAAGCAAACAATGTGCTCCCTTTAGCTGAAGAATTGATCGGCGACCCGATCAATGACCGCAGTAAATTATGGTACGAGGTTACTGATTACGGGTACATTCCAGCCAACAGCGTTCAACCCGTGCGCCAGCGCACCAATCCACCAAAAGAACAGATCAAAAGTAGCGGAGAATTAGGGATTATTAGCGTACCGTATTCCGAAGCCTGGAAAGCGGATACTGCTTCTGATGCAGCAGATTCTTTGCTTTTCTTTTACGGATCCAGCCATTGGATCAAGGATGTGTTCATTGACCCCAAAGATGATGTTTATTACAAGATCATCGAAGATCGTTGGGGTGATGAGTACTACATCCCGGCGCAGCATGTGGCAATTCTGAATGAAGAAGAACTGCTTCCTTTTTCTGATGCTGTTCCGGCTGAAGAAAAATTGCTAGAAGTCAACATTGCCGACCAGGTTGTCATTGCCTATGAATATGGAAAAGCGGTTTTTCTTTCGCAAGCTTCCACCGGATTGCTCACTGAGGGAACGGACTTTTCGACACCACCTGGCGATTACAAGGTCAATTACAAACGCCCTTCTCGCCACATGGTACATACCGATAAAAGTGGAGATGATGACAGTGAGCTTTACGGTGTACCATGGGTGACCTACTTTACGGACTCAGGCATTGCTTTTCATGGTACTTACTGGCACAACGATTTTGGCGTGCAGCGCAGCCATGGCTGCGTCAATCTTCCCATACCAGCCGCGAAATGGATCTATTTATGGAGCCAGCCGAATGTTCCTTTTGGCCAGGAGAAATTTGTTTCCAACAATGGCACAAAAGTAATTGTCATCTAGAAAATTTTAGATATCGTTAAGATATGAATCCCCATTTTATGATTAAAATTTCACATGAATGAGGTTTTAGCATGAGTCAGAAAGCCGTATTTGAAGGATTGATCATTGATGAGCAGGATAGACCTGTAAGCGCCGCTTACGTTGGTTCTGAAGCAACCTATGTTGTGGATGATGATGGCTTTATGCGCCATATTCCGAGTGAGTATGTTGACCGCCAGGTTTTAAATTTTCTAAAAGATCAAATATTACAAAACAAAGATGTACTTGCCGATCAAGCTACGAAAATGCTCGGGCAAGAAGATATCTTTACACGTGCCGTGATAGAAAATCAACTGGAAGATGTTGATAAGCAAATGGACCTGATCTTGAACAGCGGACTGCCTGCCAGTAATCGGGAATACCTGGGAATGATGGGCTTTCGGGTAAAAATCGATATCCATGGGGATATTCTGGAAATCGTACAGCCTACTGTCAATGATGAAGAATAAACCCGGTTTTGTTTTCAATTTGTGATAGTACAATTAACAGAGTTTATTCGGTGAAAAACCATGACTTCAGAATTCATCATTCATGCCAATGAAACCAATTTCGAATATGAAGTAATTTCATTTTCGATGAACAATCCGGTGATTGTTGATTTCTGGGCAGAGTGGTGCCAGCCCTGTAAAACTCTGGGGCCGATTCTGGAACGCGCCATTCTCGAAACAGGCAACTCGATTCGCCTGGCGAAGGTGAATATCGATCAAAATCCCAATCTGGCATTGCAATATGGGGTCCGCAGCATCCCCACGGTGAAGGCTTTCATACAGGGCGCTGTTGTCTCCGAATTTGTGGGTATGCAGCCTCCTGACCGTGTGCGCTCTTTTTTAGAACAGCTAACACCCCCCAGCCCCATTGACCTGGCAGTCGAAAAAGCATCGAACTTGTTGATCATGGGCAACTGGTCGGAAGCTGAAACTATTTTTCGCAATGCACTCAGCAGCAAACCAAACTCGAGTTCCAGCTTATTAGGATTATCCAAATCGCTGCTGGCGCAGGGGAAAGCCAGCGAAGTGCTGGAGCTGCTGCATGAATTCCCTGCCAGCCGCGAATTCAGTCATGCCCAAGCCTTGATCCCATTAGCCGAGAATCTACGTGATTTTTTGCAAAACCAGCTACCAGATGAAGACGAGAATGACGCAGCTTTCCGGAATACCATGCGCTTGATCAGCAAGGGTAATCTACCAGCAGCCATGGATGGAATGCTGGAAATTCTACGCCGGGAAAAACATTATAAAAATGGAAAAGCCCATCAAACCGCCCTTGGTTTAATAGAAATGCTCGGTGAAGAGAACCCGCTCACCCCGCAGTACCGCCGGGAACTTGCCAGCGCTCTATTTTAATTTCCAAACTATCTTTTCATTAATCCAAAACCAATTCACCCCAGGTAGTGGGATCCATAAACCCATGAGTAGCAATATTGGCAACCAGGGTTTGTTGAACATTTTCCGCAGGATTATCGTTATCGGAAACAGAAAACTCGAATCCCAACCGCATCCCTGCATGCGGGGTAATCTGCAGCACACTCCATGGGATGCGTGCCTCCAGGCGATAAATACCGGCTATGCTGGTGGATGCAATATCGATCTGATCCGAGATGGATCCTTTCTTCGAAACCGGATACCATAGATATGCTTCCTTTGCGCCGTTGATGCTGCCTTTGCCGGGGGATATTCCTATCTGGAAATCATCTTCATTCAAATTTTCTGAATAAAAATCACCTGTCAGATCAGTATCGATCAGCAGTTCGATGCTATCACCTCGAAAGAGTGTTTCGCCGGTGGAATTTTGGATATATGCATCATCTTTCACTTTCACACCAATGTAAAGAAAGCTTTCATCCCAACCCAGGATGAAGGATGCTTCACAATCAGAATCGTTTTCCCAGGCTTTCAACCCGTAGACAACGTAATAAGCCGGGTATGCAACCGTGTTTTGCTTCCAATCCCCCCAGTCACCATCCAGTATCGGCTTTTTTGAAAGGTATTTCGCAACCACCTGCTGGGCACTGCGCTCGAGATTGGTAGTGGTAGCCGCCAGCGCAGTGGAAGAAGGAGAAGTAACTTGGCTGGTTGTACCAGCGGTGGGTGTGGGGAATGTTGCAAACATAGCGGTAAGTGTTTGAGCAGGTTGATCAAAGATGCTTTGCGGTTCTTCTTCAAAGAAGGGGAAATTGCAAGCCGTGATCAGAACCAGCAGTGCGATGGCAAGAAATACCTTTTTCTTCATATTAATATTCCATTTTCTTGATTATTCATATAGTACCATAATCAAAATAGATGCTAATACCTATATATCATTCCTGTTATGGATTTGTACTTCGACAAATATTTTTCTGGTTATTGAGTGTTATTCTGGATAACATAAAAAGGAGAGGCAAACACAGCGTCCCTCCTTTCGATATTGCAAGACAGCAATCATTTATTTTTTAAACTTATCAATCTCTGCTTCCACTTCGCCGGCGCCTTCTGCATAGAATTTCTCTTCATCCGGAGCCAACTCTTTCAATAAACGCAGAAACTCCCCCGCATGAACTCTTTCTTCGTCCGCAATATCTTTTAATACTTCGATCGCTAATTTGTTATCTGTCGATTCGGCAAGCTGCATATAGAGTTGAATCGCCTCATATTCTGCGGAAACCATGAACCGTATCGATCGAATTAATTCCTGTTCTGTTAGTTTGCAATCTTTTGCAAGTCCTGAAAATGGGTTACCAGAATCGGGCATCTTGTTATTCCTCCTCTTTTCTCTATCAGCGAGATTTTTTTCGTTCGAAATTCCGAAAAAATCTGATTACAAAAATTTTATCATGATTGCTTTCTTGCAAAACTGCATTGAGTTGTTAAGTAAATTGGTTGGGGAGATTATCATTCACCTCAAGATATAGTTTGAGTTGGAAAAGCAATTCTTCTCTCAATTTATTTTTAACCCATATTTTTTGTTTTTCATCCAACACCTCTCCCATACCAGAAAGAATGTTTTTATCATCCATTTTTTCCAGCAGCCGGCAACAGGTCTCAAGAAATTCATTAAATGGCATTTGGGTTCTTTTTTCAACCAGTTCTTGATTAATAAGCCAGTTATTTGCAAAAAAGAACCAGATATCATAAATATCACGGTTGGCTTTGCCGATCCTTTCATAAAAAGCGACCAGTTTATGAGCCGCCATATCTTCGGGGGTCATCACTTTCATGGAAATTCCCAGATAGGGTTTGATCACATAATGAGAATCAAAATTACGCAAATTCACTTCAACTTTGACATTCTGCGCACCTGGATCTTTTCCATCATACGACAGGATATAAATCAAGCTATATCTTTTTTTATCAGCCGTTTTTATCATGCCATATTTCCTTAGAATATCGTTCATTTCTTTAAAGACAAGATCCACTTTAGTCATATCCAGCAGGTCAAAATCCAGATTAACCGAGAAACGGTCGAGCCCGAAGAATAATGAAGCCGCTGTTCCTCCCTTAAATCCCAGTATGGGTCCTATGGCAGGATGGGAATAAATATCTTTGAGAATTTTTATCAGAATACTTTTATGTTTTGCTGGATTTAATGTCATTTATTATTCTTCCACTGATTTGTGATATTGGTTGACCCGAACCCTCATTCTTTTATTTTCCCCATAAACAGGTACTATTTCATCGACTTTTCCCCAGTTAATCGAAGAAAGGTTATCAAAATGATAATCTTTACTTAAATAAATAACATCCAGGAACGCTCTTTCTGGACTGGCTACAGCATAATTCCCTTTATTCTCAATCCCGGTAGAATTGGTGAGTATTAAATCTTTTAGTGTTCTAAAAACGAATTTCTGTCGATCGACAATGATTTCCTTTGTTTGGTAGCAAGCCACAAAGATTTGACTGTAATACTGAAAAGTGATCCCGGCATTTCCTAACACAGTCTCAAAGCTGATATAAGCTGGAGTAAAGATTTTTGTAGCGAGCTCAAAACGATCATACTTCTTATCTTTCACATAGATTCCCCGTCGCAGGGAATAAAGATTCCCGCTTCGAACATAATAACTCGCCCGCTTTTTTGCTGTATTTACATCAATACCATCCCACATCAAAAACAGGTCTTTAAAGGTAAAGACCGTCTGCTCTGCCTTAAGAATTGCCTTTATAAAGCCCTTTTTCATGTTTCGCAAGTTAAAGGTGAGGTTTATCATCACCTTTAACTGTTAAAATAACATAAAATTTTTATGTTACAAGAGCAATACGCTGTAGTATTGAACCCTGCTTGAGACATAGAACCTTCGGTGTATGTATTTTAATATGATCGAATGAAGCCCCATACCAAAATATTTATTCGTAATCCTGTTCTTTTAGCTGTGTGTCGGTGACTTTTTTTTCTTTTGGTGGGAAGGATTTATCGAACATTTCGAATGCTTCATTATTCACTTTGAAAGCTTCGCTATCAATGAAATTTCCTGCTACTCCCTGCAATCTACCTTCTGATAATTCTTTTACCATGAATGCATCAAAATTCTTTCCATCGGCAGTATGGATATCAAATTTTTCTGCATTTACGAATCCAAAGCGGTGATAGTAGTCAGGATGTCCATAAATGACAATGGCTTTGAATCCCATGTCTTTGGCAATCCTGGAGGTATGTTCAATTAATTTCTTACCAATTCCTTTGCCCTGCAAGTCAGGCAGAACACTGATCGGACCAAAGCAGATCACTTCATGCTCCATTCCATTCTCATTCACAATTTTGCCTTTGCTGTAAACGATATTTCCCACGATCACCCCATCCAACTCTGCGACAAAATCCAATTCTTTAATAAAATCTTGGGATTTTCGTAGATTGTGAAGAACAAAATGCTCGTCGCAGCCGGGCTTATAAACATTCCAGAAGGCTTCTCTGGTTAGATTCTCAACAATTCGAAAATCTGTTTCTTCTTCAAAACGTAGTTTTATATCCAATTAAATTCTCCTAACCAAGGAAATAATGGCTTCCCTTTTTTTTATAATTTTCCAAATATGGCGTATGAATCACATACCTTTTCAAATCCCAATTTACTATACATTTCCCGGGGAGTGTCATCTTCATCCGCCACCAGATAGACCCATAAAATAGCATGTATATATCAATTCACATATTTTGCTTTTTTGTGTGTGTTTATTTTTTCTAATCAAATTAGATTGATTATCCATAAAGATAATTAAAACCTATTCAATTATCCATGCATCCTTCTATGTTATTTCACTTTGATATGCTCTTTTATACCTATTTTTTAGGTAAAAGTCGAGCAGATAGAATGATTTCTTTCACTTACTATAAAATTTATTGTTCTACATGTTTCTAGTCTCTATAATCTCGATAATAATACGGCTGTTTCAAAATGGTAGGTCTGCGGAAACATATCGAAAAGCGCGATTTGCTCAATGGAAAATCCTTTTTCTCCCAGCCGCTGGATATCTCTGGCAAGCGTGGCGGGGTCACAGGATACATAGATCAGTGTGGTAACACCACTTTCGACCAAAGCATCGATCACATCCGCATGCAGCCCGGCGCGCGGCGGGTCGCACACTGCCAGGTCTGTTTTCAACTCAAGAGCAGGCAGCACTTCTTCCGCTGTTCCTTCATACAAGGAAACATGCTCAAATGCATCCAGGTTGATCACAAAATCGCGACAGGCATGCGGAGCGCTTTCAATCGCCACCAGGGTTGGAACAAGCGGCGCCAGAAAGCGTGAAAATAAACCCACCCCCGCATACAGGTCAAGCACTGACTGCGGGGCTTTTTTCTCTACAATAGCCTTCAGGTAAGTTACCAATTTCTCTGCAACGCCATCATTCACCTGAAAGAATGATCCGGAGCACAGATGGAAAGGCACATCCTGCACCCACATGGTTAATGCATCTTCTCCGCTCAATACCACACTTTCATTTCCGGTGCGGTGCACCATATTAACTGATGCATCCATTTCGATCTCCGGTATCTTGCCCTCCTCCCCTTCCAATGTGATCATCAATTCAGCATCACTGTTCTGGCGCATCTCAATACGCTGGATGCCGGTGTTGGGCTCCAGGGCGAAATTGGACCAAAAATCCTGGATGGCTTGCCGTGGAAGCAAACAGCGGGCAAGCTCGAAAACGTCATTCGAATTTCGTTTCATCAGCCCTAATTTCCCATTCGAGAGCGGATGAAATTGCATCACATTGCGATAACCGAAAGGCAAATCAGAGGGGAAAACTTCAATTTCCCCAACCGCATCCAAATGCCCGATGCGGCTTAGTTGTTCTTTTAAAATCAATTTTTTGCATTGTACCTGCTCATCGTACCGGATATGCTGGTACTGGCATCCGCCGCACACCCCAAAATGGGGGCAGGGAGCTTCAATACGCTGTTCAGAAGGGGTTAATATTTCAACCACTTCGGCGCGGGCATACTTTTGTTTATCATCCACAATGCGGATGGACACCTTTTCACCGGGAATGACGAGGGGGATGAAAACTGCCCGCCCTTCCGGTAATCTTGCAAGCCCATCCCCTCCATATGCCAGTTGGTCAACAATCACTTCGTAAACGGTTAAATTTTCCATTATAAAAATCATACTCGAATAATCGCGGTTTTGGCAATCGATCAATTTGGTACAAGGGTGCGTTTAGAAAGCACCACAAGTTTATCGAACGGTGGGTTAGGAACTCATCATTGAATCTTCAGACTGGGAGTCTGGCAAATCCATCATTACCACAGCTCAGTAATTCAACAACAAATTACAGATCAGAATTATTCATCGGAGAAGTTTATCAAAATGATTTCATTGATTTCATAATATTAAGAAAACGCGTATTGCTGATGGGATGGTGCGCAATGATCTTCCCATTATAAGAAATACAAAATGCTCCAAATGGACATGGTACATTTTGAGCTTTCTCTGCATCATCAATTTCAACAAGCTTTACCGGAATATTCATAGAATATGCAGATTCCATGATCGCATTCACATTCTTTACCGAATATGGGCATTGAGCCGAGCGGTAAATGACCATGTCTTTATCGGATGAACTTGATTGTAAGGCGATCGGTAAAAATGCTGGATTAGCTATTGTTTCATCGAATTTCAATGCACATAATTCAAAATCAGGAAGTGCTTTATCCACAATTTCAAATCCATTCTTAATGAATATCATATTATCTGCCATAAAGGAGCCTTTACGGGTAACCACTGCCACCCCCTTAAAACCTTTCTTCTTTGCATCGCTGATGCATTCAGAGAGGAGCAATGTTGCAAAACCCTGCTCTTTAAACTCCTTCTTGAACCCAACAAAAAGACAATGAATGAATATATAATTTTCTGCGTTCACCGGACGATGCGCATATTTCCCCGGAATATACTCGATCATCCCCTGGGTTCCTCCTCCTTCAATAACAAGAACTTTAATGGTAAGACCCAGTGGTTGATATTTTTTCATCCATTCTATCTTACGCTGCAATTCAACATGCTTTTGTACATCTTTATACCCGCAGACGCCATACTTACCGATGTTTTCTGGAGTAAGCGTAATGATTTCAATTCCATCCATTTCCTTCACCTCATGCAACCATCGCCCCGATTTTATTGAATAAACAATTACCTCTTGTTGACTACAATGCAAGAGTTTATTAAATTTTATCATCATTGAATTAAGATACCCGGTGTTCTTTTAAGGCGCCATGATGTACGCGTTGATACACCCAAATACAATTGAATAAAACCTATATTGTATTCAGTAATTCGACCAGTAAAAATTTTTTAAACAAAGACGATGTTTAAATAGAGGATTGATTTACAGAAGGCAATTTTGAAATATGCAGGAAACTCATAAATAAATTGGAGTTTAGAAGCATGAAATCACTTTCTAATAATTCTGTTTATTAAACCAGGTAGAGAACGGAATGGTTTGGTAATGCGCTGGCGTTTGCTGACAGTATGATTTATGATTTCAGCCTTGAGGTTTTTGATCGTGTCTTCCCGTATGAGTAGTGGTTGTTATTCACAATTGGAGCAGATATCTCTTTTTTATTTACTTCTACAGCCCTGAACCGGTCAATCGTTCAAACAGGTATTTCTGGTAGAAATCGTCATCAAAAAGAATAAGATCCCGGGGATTCTTAATGAAATTGCACCCTTTGACGAGCTGATCGTATTGTACATGCCACCCTCTTTTTTTCAGTTCAGGGTTCCAGCGTGTTTTTCTTTCGTCGAAAACTTTTCTTTCTCCATGCTCCTGTGAGCGGATGGGGTAGTGGCGCAGTAAGAATTTAATGGGGTACACTCTTCGACCCTCAAAAATAAGATCATGACCTGCTCGTGAATGAAGATCAACCAGATGGTTGTTCTTTTTCCAGGCGCTGATCTTGTGAAGACTGTTCGGGGTTTCAAACTTGCAATACCGAAGTTGATCAGTGAGCGATTTTCCTTCTTGAAAGGAATTATCGGTTGGGTGAAATTTCAAGATAGAGAAATCTACTGCATTGTACCCTTCTCGCTCTACCTGGTAGAATGCCTCGCGCAGGTTCAGTTCTTGCCATGGTGATTCTCTTATTTCATCTGCATCGCAATGGAAAAACCAATCTCCATAAAGGATCCGGCTTAGTTCCTCCTTGCGTTTCAGAATTTCCACCAACTCAAAATATTGGGTGGGTTTCTTCGCCGGGAATCTTTCCAACCCTATGATACCCTTCAACTGCGCTGCTTTTTCATAAGTGCCGTCGATTGACCAATTATCAAGAATATATACATCAACAGCATTTTGATGAAAATGCTGAACAACCGAATCAATAACATCCCGTTCATTATAGGTAGCGATGAGAGCTACCACCCTGAAATTTTTTGGGGGAACATTATTCTGTTTGTTAAAATTTTTAGAGAAAATTGAAATTAATCGTGATCTCCCGAGATGATCCTTGGCATAACCAAAAAATTCAAGAGGGAGATCACGATCTCGCGAAGCCGTTGCGATCCGATCAAAAGGAAGGGATGTCGTATGATCTTCAACACAAATAACCTTAGCCATATACGCGACAAGATTTCGAAAATCAATGGTTCGGTCGGGATCATCAATGATCTGCTGCACGCCATTTTCAAGGATCACGATCGAATTTTCTGGATATGTTCTTAGCTGATCCAAGGATGGCAATGCATGAATGCTGAGAGTCTCAACATTCATCTTTTTTGAAAGATCGTAGGCAAATTCGCCAATAACGCTCTTTGTTATGAATTTTTCCAAATTGACCATTTTTCTGATTCTTTTCTACCTATAAATGTGATTCCAGCTTTTACGATCGTACTTACTCAATTCCAAATAAAGGCTTCAATTTTAATGCTTCTCATGCATAGCAGAGTAGATATTGGCGTTTCCCTTAGGATTTTTTATTCCAATACAATTTGCAACTGCGCTGACCATTCCATAATATTTAGATAGAAATGAGTTTGTATAGAAGAAATATCCAATCCAGAGTGAGCAGGTCGTTGTACATTTGTTGGAAATTCATCTGTTTTTGCCGGACAGACCGTTACGCTG
>DHHD01000064.1:388-2504 GCA_002403105.1 Anaerolineaceae bacterium UBA4781 | reverse complement strand
TCAATAATTTGCGGGTTACTTTGTAGTTATCGGGAGTTAAACCTTTATCTGCTGAGGCTTCCTGTCGTGCTTTGGTGTAATCAGGCTGAACAACGGGTTCCATGTAAATCACATCTGCCTTTTCAATCACATCTGCTACATGNNTCAGCTTCATAATAGACCAGGTTCTTTTCATCTAACTCTTTCTTGAATTCATCGGTCAATGACATTTCGGGCGGGCTAACATAGTAAACCTCGCTATCAAATTGTGTTAAAGCATAAGAAATTGAGTGCATGGTGCGCATGCGCATATCGCCGATGCACAAGAATGTAAGGCCGTCAATGGTACCCAATTCATTCCATACGGTGTACAGGTCGGTCAAAACCTGAGTGGGGTGTTCGCCCCAACCATCACCAGCATTGATGATTGGCACACTGGACCATTTGGCTGCTTCAGCAGGAGCACCCTGCTGGAAGTGGCGCATGACAATGGCATCGCCATAATATTCAAGCATATGCACGGTATCTTTGATGGATTCCTGATACCAGTCTCCTGCGCGCGTCATCTTGGCATCGGAGAAACCGGTGACATGCCCACCCAAACGATGCATGGCTGCTTCGTGAGCCAGGCGGGTGCGGGTGCTGGGTTGATAGAAAGCAGTTACCAGGGTTTTTTCTTTTAAAATATCTGAGTTCTTGCGACTGCGCGCAATCTCATCCATTTCCAGAGCGACTTCGAATAAGCGGAAAAATTCCGATCGTTCAAAATCTTTCAAAGATAAAATATCGCGTCCCAAAAAACTTCTCATGACAAACCTCCATTTTTATTAAAATTGTTTATTGGCAACTTTTCTTACAATATGAAAATCAAAAAAACCGGGTATGAAATAACTGTAAGAATGGGTGACTAACTGACCGGATGTATCGTATTCATCTGCTGCAAAAAATAAAAGTGGAGCACCCCGTTGAATTTGCATTTTACGTGCAATTTCACTGGATGCCGCGATCGCATCAATGCGCGATTTTGAGCTATCGAGCACAGGATTTCCACGCTTTAATAACCAATCCAGTACGGACCCATCAAAACCTTGTTGTAAATCATTTTCATCAATGACAGTGATGGGAGTGATATCGATCAAATAAGCAATAGGGCGATCTTCCGTAATGATGATTCGATCGATTTGAATTACAGTGGTTTTTAAGGGGAAGTTTAAAAACGATTGGTTATCTTTCTCCACTTTTAACCGTTTTATCTGAAACTCACCCATCCGAACATCTAATCCGATCCTCTCTGATAAGGTTTCAATACTCTCTAGTACTTCCAGGCCTCCTTCAAATGTTTTTTGTTTTCCAACCACAAAGGTACCCTGCCCTTGCCGGCGCCTGATCAGCCCCTGCACTTCGAAAGTGCGCATGGCTTCTCTCAGCGTGGACCGGGAAACTCCCAGGTCTTTGGCCAGCACGGGTTCAGAGGGTAATTTTGCACCTGCACCTTTGTGTGCAATAAGTCTTTCAAGTTCTATCTGTAAGCGTTGATACGGTTGTGTTTTTTGCAATACAAACTCCTTCATGCTATGAATCGGCGAGCAGACGAGCAGCTGCTCTGTTATGCTTTTGGATATGTTCTTTCAGGTCCAATGGAACCAATTGACCATTTTCGACAACTGCTTTTCCGTGGACAAATGTGTAATCTACATTTCTTGGATTGCAAAACATAACAGCTGAAACCGGATCGTGCAACCCACCAGCGTAAGAAATCTGGTTCAGATCGATCGCTGTGAAATCAGCACACTTCCCGGTTTCCAGCGACCCAATATCATTGCGCCCCAATACGCTCGCCCCACCGATGGTAGCTAATTCCAAAGCCTGACGGGCGGTCATAATGGGCAATGTAGTCGCACCAGATAATGAAGCGCCTTCCAGTCCAGCACGCACACGTGCCACCAGCATGGCTTGACGCACTTCTTCCAACATGTGTGAGCTATCATTGCTGGCAGAGCCATCCACGCCCAATCCGATCTTTACACCCAACTGCATATATTCGCGGATGGGTGCTATCCCGGATGCCAGACGCATATTGGAGCTCGGGCAATGGGCTACTCCACAACCGGTGGCTGCAAATACTTTTTGTTCTTCT
>DHHD01000064.1:0-275 GCA_002403105.1 Anaerolineaceae bacterium UBA4781 | reverse complement strand
CGCATCAAATCCCCGGTCACGCTGAAAGGGGAACAGGGTGCCAGTACGATCTGCACCATGGAACCTACAGCAGGGTCATGATACTCCTCGATCAACCGCTGGCTGTCTTTGAGAATGAAATCTTCATCATCCACTACGCTATCCGGTGGAAGCCCACCTTTGCTCTCGCCCAGACTCATGGAGCCACGCGAAGCATGGATGCGCATGCCCATCTCTTGAGCAGCTCTGATCTCGTCATCCAGGCTTGATCCATTGGGAAATAAATAAAGATGATC
>DHHD01000075.1 GCA_002403105.1 Anaerolineaceae bacterium UBA4781 | reverse complement strand
TTGTGGAGAGCCAGAATGGTGTTCTTTTCAGCGGTGCGTTTAATAAAAAGCAGTGCCGGTTGAGCAGGTTGAGAAAGGATCTCATAAGCTCCCACTGCCATGACCGGATTGGCTTTGCGGATGGAAAGCATTTTCCGAATGGTGTTGAATAATGAAGCCGGATCTTGCTGCTGTGCGGCAACATTGATGTGTACGTAAGAAAATTGATCACTCTTGATCACCGGCAAATATAATTCCTCTTCCATCACACTGGAAAAACCGGCATTTCTTTCACTGTTCCACTGCATGGGAGTGCGCACTCCATCACGATCTTCGAGATAGATATTATCGCCCATCCCAATTTCATCCCCATAGTAGATAATGGGAGCACCGGGCAGAGAGAGCAGCACTGCATTCAGCAACTGGTTCTTTTGGCAGTTCCCTTCCAATAGAGGGGCGAGGCGGCGCCGAATTCCCAGGTTCTGGCGCATTCTCTGAACAGGGGCATAAAAATCCCACAGGAATTTGCGATCTTCTGCGGTGACCATTTCCAGCGTTAATTCATCGTGGTTTCGTAAAAAAGTACACCATTGGCAGGTCTCTGGAATTTGGGGGGTCATTTGCAGAATATCCACGATAGGGGAACAATCATTCTTCGCCAATGCTTTATAAATGCGCGGCATCAACGGGAATTGAAATGCCATGTGGAATTCATCGCCGTCTGCAAAATACTGCCGCAGCTCCTGCGGCCATTGATTGGCTTCTGCCAGCAGAATGCATTCAGGATACTCCTCATCCATTAATTGCCGCAGTTCTTTGAGGTATGCATGCGTCTCAGGCAGATTCTCACAAGTGGTACCTTCTCGCTCGATCAAGTACGGCACCGCATCCGCCCGAAATCCATCAATACCCATATCCAACCAAAAGCGCATGATGGTTTTCATCTCTTCACGTAAGGCAGGGCTGTCGTAATTCAAATCCGGTTGGCTGGAGTAAAAGCGGTGCCAGTAATATTTCTGCGCTTTCTCACTCCAAGCCCAGTTGGAGGTTTCGCTATCCACAAAGATAATGCGAGCATCCGGGTAAAGCTGGTTGGAGTCGCTCCAGACGTAGTAATCGCGATAAGGAGAATGCTCATCGGCTTCGGCTTGTATGAACCATTCACATTGATCCGAAGTATGATTCACGACCAGGTCAGCGATGATGCGCATACCGAGCTGATGAGTTTTATGTACCAGTTCTTTGAAATCATCAATAGTGCCAAGGTCGGGGTGGATATTATAATAGTCTGCAATATCATATCCATCATCGATCAAAGGGGAAGGGAAAATGGGCAGCAGCCAGATACAATCTACACCGAGGTGTTTGATGTAATCCAATTTTTGAGTGAGACCTTTGATATCGCCAATTCCATCTCCATTGGAATCAAAATAAGCACGGGCTGAGACTTCATAAAAGACAGCGTTTTTATACCAGGTAGATCGATCCTTCTGCATTCTCATTCCTTAATACCTATGATTATCCATACTTGCTTGATCATTTCGAACCATTAACCTTTCACCGACCCTGCCAGCATGCCGCGCACGAAGTATCTTTGAAGCAGAAAGAATACGATCATTGGCAAAGCCATGGATATAAAGGCTGCGGCCGTCAGCAGATGCCAACCGCTACCCAGGGAGGTGACCATGTTCCCGATCTGGTAGGTTAGAACGGGGTGCTGCCCACCCAAGAAGACCAAAGCGACCAGCAGGTCGTTCCAGATCCATAAGAATTGGAAGATCGTCAAAGAAGCGAGGGCAGGGATGGAAAGCGGCATGGCAAGTTTCCAAAAGGCTGTCCAATGGGAAGCTCCATCAATGTAAGCGGATTCAAAGATCTCTTTGGGCAGACTGCCCATAAAATTTCGAATGAGATAAATAGCATAAGGCAATCCAAAACCGGTATGGAACAACCAGATCCCCATAAAAGTGCCATTCAATCCCAACTGTGCAAACAAGCGCGAAATGGGGATGAGAGTCATCTGCAAGGGCACCACCTGCAGCCCCACCAGCAGCGCAAACAACCATTGGCGTCCTTTAAAATCCATCCATGAAAAAGCAAAGGCTGCGAACGAAGCGATCAGGATCGGGAAAAGAGTGGAAGGAACTGCGACGAGAACACTATTGATAAAGGCACGTCCCATACCGCGTGGGTTCATCAGGTCACGAATGTCGCAATACAGATCCAAAGATTGCTTGCCGCTGGCGCAGTCTGCGCGATAGGTGTTGTTTCCACGATAGCCGGTGAACGCGTCAATGTAGTTATCTAACGTGAAGGTGGAACTGGTATCGATTCCCGCCAATCGTTTCATGTAGGCAATGATGTCGGCGGTTTGTGTTTCATCGGGCACCGGAATATCCGCCATGTGCGGCTGCCCATTGATATCAGAGGTCAGCGAGGGTAGCAGGGTGAATGAACGTTTATAGTTCTGCACCAGGTCAGGGTCGGATAGATCAGCCGTGGGTAAAGCGCTGCCATCTTCTCCATGACAGCTCGCGCAGTAGGTTTGATATTCTTCATACCCCTTGGGTTTGGAAAAGATGGTCCACCAACCGGAACTGTTGATATCCTGCACCGGTCTGAAAGAGGTGACCAATAAACCGATGGTTGGAACCAACCAGATGACGCATAACCCGATCAAAATGAAATGAACGGGTAGATTCTTTAATCCTTGTTTCTTTGCGTTTTTATCCCTGGTCATCGGGTCTCCTCCTGTTTCTGGAAGCGGCGGATATTCATGATCATAATGGGAATGATGACGATGATGAGGATCACCGCAATGGCAGAGGCGCGCCCGGGATCATAATTCTTGTACATTTCTGTATACATGCGGTTGGCAATGACTTCGGTGCCGTAATTTCCTCCCGTCATGACATAAACAATATCGAAGATCTTTAATACGTTGATCACCATGGTGGTGACAACCACGGTGATAGTGGGCAAGATCTGCGGGACCATGATCTTCCAGAACACCTGCCATTCGTTGGCGCCATCCACGCGAGAAGCTTCCAGAATTTCAACGGAAACACCTTTCAGGGCTGATGCCAGGATGGTCATACAAAAGCCAGTCCACATCCAAACCCCTACCACGATCAACGCAATGGTGTTGATCTGTGGTTCGGTGAGCCAGGAGACCGGCTGCCCACCCAGGGCGGTGATAACGGCATTCAGCAGCCCGATCTGCACCTGGCTGGAGCCGTAGTTGTACATGAATTTCCAGATCACACCCGCGCCCACAAACGAAATAGCCATGGGAAGAAATATGATGGATTTGGCGATGGCTTCATATTTCACCTTATCCGCCAGAACTGCAATTAACAAGCCTAAAGCAACCGTTCCGCTGACCATGAGCAGAATCCATTTTAGATTGTTCAAAAACGCAGTCTGCATGACGATGGATGTTAATGCATAGCGATAATTCTCAAAGATACCCCAACATGCCTGCCCCTGCATGCAGCGTGTGCTGGCCCAACCCGTATTATCGTTGTTGCGAATACTGAGGTAGAAGGTATTGATACCCGGATACACGATGAAGGTAGCCATTACGATCAATGCAGGCAGCAGATATAACCAGGGCGTCATTGATTTCTGGTGCATGATGCCAGCCGAGTTTTTATTCATGTTTTTCACCTCCAACCTACTTTAATCATAGCGATGATAAATCAAATAATTGCTTAAAAAGATCGGGCGTCTGGTTCACAGACACCCGATCACAAGTGTACTTACTGTAATGCTTCTGCTTGGGCTTGAGCGACGGAATCAAGAGCTGCATCCAGGTCACCACCATTGACATAACTGACAATGGCTGCCCATTCTGCGCTACCGAAACCACCGGGGATGGTATCACCAAGATCGGGAGTGAAACCAGTGGTATTGGCAAGGGCTGCACCCTTCTTGATCAAAGCTGCATCCACGTAATTGCCATCAGCACCCTTGTTGGGTGACAGGTCGAAGCTGGCTTTTGCCCAGTTCGCGCCGCCTTCCAGGGAGGAAAGGTAAGCGATGAGCGCGCGGACTGCGGGGGTATCATTGAACGCCATCAACCAGTCAGCGCCACCCTGCAAGCCTTGCGCACCGGGGACTGCGAAGAAATCGTAGTCGGTGCCATAGACCAGATCAGGATATTGCGCTGCAACGTTGCCGCCGGCAAAACCGGATTGCTTAACCATCATGGCTTCTGCGGGATCCGAGAAAACCTTGAAGATCGCATCATTGAATCCAGTGGAGAGGGTTCCTTCTGCGCCACCAACGGTGTACACAGGGTCAGATGCCCATTTGCCATAGGTTTCGTAAGCTTGTTTTACACCAGCATCGTTATATGCAATTTCACCGGTGATGAGTTTGTTTACATATTCTGGACCTTGCTGGACCAGGAGGATATCCTGGATGAAGTCGGAACCCGTCCAACCAGTGGCATCGCCTGATTCCATACCCATGCTCCAGGGAACATCACCATTGGCAACCATGGTCTCAACCAATGCATCCAATTCGTCCCAGGTAGTGGGAACTGTGTAGCCTTTGGCTTCGAAAGCGGCCGGGCTGTACCAGATGATGGTCTTGATATCCGCTTTTACGGGAAGACCGAGCCATACACCGTCGATCGTTCCGGGATCCTTGAAGAAAGCGGCATAGTTATCGCCAGCGGCTCCCAGGGTATCCATGGAGATGAGGACGTCTTTGTACTGCTCGAGCTGAGCGACATTCCAGAATGCAACATCCGGGGGTGTACCAGCCTGGACTTTTGTATCCAGAAGCGCCTGATCACGGGTGGATTCAGGTTGTATGACAATACCGCATTCTTCCACAAAGGGAGCCAGAATCGCATTCAGTTTCTCTTCTTCTGTGCCTGACCACTGGTACAGGAGAGTGATCTCATCGCCTGGTTGTGCTCCCATGCAGGGATCTTCTTCAACTACTGCTTCTTCTTCCGCCGGAGCTGCTTCTTCTACAACTGCAGCTTCTGCAGCGGGTTGGCAAGCTGCCAGAACCATTGCAAAAATGGCTAGCAGTGCGATCGGTAACCAAAATCGTTTGTTCATTTTTTCTCCTCAAATATTGAAAGTCTTGCAAAACACGACAAAAAAATATCTCCCTTTCACCTCCTTTATAAAAGATCAATTAATTATCTTTATGACGTGACCCACAAGATTCACGTACGATCAATTCGGTGTCTAAAATACAATCCCGCTCAGGAATTTCTTTATGTTCAAGCCACTTGATCAATAGATGTGCTGCGTTCCAACCAAGGTCGTAGGCTGGAATATGGATCGTGGAGAGGGGAGGGGCAAGATGTTTGGAAAGTGGAATATCATCAAAGCCCATGATGGCAATATCTTCGGGAACGCGAATATTTTCTTGATAGAGGGCATTCAAGCTGCCCAATGCGACCGTATCGGATGCGATGAATATCGCAGTTGGTTTAGCGGATGAGCGAAGAATATTCTGCATAGCCTGGTAACCGGAATCGGGTGTGCGGTCCCCATAAAAAACCAGCGCTTCGTCATAGACAAACCCGGCTGCTTCTAATGCGCGGCGGTAGCCGGTGAGGCGGTCTTTGCTGCTGGAGTAATTGAGAGAAGCGTTCGAAATGAAAGCAATGCGCTGGTGCCCCAGACTGATAAGATGATTCACCGCTTTTTCGGCGGCTTTCCGATTATTGATATCCACCGAGGAGATATTCGGATAGTCAATGCGCCCTTGCAGAATGATGGGAGCATTGGCATTGAAAAGGTCGACGATCTCCTGATCATTGGCGAGCGGCCCTGATACGATCAAACCATCCACCTGATGTTCCAAGAATAATGTGGTTAAGCTGTTCTTTTCATCTGCGGGGGGAACCGGTTTAAAGATCAGATGGTAGGCATGTTCACTGGCTACTTCACTGATCCCGCGCATTACTTCCGGTAGAAGCAGGTCAGCGTAGGCTTTATCAGGTTCCTGCCGAATGACGAAACCGAGGATAAACGTTTTCCCTTTGACCATGCTGCGTGCGGCAGCATCCGGATGATAATTCAGCGCTTCGGCAGCTTGCATCACTTTTTGGCGGGTTTCTTCGCTAATGCGCATACCTTCGGTATGGTTCAAGACGAAAGAGACCGTAGTACGCGAAACCCCGGCTGCATCTGCGACATCTTTAGCGGTTGCTCTTTTATTCATCATGAGTACTGGTAACACGTTTTGCTAAAACGAGTTACCAATATTATATAGAATTATGGAAGCGCTGTCAAGGATCTTGCGCACATTCATCCTTAAATTCCAAAAATATGCAGAGAAAAATTTGAAAATTCGAAATGTCTGAAATGACTTCGCTTCATTTATTTGTAAAAAGCACGGAATATTTTATTTGTTGTCGTTCTTTTGATTTTTCAGAAGGAAAAACAAGGAAAGATATTTAAAAATAAAGAAACCGATCAAACAGACCAGCCCGTACTGTATTTTCTGATACAGACCGATGATCAGAACAGCGCTACAAAAAACGATGCGCAGAGCAGAGAAAAGCGGATTGATACGGCTGATCTTTTGCATCCTCTTTTGAGAATCAGCAATTTCTCGCTGAAGGCTTAAGGTATACAACACTCCCAGCGCAATTCCACACACTGCCCAGAATAAATAGAAATAATCCATTTAAAATAGATGCTTTAAACCGGAGAGAGAACCCCTCTGCGTTATTCCATATTGGGATCCAACCTGGGGATCACGCAGATGAAGCCAAAAGGTTCATCGAAAGGGTTTTTGAACTGGTGCAGTTCATCCGGCGATACGAACACAACATCATACGGATGTACTTCGGTGATCTGCTCGCCGATCTGCACGGTACCTTTTCCTTTCAAGACGATCACGCCGTGTTCCTG
>DHHD01000028.1:16233-19547 GCA_002403105.1 Anaerolineaceae bacterium UBA4781 | reverse complement strand
GAAAGCGCAAGCACGGTGGAAGCTTCCTGCGAAGCGATCAACACACCCGCATCGATCCACGGTTTTTCGATCTCCAGAATATCCAGGTTGGAGAGCACTGAACCGGCGTAGAATGAATCGTGTGACCATTCGTAACCTTCGAATACTTCGATCCCCAGTTCTTTGGCAGATGCCAGCATGGCTTCTACGGTATCGAGATCTGCTACTGCCGGAAAACCCTGCGGGAAATATTCGCGCGTCAATCCATCGCCGCTCACTGCTCCGGTGATCACCAGAATACCAGGAGCGGGCAGCCAGGTTTGCATCATGCCGCCTGTGCCGATGCGGATCAGGTTCTTTGCGCCTATTTTAACGAGCTCTTCGATGGCGATGGCTGCTGCTGCTCCGCCGATGCCGGTGGAAGTTACGCTGACCTTAACGCCCTTGTACATACCGGTGTAGGTGTTGTATTGGCGGTTCGAAGCCATTAGTTCAGCGCTATCAAAATGATCCGCGATGACTTTGGCGCGACTCACATCGCCGGGCAGAAAGACGGTTTCGCCAATATCCCCCGGTAAAAGTTGAATATGGTGTTGTTTTTCCATGATTATTTCTCCAAGTTTCCTTTCACCTAATCCAGACCCATATCGTGCAAGATCTTGGCTGTTTCAATGCTCACGCCTACCAAATTTTGCTTGTGAACATCCAGGTCGGGGTCATTCTCACTGCCGCCGAAGATCGGGTCGCTGCTTAATAGAATGGCGCCAGCGCGTACGCCCTGCATGCTGGCAACTACGAGCATGGTGGCTGCTTCATTTTCAACAGCCAGAACACCCAGGTCAACCCATTTTTGCAGGCGGGCTTTGTAATCGCCGAATGCCCAGGGTGATTCCAGATAGAACGCATCGTGCGTGCGTACCAAGCCTACATGGTAGGTCAGTTTCAAACGCTTGCACGCTTCGATGGAAGCGCGCACGATATAATGGCTGGCAATGGCGGGGTAATCGATTGAAATAAATTCTTCGGTTGCGCGTTCACCGCGTACTGCGCCGGTGGCAATGATGATATCGCCCGCTTTCATAAATGATTGGATCGCCCCACAGGTCCCCATACGGATGATATTCTTTGCACCCAGGCGGATCAGTTCTTCTGTTCCGATCGCGGTGGGTGATGGTCCAAGACCGGAGCTGGTGCAACTGATGGCTACCCCATCTTTCTTACCGGTATAGGTTAAGTACTCACGTTTTTGTGCAACTTTATGTGCCTCGTCCATCTGCTCGGCGAACAGCTCTACCCGTCCTGGGTCACCCGGAACCAAAACCGTAGGAGCAATGTCGCCTGGCAGCATGTCAACATGATGCTGGCGGTGTGGAGCTTCTTGATTCATATTTTTTCTCCTTACAATAATAAGTTTTCTAATTTTACTGGTATTAACCACAGTATGTCAATAACACTACCATGTTTTTCGTTTGAAGAATGCCAATCAAAACAGTGGAGTGTTTTCATGTTTTCACGGGATTTGAAAGGTGTTGAATGGAAAGCGAATCGATCCCGAAAGCATGGATTTACCACTGCTAGGTGATTACTTTTTCAGGGGTGAGTTTGATCAGCATGTTATGCGGGTCAGTGATCCATTCCTGCGGGTCTTTATCCAGCACACCTTCTTCACCCAGATAACGTTTGTAGATCCAGATGATCTGCTTGCGCAGAAACTCCGGGGGTTCTTTTACCAGTTCCGCCTGTCCTTCTAAAATGACGGCTTTCGTGTCGATTTTCTCTCCGGCTATATCGATCACGATGGCGATCTTTGGATTTTCCTCCAGATCACTCACTTTACGGGTATTGGAATAGGAGCTGACCCACATACTTTCCCCATCCCAGCCGTACCACACCGGGATGACATGTGGCTGTCCGCTGCGGTCTGCAGTAGCCAAACGTGCTAGCAACGGTTCCTCCAAAAAGGTGTCAATAAATTGCTTTTTCTCTTTGCTAATTTCCATTTTTAATCCTTTTTCCTAAACCAGATTCAAGCAGCCTGCGCTGAATTGATGAAAACGGGCTGATTGTTCAACCCTATCAATGATAAACTGTATTATCTCACTGGATAGCATTTCATCGATCCTGCAATGAATAAAAACTCTATTTCTTCCAACAAACTCTGGACGCGTGATTTCATCCTGGTATTGCTCGTGAATGCGCTTGCATTTTCCACGGTCAGTATTACAGGTTCCATCCTCTCCTTATATATTGTCAAACAATTAAATGGGAGCGCAGCCCAGGTGGGTTTGATCTCCAGCTTGATGACCCTGTCAACTTTCTTATTCCGTCCATTCACAGGATACCTGATTGATCGCTTGGGAAGAAGATGGACTCTCATCATAGCTTTATTTACTGGTTCATTAATCAATTTCTGCTTACTCCTCCCGATGGGCTTAACCGGGTTGGGTATTTTACGCTTTCTAATCGGGTTTCCCTTTGCACTCTTCTCCACCGGGTTGAGTACCCTCACTGCTGACCTGATCCCTGAAGAAAAACGTGCAGATGGTTTTAGTATCTCATCCATTGTGATCATGATCACCGGGCAGGTACTGGCTCCCATACTGGGATTGTGTTTGTTGGGAGAGAATAACTTTAACCTGGTTTTCATCCTCACGGGAATACTTGGGATCATGGCGATCCTGGTGGTCTTCTTGATGCGCTTCGAAGATATAAAAGACCGCCGGCTTGTGTTTTCACTCAAAACTCTTGTGGAAAAACGAGTGCTTTTGCTTGCTCTGGTGATGTGCTTGTTATTCATCGGTTGGCCAGGGCTGCTAACGTATGGACCTCTCTTTGCGGTGGAGGTTGGTTTTAATAATGCTGCACCCTTCCTGGTTACCTTCGGATTCGGCTTGTTATTTTCACGCTTGCTGGGTGATCTGGTGCTAGATCTGCGTGCCCCCCGCCGTGCAGGGGGGTTGGCGTTGGCGCTGTTGCTGGGAGGATTTGCTCTGAGTGGTTTTATGAAAACCCAACTCGGTTTCCTTTTTGGTGGTGGAATGATAGGGATAGGTTATGGTTTGGCTTTTGCGATCTTCCCAGCCATGGCGGTTAACCTGGTTGAAATCGCACGGCGTGGCGCCTGCAATGCCACGCTCATCTTTGGTCAAGATCTTGGTGCTTTTTTCGGCTCATATATTTTTGGTTGGACGGCGCAATCTTTTGGAAATTACGCTTCGTCTTATGCCTTGGTTGGGTCGGGGATGGCTCTGCCGCTGGTTGTATTTCTATTTTTTGCCTTACCGAATTATCAAAAGAAATATAATAAGATTACGCACGCCTGATCAAAAAACGGG
>DHHD01000028.1:0-16189 GCA_002403105.1 Anaerolineaceae bacterium UBA4781 | reverse complement strand
AGTTGGATGGTCGCATCCGGTAGTTTACCACTGGGCGGCATAACGGGTACCCCATTGCCGGTTAGATATTTATACAAAACGCTGGCTGCCGGATCCCCGGGTTCTACATATTTCATGATGTCTTCATAGCTTTCCAGTTGGACCCCGCCTTTCATTTCTGTTCCATGAGCAGGGAGGGCGAACTGCTGGATAACCGGCCAAATATCTTTGCTGAAACTGACCATGCTTTCTACAGCAGAACTCTCGTCGGTATTTTGATCGGTGGTTGCTGCCGGTTCGTTTACGGCTGGCAGTGTTGTGACTACTTCAGCCGCAGGAGCAGCACACGCAGTGAGAAAGAGCGCACCCAGGATGATCATGGATAAATTTTTAATTTTCATAATTTTTCTCCCATTTTTGTTTTCTCACATCATCATAGCTATCTCTAATAGGATAAAATGTATGATAATTGTAAGAATTATTGAATCCGCAAACCAAATGGCATAAAAATCCGGATTTCAGCATGACCAAAATGTGAAAAACAATCTTAGAAGTAGAAAAGAAACAATGATAAGGAAGCAATCAGTTCAGAAACAAAAGCGTCAGGTTATTGGAGAAAAACCAGGAGCACACTCTTCAATATTGAAATTCTCATTTCGATTTCTTTTTAGTCTTTGCGCGGTCAGCAATGATCCAGAAAACATAAACCGCTGTGATCACACTGAAACCGATGAGTAAATAGATAACTGTTTTCTCTCCTTCAAAGTTGAGATAACGCTGTATCCAATTTTCGTTGATCTGTGTATCATCCGTCGCAGTAATCGCCGGTGTTATAGAAAAGGTATGTAAATTATTTTCGCCATCAACAATTTCGATATTGGCTGTGGAACCGTCGTTGTTAAAGATTTTGTTTTGGGCTGCTAGAAAAACATTTTTCAGCCCTTCTGTGGTACTGCCCAGTATTGATACGATGAGTGTATTTGAATTCGGCAAGTTGGTAATTTCCAAAATACCAAAGGCTTGATCCTCTTCTATCTGGAATTGAATTCCATCGAAGAGAACATCTTCGAGAACTCCGCTCTCTTTTAACGGGAGAGGAAGATTGGCATTAAGACCGCTTGTGAATGGGATTTCACCTGTCATGCCGATCACAACCGCAGTGTGAACTGTTGTATTTTCCTTAAAAGTTTCTGCGAAGATCGCAAAAGGCTGTAAAACAGCCGACTCCGTTAATGATCCCAAATGGAAAGCCATTTGCGCGGCATATTCCCAGCTCTGTAAATCGGTTGGATCTGCAACAAATGCCAGGTCTGAAAGGGAATGGTCGCTCAGGAGAACATCCGGAAGATCATTCAATGTATAGAAGACTTGATCTCCTGCTACTTCCAGTGTGGGTGGCAGGTGCAGGTAAGATTCCTTGAAGATCGAGATCCAGTAATTACCATTTCGTTCATCCGCGCAGATATCCTGTGAGGTGATATTAAATGTAAATTCCAGTGTGTTCTTTAATGGGTGAATAGTATTAGGTGGAAAGATAATACGCGCTAATCCGTCTTGCGCGGAAGTATCGCTGAAGCGGATGTTGCCGACCATTTTCCCATTGACGGAAACCGTTAAATTTGATTGTAAATAATTGATTAATTGAGAATGCCGGAAATAAATTTCAATGAAAGCTTCCGGGTTGATTTCCGCGTCTCCCGATATGTCAAATGGGATCGTGATGGTTGTTTTACCAAGGGAATTGATCATCAATTCTTCTTCCCGGATCAACTCACCCAGTTCGAGATCGATCTGTAGTTGGGTTTGGGAAGCGGGATCGTTGATCTCCTGAATAATGGCAGTCTTTCCATTGGTGAAAGGCAGAAAATCATTCGAAGCGATCACCGCACTGGCTTTGCGCAGTGCTTCTCCATCCTTCCCTGATACCAGCAGAAGGGCGCGACCGGCATTCCATGGCGATACTTGCATGGAAAGAATACCGTTTGTACCCCCGCTGCTTTCCAGAATGGATTTGAAATCCGATCCACTCATTTTGTCACTAAAAAAAGTTAGTAGTGTATCTGTTTTTCCAATAAAAATGAAATGGTAATTACTGAAATCAGAAGAATTGATTTCATGCATGGAATAGACCTCAAATGACAGCGCTCCATTGGTTTGTTTACCCAACCCTGCTGAAACGGCCAAGAGAGCTGAAAGGTCATCTTCATCCGGTTCGTCCGCAATTACCAACGCTAATGGATAGGAGTCGATCGCACTTGGTGAATAGAAGGGTTTTGGAAATGAAATCAGCTCCACTTGGATGGGCTGGTATTCATACGGGAAAATTATGCGCGAGGTTGGATCAATGGCAAGGGTGGATGTCACGCTGTATTGGCAGGCGGCTTCCGAATCCCAACTGATGGATATTTCATTCTCCCCTGAATCCTGATGGATAAATTCAGGACTAATTTCTATGGGAATGATGATTTCGCTATTTTTACTGATGATCGTCTCATTAACTACATTCCCGTTTATAGAAACCTTAAAGGTTCCCTGAGTACCCCCTGGTATAGCTGTATCTTCTTCGCTTGAAGTAAATGCTTCAAGCAGAGATTGAAACTCACTATAAATATGCAGATCGAGTTTAACCGGTGTTGTGATGTTCCAATCTGGGGGTAAGGCAAATGTTGCAGATGTTTTCTGGTAAGGTCCATATAAGAGAATGGATTCTTCAAAACCAATATCAGCCAGTGTCAATTCAGCAGTTTGTACCTCTGTTGCAGAAAAATGAGCTTTTAGGCTCTCTTGATACGTGCTTTGAGCAAATGCGGTCTGATTGGTTAAAAGAATGCAGAGTAGAAAAAATGGAATTATATTTTTAAACTTGATCATGAAACACTCCATTCACTCTACCTACCATTTCATTCCTTCAATATTTTTCTCAACGTCTTTGACGAACACATCGAATTCTTTCGCATTGGTGCTGGTTCCTGCAGAAACAACCGGTTCCAAAAGAATCTGCTCTGAATCAGTCACTCCATACCTGATGGATGCGGTAAAAACTTCAACCAGCCTTTTTTCGATGATCGCGGATACTTTTTGGGGTGTGCGCGGCAGTACAATACAGAAAGTGGAAGCATCCCAACGCCCGATCAGGTCGTTCCCTTTTAAATGTTCTTTCAACCTGCTAACGATCTCAGTGGCTACTTTCTTGCGCGAAAAACCAGGCAAGATAGTAAATAATTCAGGCAGATCCTTGAGTTTTATAAGTATCAAGGTGATCGGCCATTCATCGTCTTTCGCTTTCATAGCCAGCATGGCTTTTTCGATCGAGCGCTTGGTGAGCGCACTGCTTTCGCTATCCTGAGCGAAGCGTTTTGCAAATTGATTAAGGGGAATTTCGATGAATTCCTTGATGACCACCAGCAGTAAGCCGGACAATAACCCGATCCCGGCTGCCATGCCCATATCGCGATAAACTCGAGGGCGGTAAATCTGTGTGGGTGTAACAGCTTGGTCAAGAAAATCGATCTCAAATACCGAAAAATAGGCGTTAATGAATTGGATGCCATAGGTACCAATTTCATTAGCTAGGCTGGTTGTTATCTGCGGATCCGGTCCATCAACGGTCAGCTCAAGAATGAGCGATTCCGGTTTCATGGTGGTGGATCTTGAATATGCAGCCAACTCGTCTTGCCCAATATCTATTGTTTTAAGGGCTTCGTCATACACTCTATCGCTGGAAAGAATGTCAGCATAGGTAGAAAAAATATCCAGCGTATCCAGTGCGGTAAATGCACTGACAATATCCCGGCTGCTGGGCAGGTCTTTATTGGGAGCGATGATAAAGGTAGCTTGTGTACGGTAAATGGGCGTGGTTGTCGCAGAAATTCCTAATGAAATGACGACGGCGATAAGAGTGATGAGGATGATCCATTTCCATCCATTTGTTATGGCTTTGAATAACTGTTGAAAAAACATAGCATCCCTCCGATACTTTATTATATATTTTTCTAAAGACAATTATCAGTATAACGGTGGGGCTATCGTGAAAAGCCGGCCCCATTCGGTTTCATTTCCATTCGCAATGCAGGTTTGCAGGGTGGTATGAAAATCGCCCATATACACTTCGATGAAAACTTGATTGACTGTTAATTGTTCGCCCGTTGCAAGGTCAATAAAATTGCTATAAGCGCTGTCGGGCTGCAATGCTTGAAATTCTTTGATCTCCATGATCTCAAAATCCATATAATCCCCGTCTCCAAAAACCAGTGAGATGATATCCCCGATCTGTAAGTTGAAAAAATATCTTCCTGCCAGGTTATTATGTGCCAGCAGCCCATAATTTCCGGCTTTCTCCCAGGGAAGTAAAAAATAGGTAGCCACATCATCTTCTGAACTTACAAAAGCAGGATTGTTGCTGGGTTGGTAAACCACCCGTAATGCCAATACGTTATCTACCCATATTCCCACAATGCGACCTGATTCGCCGGTCTTCAGATCTTGAATGAATTGATCAAAAGCGGGCAGTTTGCTGTTTTCGATAATTTCCGCTCTGCTGACACTCTCTTCATCATCCGATGTGATCTCCATCGTAGCGGTCAACTCGGGGGTTGGTTCTGCGGGTGGCACCGTTGGTGTATCGGTGATGGTGAAAACAACTGGCGTGGAGAGTGATCGTGCGTCTGGGTTAGATGAACCTGTTTGTACAGGGAAACTGCACCCCATACTGACCAGTAGAAGCGATCCAATGCAAAAAAGGATGTAAGGAAAACGGTGATTTGCCGGAATGTCCTGTACAGCCTGTTCAATCTTCATATACAGATTGTACCCAATTTTGTTCTAGTGAAGAGTAGATCTAGTTATTGGGTTAAAAGAGGGAAATCCCCGCATGAGAACCTCGATCAGCAAACTGCCGATCAAGATTTTCATTCGCAATTTACACTTTTTATCTAATAATATTCATTTTTAGTTCCCCTTTTTTTGAGGAGGGATCACCAGCCTTGAGAATTCAATTATGTGTTGGGGTTTTTATTTGAAATTGAATGGCATCTGTTGTATAATATATCCCGATAACTTGTTGGGTTAACCCTTCATTTGTGAGGAAAAGCATGCCGCAAATTTCCCGTGTGAGCTATAAGCCAATTTACTTACAAATATGTGAGTTTATCCGTGGAAAAATCGACTCGGGGGAGATTGTTATTGGCTCTCGCGTATGGTCAGAGAGCGACATCATGGAAAAATTTGATGTCAGTCGCAACACGGCACGCAAAGCAATTGAAACCCTTGAAAATGAAGGTGTCGTCTCACGCATACAGGGTAAGGGATCATTTGTAAGCAGTCCTACGGTTGATTATGGCCTGCAGTCCCTAATGAGCTTCTCTGAAGAGATCAAAGAGAAAAAATTAGTTCCATCTTCAAGAATCATTAGTTTCACCAGAGAACATCCCGATGTGTCTCGTGCTGAAAATCTGAAAATTCAAGAAGAAGAATGGATTTTTAAATTGGAGCGTGTCCGGAACGCCGATGGGCGTCCCATGGCTTATCAAATTGCCTACATTCCTGAAAAATTATGTCCCGGTTTACTGGAATACAATTTTATAAAAAAATCTCTGTATGAGGTTTTTGAAAAAGATTACAAACATATCCTTTCCTGGCAAAAAACTGTTATTAAACCAATAGTTGCAGATGATTACCTTGCCGGGATTCTAAAAATATCTCCCAAAACGCCTTTGCTGCATACAGAATCCATCACATATTTAGCTGGCGGAACTCCCATCGAGTCGAATAAACATATTTACCTCAGTGAGCGCTATCAATTCACAGTGCTTTCACAACGATCTGAATCAACAAGGAGCATTGAAGAAAAATGAAGATTGGTCTGATCGGAAGCGGAGGTAGGGAACATGCCATTGCGAAAGCATTGTGCAAATCACCAGCACACGATTCTTTGTATGTATATGGCAGTCATCTAAACCCCGGCATACAGAAATTAGCTGCATCATCGATCAATGGGGAAATGCAGGATATTCAAAAAATTAGAGATTTCTTTACAGAAAATAAAGTAGAACTAGTAGTGGTTGGGCCGGAAGTACCGTTGATCGCAGGAGCAAGTGACAGCCTTCGACGGAAAGGATTGAAAGTGGTCGGCCCCTCACAAAACCAGGCACGTCTGGAAGGCGATAAGGTCTTTATGCGCGATTTACTTCGCCGGCGTGTGAAGAAAGGATCTCCACGTTGGAAAGAGGTTAAAGATATGGTGACCGCCCGTGCGTTTATTAATGAGGTCGGGCAAGTAGCAGTAAAACCTGTTGGTCTCACTGGCGGAAAAGGCGTGAGCGTAATGGGTGTGCACTATCATACGATCGAAGAAGCTCTGGAAAAAGTCCAGGCGGAATTGGATCAGGATGGCATTGTACTGCTTGAAGAGCGTTTAATTGGCGAGGAATTTTCAAGGATCGCTTTTGTGTCTGATGGGAACCTTTCTGCTATGCCTGTTGCTCAGGATTTTAAGTATGCGTTTGATGGTGATCAAGGTGGAATGACTGGCGGTATGGGTGCTTATACTATGGCAGATGGATGTATGCCTTTTCTTACAAAAGAGGATGTGCTTGATGCTGATTCGATCCTTCAATTAACAGTGGATGCAATTGAAGCAGAATCAGGTGAAAGTTATCGTGGTTTTTTATATGGTCAATTCATCGCGACCGCACATGGTGTGCGGGTGATCGAATTTAATGTCAGGTTGGGTGATCCTGAAGCGATCAATATGATGGCTCTACTTGAAACCGATGTGCCAGATTTTCTTGCCAATGTGGCTGATGGTCATTTGCAGAAAGATAAAGCAGTATTTGCCCCCAAAGCTTCCGTTTGTAAATACTTGGTCCCGGCAGCTTATCCTCAATCTGGGCATGAAAAAATTACAGTTAATTTAAATGAAGAAGAGATAAATAAAGAAGGATTTTCAGTGATTTTTGCATCAATTATCCAAAAATCACAGACCATGGAAACACTCGGTTCCAGAGCGCTTGCGATCGCGGGTGTTGGGGATGACCCATACCGCATTTCCGAAAAAATGGAGACACTGCTTGATCAAATAGAGCCTTCTTCTCTGCGGCATAGAAAAGATATTGGGGATGCAAAGATAATCCATGAAAAAATCCAAAAAATGGAGAGTTTGCGGAGTAAGGTTTACTAATGACAATAGATAAAGTAGACGCTGTAATTCTAGAGAAATTGGTGGATATCCCCGGTGTTCCCGGGAGGGAGGAGTGCGTTGCTGACTTCATCCACTCCTCCTTGTCTTCTTCTTGTGATTGCAGCTTGGATAATCTTGGAAATTTAACCGTACATATTCCAGGCAAAGGCAAACGCGTGATGGTTGTGGCGCATATGGATGAGGTTGGGCTTATCGTGCAGCGTATTCTTCCTGAAGGATTCTTGAAAGTAGAACGGCTGGGTGGAACAAGTTTGCGTGCTTTACCTGGCAGCCGGCTTTCTCTATGGTCTTCAAAGGGATGCATTCCAGCAGTTGCAGGAGTTTTACCTCAGCATCTGGATAATATTGAACCCATTTCTGATTTTTCCAAGATCTATATTGACATCGCTTCCTCATCTGCTGAAGAAACGCGGAAGATGGGGGTGAAACCCGGTGACGTATTGACCTGGGATTCCCCTTTGCGTTTTGTTGGGGAGTCATTGATGTGTGGAAAAGCCCTGGATGACCGCCTGGGTTGTTATATCCTGATGAAATTGGCGAAAATGCTGCAACCCGGAGAATTGAACTGCGATCTCTACTTGACCTTCACAGTACAAGAAGAGACCATGCTGATGGGTGGGGCGCCTGCAGTGAATTCCATTGAACCTGAAGTGATCATTGGAATTGATGGTACCCTGGCTTTTGATACGCCGGACCTGGCAGGAAAGCAGAGTGATATTCGGCTGGGAGCAGGACCGGCTGTGAAATGGATGGATGCGATCCGGGGAAAAATGGCAGCCTTTGTTCCAAATCAAAAATTAACCAATCTTGTTTGTGAAACAGCACAACAAAATCGGATTCCTTTGCAGGATGAAATTGCGACGGGTATGAGCACTGCCATTACTCCTTTGGTATTTTGTTCCAAAGGTGCCAGAGCTTGTGCGCTATCGGTACCAATACGCTATCATCACACACCGGCAGAAACTGCCGATGTGCGTGATGTCGAAAATATGGTATTGCTGTTGAGAAATTTATTGATGACTGATCTGTGAAAAACCTTTAATGTAGTGAAGTGAAACTTGAATTATGAAATTACGAAGAAGAAATTGAAAAGCAATCATCTATTCTTATTAACTGAGTTCAATTTCAGCTTCATTGATCAACAATGAATTTTTATGGAAAGGAGGTGCTGCAGAAAAAAATGAAATAGAAAGTGGCGGATGAGAAATATCCGGCCAAAATGGTTTAAAAAATTTAACAAAAATATATAAGGAGAAACAATGAAGAGCAAAATCTTTGCGTTTTTAGCACTGCTGATCGTATCTGGAATGCTGTTAACATCCTGCACCAATTCAGCAGAAGAAGCTGCTACAACAGATGAAACTGTTGCAGAAGAAGTTGTTGAAGCCGAACCACTTAAAGTTATCCACCTGGTCAACGGAGTCCTCGGAGACAAATCTTTCTTTGACTCTGCAGAACGCGGCATTAAACAAGCTTCTGAAGAATTTGGTTTCGAATATAAGACCATCGAAATGGGAACCGACCCAGTGGCTTGGGAATCAGGACTAGCTGATGCAGCCGCCAATGAAGACTATGACATCATGATCATGGGTACCTGGCAAATGATTGGTTATTTGGAATTAATTGCTGGAGACTATCCTGATAAATATTTCATGATCTATGATACAGCACCCACCATTGAAAACTGCTCCAATGCATGTGAAAACGTTTATTCGATCACATACAAGCAGAATGAAGGTTCTTATGTGGCTGGTGTCTATGCTGGCCTGATGACCGAAACCGGTATCGTCGGTGTTGTTGGCGCTCAGGATATCCCTGTCATTAATGACTTCATCGTTGGCTATACACAGGGTGTCAAATCTGTGAATGCCGATTATCAAGTACTGTTGAACTATGCTGGTGGTTGGAATGATCCTGCAAAGGGCAAGGAACAGGCATTAGCCATGTACCAACAGGGTGCTGATTATGTATTCCAGGTCGCTGGCGCAACCGGTGATGGCATCTTCCAGGCTGCCCAGGAAACTGGTAACTATGCGATCGGTGTCGATTCAGATCAGGCTACGATCATCATGGATACCAATCCAGAATTAGCAGCAGTGATCGCAACCTCCATGATGAAGAACGTTGATAACAGTCTCTATCGTGCATTAAAGCTGCACCTTGAAGGGACCCTTCCTTATGGAACAAGTGAAGCTTTGGGTATTACTGAAGGTGGCGTTGGGATCGCCAAGAATGAAATTTATTTATCCTTGACCCCCCAGGAAGTCATCGACCAGCTCGCCCAGGTAGAAGCTGATGTTGCCGAAGGCAAGATCGCTGTTGACACAGCATTCTAAACATAAATAAAATATAAATAAGTAGACAGAGGTTTTTCAACCTCTGTCTACCCTCTGTTCTGTTTGTGGAGGCAAAATGGCATCGCTTGTTGAAATGCGTAACATTGTAAAAATATATTCCAACGGAGTAGTTGCTAATAATGGTGTTGATTTCCAAATCGAAAAAGGAGAAATCCACGCCATTGTTGGAGAAAATGGGGCTGGGAAAACTACATTGATGAAGATTTTATATGGCTCAGAGCAGCCTACTTCGGGTGAAATCCTCATCAATGGCGAATCGGTGGTTTTCAAGAGCCCGCTGGATGCGATGAAAAAAGGTGTGGGCATGGTTCATCAAAATTTCATGCAGGTACCTTCTTTCACAGCCGCAGAAAACGTTGTATTGGGGCATGAACCAAGCAAAGGGATCGGGTTAGACAAGAAAAAAGCGATTGAAGCAACCAAGGAATTATCAGAGCAGTATGGTTTATATGTAGAGCCAACTGCGATTACTGAATCGATCAATGTTGGAATGCGCCAGAGAATTGAAATCCTCAAGATTCTGTATCTGGGCGTTGAAATATTAATTTTTGATGAGCCCACAGCAGTTTTGACCCCTCAAGAAACAAAAGATCTTTTCAAAGCTGTTCGTGTTCTGATTGAAAAAGGGAAGACTATTGTTTTTATTACCCACAAATTACGCGAAGTAACAGAGATATCAGATCGAGTTACGGTAATGCGCAATGGAAAGATCATGGGAACCCTGAAAACAGCTGATGCCACTCGCGAGGGACTGGCTCGTATGATGGTGGGACGCGAAGTGTTCCTGGATATTCACAAAAAACCTGTGAAACGAGGTCAAAAAGTGATGTCTGTAAAAGACCTCTCCTTTGTTTCTGAAACAGGGCATACCATGTTGCGGGATCTTTCATTTAACCTCTATGCAAGTGAGATCCTGGGCGTTGCGGGTGTAGAAGGGAATGGTCAAACCGAATTGGTTGAAGTGTTGACCGGACTGCGGGAACCTGCTTCAGGGAGTGCAGTTGTGGATGAAAAAATAGTTACCGGAAAGACTCCCCGTGAGGTTCGTCAGGCGGGTGTAGCCCATATTCCTGAAGATCGGCTGAGCAATGGTTTATCCGTATCGGCATCTATTGATGATAATTTAATTGTCGATCGATTTTTCAAACCGCCTTTCAAAAAAGGATTGGTCATTGATCAACAAGTGGTTGAAAACAATGGGAAGGAATTAATTAAAGAATTTGGAATTCTTACTCCCAGTGGAGAATTACCGGTATCTTCTCTCTCCGGCGGCAACATGCAAAAAGTTGTCGTAGCGCGGGAGTTTTCATCGAATCCGAAAATATTGATCGCTGCACAGCCCACCCGCGGGATCGATGTTGGGGCTACGGAATTTATCCGCGATCAATTGGTAAAGAAACGCACGGATGGAACTGCTGTTTTGCTGATCTCTGCTGACCTCTCAGAAGTAATGAGTCTCTCGGATCGTATCATTACCATGTTTGAAGGGGAAATTACCGGTGTCTTTCCGGATGCCTCCAAGGTTGGAGAGGAAGAATTGGGTTGTTACATGCTAGGGGTGAAACGACAGACTGCAGAAGAGATGGAGGCTTTGCTATGAAAAAATTCTTTTCAAATCCAGCCGTACGAGAAGTGCTGCGCATCTTTATTGCAATCGGTAGTGCGCTTTTGCTTGGTTTTATCATTACCTTGTTTATTTCCAAAGATCCTATTGGAGCATATAAGGCATTTCTAACGGGTCCCTTTACCAAATTCAATCGTTTTGGAGATTGGATCGAAGAGTCGATCACTTTAACTCTGGTAGGTTTGTCGGTTGCGATCGCATTCAAAGCCAATATGTTCAGTATGGGTACGCAAGGGCAACTGGTTTTAGGTGCGTTGGTTTCAGGCGTGGTCGCACTGTATGTACCACTTCCGGCAACCTTGAGAATTCCATTGGCACTGATCTGCGCAATGGCAGTAGGGTTCATCTGGGGTTGGATTCCTGGTTATTTGAAGGCACACCTCAATGCGAATGAGATCGTTTCAACATTGATGTTAAATACCATCGCCATCAAGATCTATGATTATTTGCTGGTATTTTATATTAAACCAGAAGATGCAGGCTACAACGTGTCGGCAATATTCCCACCAGAAGGAACACTGCCGTCTTTTATTCCTAATGTACCATTTTTCAATAATATCTATACGTTGTTTACTAAAAATACCGATATCACCATCATGCTATATATTGTGATTCTGGCTGTGATCGTGGCTTATTATCTCGTCTTTAAAACTCCATTTGGATATAAATTACGCATGATCGGCAGCAATATAAAATTTGCCCGTTATGGGGGCATTGATACCAAGAAGACAATGATCTTGGTGTTCGCGATCAGTGGTGTATATGGTGCTTTGGCTGGTGCTCATATGACGATGGGAATTCAACATTCCATCATCACAAATATTTCCATCAGCATGGCTTTTGAGGGCATTATTGTAGCCATCCTTGCTCGCAATAACCCGCTTTACGTTCCACTTACAGCTCTGGCATATGGATACCTGCGAGCTGGAGCCAATATTATGGAACGCTCATCTGATATGTCACGAGAGATGATTGCCATTATTCAAGCTCTCATTATTCTGTTTGTTACTGCAGAACAGATCCTTCCGACCGTCCAAAAACGTATAGAGGAACGGAAAGAACAAAATTCAAACAAAGAAGAATCGTCTCTTCCGGATGGAGGCTCTCATGAACTTTAATCTAGTCTTGCAGGGTATTTTCAGTGCATTGTTCATCGCCAGTGTTTTACGTATCAGTACTGCCTTGGTATTGCCTGCTTTGGGTGGCTTGATAACCGATCTGGCAGGCTCCATCAATATTTCACTTGAAGGAACCATGCTGGTTTCTGCGTTCACAGGCGTTATCGTATCCGGATTTTCACATAATGTTTGGTTGGGTGTTCTCGGTGGTATCCTCTCAGGAATCCTGTTTTCAGCATTACTGGCGTATTTCCATCTTTACCTGGGTACCAATATCATTCTTGCTGGAACGGCTTTAAATATTCTGGCATCCGGTGGGACTGTATTTCTGCTGTTTATGCTCACGGGTGATAAAGGCAGTTCTTCCACATTGGCAAGCGGGGTAGTCCCGACAGTGAATATCCCATTTATTCAAGATATTCCATTCTTGGGAACCGTCCTTTCCGGGCATAATATCTTCGTGTATGGGGCTTTTCTTCTAACTTTTCTGATAAACAAATTATTATACAATACAAAATTCGGGGTCCATTTACGCGCAGTGGGTGAAGATCCGGTGGCTGCCACATCGGTTGGCATCAATGCTAGAAGAACAAAATTCATGGCAATTCTCATCAGCGGTTTTCTGGCTTCCCTTGGTGGCTTGAATCTTTCTATGGCTTATCTCTCCTCTTTCCAGCGCGATATGACGGCTGGGCGTGGTTTTATTGCACTGGCTGCTGTATATTTGGGGGGAAGAAAACCTTGGGGCACTGTATTGGCTGCCATTCTCTTTGGTATTGCCGATGCGCTATCCAATCAATTGGGTACTTTGAATATCCCCTCACAATTGGTACAGGCCATCCCTTACGCCATCACAATTTTGGCATTAGTAGTGAACGGAATTCGCACTCGATCACAATTAATAGAACAAACCAAGCGCTTCCAAGAACGTGAGTTATCAAGAGCCAATACTGAGGAGCAAAAATAACGGTTTTGGTTCGGAAACATATATTATTAATTTAATTTGCAACAAAAAAAGAAAAGATCAAAATAGAAATGATCATACAGATTTACGCTTTCACAGATATGTCAACTGCTGTTGAAGCAGCTAAACTAGGAGTAAACCACATTGGGTTTGTGGCAGGAAAGTATGGCGAAGTACCAGCAGAATTGAGTTTTCAAGAAGCGTGGGAAATTGTTTCAGCACTACCCGCGCAAACTACCGCTGTGGCATTAACCATGGCTACGGATGTAAATGAGATCCTGCGCATGACAGAGAAGGTCAAGCCCAATATTGTGCATGTATCCTCCGATCTGGATTGTGTGGGGGTTGATGCAATGCGCGAGTTACGCTCCCGATTGGATAAAGATATTCGCTTGATGAAAGCGATTCCGGTCGAAGATGAATCAAGCATTAAAATTGCACAGCAATACGCTGCAGTAAGTGATTTGCTTTTGCTGGATACCAAAAGAACCGGATTTCCTGGTGTGGGTGCAACCGGTTTTACGCATGATTGGAATATCAGCCGGCGCATCGTAGAAACAGTAGGCGTGCCCGTTATTATGGCGGGTGGTCTTACTGCGAAGAATGTTAACGCAGCTATTGATAAGATCCGTCCTTGGGGTGTGGATAGCAATACCTCAACCAACGTTCCTGGAAGCAATACTGATAAAGATATCAATCTGATTGCTGAATTTGTGAATGCGATCCGGTCAGGAGAAGCAGAAGCATGACTGGTGGTGAAATTTTGCTGCTGGGTGATATTAATATTGATACGGTATTGCCGGTTAATGAATTTCCCATCCCGGGTCGAGATGGATTCGCTCCGCATGTATCTATTGAAGTAGGGGGAGCGGTTGTTAATTCTGCGTTCGTTTTCAACAACCTTGTCCAGAAAGTCGCTTTATTGGGTTGTGTTGGAAAAGATGTGTGGGCAGAAAAGGTCAAGCAAGAGTTGGCCCATACGATGATTAATCAAGATTATATCCGTATCAAACTGGAACATTCGACCGGGCTCACCTTCATTATTGTCACTCCTGATGGAGAACGAACCATGTTCTCTCACCGCGGAGCAAACACAAAGCTGGAACCGCAAGATATTGATGAAAACGCTTTCCGAAAAGCAGGGCTGCTGCATATTTCAGGTTATGCTTTACTGGAATCTCCCCAAAAGGATGCAGCTTGGCGGGCAGTTGAACTGGCAAAAAAATTTCATATTCCGCTCAGCCTCGATACAGGTCTGGATCCGGTTGTTCGAAACCCGGATGAGCTGCGCCGTCTCTTGCCAGAGCTTTCAATCTGTATCACCGGACCACAAGAAATTGCTGTTTTATTTGGCGATCTGGCATTGGATGAAGCTGTGCAAAAAATGATATCCTCGGGGATTGGGCTGGTGGCTGTCAAGATGGGTGAGAAGGGATGCCGTGTTTTCAATGAAAATGAAAAAGTTTCTTATCCTTCCTTTTCTGTTGATTCGGTAGATACCACCGGTGCCGGCGATTCATTTACAGCGGGTCTTCTTTATGGTTGGATGAAAGGGTTGAGCTTATCAGCATCGGCAATGGTCGCCAGTGCTCTGGGTGCACTTGCTACGACGGTGTATGGCGCCGGTTCTTCTCTACCCGCGAAACAAAAGTTGTTGGATTTTTTGAGATTAGAACGAAAGAAGGCAATTGCTCCTCAACAACACACTATTGATGAAATTGTCACTGCCCTGGAGAGAGAATATTAACAATTTAATTCATAATTCTTGCGGCATTGTAATGGAAGAAAAGTGCATATTCGAAGAAGCAGAACCGATGAACCAGCTTTGTAAAAATCAAAAAATATCGGATGAAGGAAGAATGAGGTGAACATGTTTAAAGAAATTAAAATTATTACAGAAAAAAACGAATGCCTGGTAAATATAACCAATGAAATTCAAAAGGTGATCGCTGAGAGTAATGTCAAAGATGGAATTTGCGTAGTTTACGTACCGCATACAACCGCTGGGATCACGATCAATTCCTGCCTCGATAGCATGACGTCTGAAGATATTACAGCTGAAATCCATAGACTGGTACCGACACGGGTTGATTTCAAGCACATTTACGATACCCCGGCGGATGCCGCCGGTCACATCAAGTCTGTGCTTGTTGGCAACAGCCTTTCATTAATAATTAAAGATGGGCAACTTCTGCTCGGCAGGTCGCAGAGTATATTATTCTTTGAGTTCGATGGACCTCGTGACCGCTGTGTACAGCTACAGATCATGCGTGATTCTCAATAGGGAGTTCTTATGTCGCAAAAAATAATTATTGATACGGATCCGGGCGTTGATGATACGATCGCTATTTCCACAGCGTTGCGATCCCCCGAATTGGAAGTATTGGGG
Source organism: Anaerolineaceae bacterium UBA4781 (assembly GCA_002403105.1). Lineage (GTDB taxonomy): Bacteria > Chloroflexota > Anaerolineae > Anaerolineales > Anaerolineaceae > UBA4781. The sequence goes on along the minus strand of DHHD01000028.1, from coordinate 560 downwards.
TTGACAAGCGTTTTCGGGAATGCAATAACTGAAACCACAACCCAAAATGCATTACGCCTTGTAGAACTGGAAGGTCATGATTCGATTCCCGTTGCGCGTGGATGTGATGTACCGCTAGTTGTCGAACTGGAGAGTATTGCTTCAGAGGTCCATGGCAATGATGGATTGGGAAATACAAACTTGCCTGTACCAAAGGGAAAACCAATCACTAAATCTGCTGCAGAGTTTATCATCGATACTGTTCGAGCATATCCAGGTGAAGTGATATTGGTACCGGTCGGACCGTTAACCAACATCGCGGTTGCCTTGAAAACCGATCCAGAAATAGCACACATGATCAAAAAGATCGTACTGATGGGGGGAGCAGTTTCTACACCTGGTAATATTTCGCCGCTCGCGGAAGCGAATATCTATCATGACCCTCATGCGGCTGATATCGTGATGCAAGCCGGTTGCCCGGTTGTTATGGTTGGATTGGATGTTACCGAACGGGTGATCATGACACCTCAATTCTTTGAAGAATTGTTTCGAGCAAAAAATCCTGTTACAGATCTAATGCA
>DHHD01000082.1:9244-35228 GCA_002403105.1 Anaerolineaceae bacterium UBA4781 | reverse complement strand
CAACACAAGCAGCTTCACAATCGACAGTCGTATCAGAACCCGGTGCAGCCACACCCTCTGCTTTTGTTAACTCGGCGGATACGAACCTGACCGGGAATGGGGAAATGCAGAATGGGTTAACTGGATGGTGTATGCCGGTTGATTCTGCTGCACCAGGGGATACGGATTATGGCAGATATGGCATGCCAACAACGGGCAGACCGGGTGTTGTTGAGAACGGAATTAATATCATGCATATCCCGGGGCAGTACTGCACCTTTGTATTCGAATTCTCCTCACAGATCGGAACCGGCGGAAAAGTGGAAGTGAAACAGACTCATAATAATCTGACTTTCTATGAGGTAGACCTTATTCCTTCAGCAGCCAATCCCAATGTGGGTTATGCACATCTCTATCATAATTACGTGGTCAATCCGCCATTGTGGGGTGTTACCTATTTAATTGAAGCAGTGGATGCGAATGGTACTGTCCGCTGGAGCGGTGAAGTGCTGTTCCAAAAAACACAACCGGATCTTTGCTGGGATGGGTCTACTCCCGACCCGGTCACCCTCTGGTGCCCAAAGAATGATTGGTAAAATGGATCCCCCGGCAATCACCGGGGTTTTGTTTTTTATCTGATGAATGTCATATGTAGGAATTGTTGTCCGAAGCGGATTCAAATGGTAAACTTACTCGGCGAGGTAAATTCATGAGAGTAATTTTTCCATTCACAGCCATAGTCGGGCAGGAACGTATGAAACGCGCGTTGATTCTCAATGCGGTAGATACACGGATCGGTGGTGTATTAATTCGAGGAGAACGCGGAACAGCCAAATCCACCGCTGCACGTGCCTTAGCTGCATTGCTTCCTCAGGTGCGGGTCGTCAGTGACTGCCGCTTTGCCTGTGATCCGGAAAAGCCGGATACCTGGTGTACCGAATGCCAGGAACGAGCAGAAAAAGGGGAAAAATTACCCAGCAAGATCGTTCGAACTCCTTTTATCGATCTGCCGGTATCTGCTACGGAAGATCGCGTGGTTGGAACATTGGATATCGAAAAAGCGATTCGCAAAGGCGAAAGGCATTTTGAGCCCGGCATTCTGGCTTCAGCAAACCGCGGATTGCTCTATATTGATGAAGTAAACCTGCTTGATGACCATGTGGTTGATATTTTGCTTGATTCGGCTGCCATGGGAATGAATATTGTGGAGAGGGAAGGAATCTCTTTTACTCATCCAGCCCGTTTTATTTTAGTTGGCACAATGAACCCTGAAGAAGGGGAACTGCGACCTCAACTGCTGGATCGCTTTGGATTATCTGTAGAGATCCATGGCATCAGCTCTTCTCGTGAAAGAGTCGAGATCATGCAGCGCAATCTAGCTTATGAACAGGATGGCGAAAAATTCCGGCAAGAATGGCTGCAGCATGAAGAAGAATTATCTCGTAAGATTGATGAAGCACGCCGTATTGTGGATGAGGTTACCTATTCCAGTCGCGATTTGCTTGCGATTGCCACGATGACCGCTTCGATGAATGTGGAAGGGCATCGTGCTGATCTGGTAATTTTAAAAGCAGCCAGAGCGCAGGCTGCATTTGAAGGAAGAACAAGTATCAATGATTTTGACATTGGGATGGTCGCTGAATTAGCGCTGCTGCACCGTATGAAAGGTGGACCGATGCAGATGAGCGAAATGGATGCCGATGAGCTGCACGAAAAGATCGAAAAATTGGTTGGATACAAAGAACCCGGAAAGGATGAGGAAGATTCCAATACTCCATCCGATAAAAAGGAACCCCCCCAAAAAAAAGTATAAACGGGGAGGAGATTACTGAACCCACCTCCAAAGACAGCGAAATGCCGGTTCCTCCCCAAAAAGTTTTTGAACAATACAACGCGAATTGGTGGGAAGGGGGTCAGCGAATTCGCATTGGTGAATCCTTTACACCGCGACGCTTGGATACTCCTTTGGATAAACTGGTGCGCCGGTATGGTGGAAGGCGTTCGCGTACCCAAACTTCACGGCGGCGCGGTCGTTACATTCAATCTCGACCAGCCAATGGTGATCTGAGCGATATTGCCTTTGATGCGACCCTGCGGGCTGCAGCACCTTTCCAAAAGAAACGCGCTGAAGAGCAGGATGGGCTGGCATTCCATGTACATTCTGATGATTTTATGAAAAAGGTCCGCGTCCGCCGGGCTGCCAACCTGATCCTTTTTTTGGTGGATGCATCCTGGTCAATGGCTGTTGCAGAACGTATGAGCGCAACCAAGGGAGCTATTGTTTCGTTACTTAAGGATGCTTATCAACGCCGGGATAAAGTGGGATTGATCGTGTTCCAGAAAGACCGTGCCACATTGATCTTACCTCCTACCAATTCCATTCAGCTTGCACAACGTGCGTTGAAGAACATCCCCGTGGGAGGGAAAACACCCCTTTCAGCAGGTCTGGCGATGGCTAGCGAGGTGATCAAGCGTGAGTTAATGGTCCACCCGGATGTGAAACCGATCTTGATCGTGATGACGGATGGAGCAGGGAATGTAGCTATGGGTGCCTATGCACCTCTTGAAGAAGCGTATCAAATGGCAGAAAAATTGGCTCATGAAGATATTAATAGCGTTGTTATTAATATGGAAGCGGAAACATACGATCAAGGGTTGGCTTTCTCTCTGGCAAAAAAACTGGATGCCCCTTGTTTAACGATCAAGGAGTTGAAAGCGGAACATCTCTATATGGCAGTCCGTCAGGTGCGCGATGATATTCAGCGCAACAATAACTAGGACTGTTTTACAGATGCCACCTTTTTTTGCGTTATAATGCTTTCCTTTGTACGGTGAATGGAAATGGATGGCTCAAGAATGAGCAGGATAATGCTGTTACAATAGGAAATTAATGCATGAATAGAAAAAGTTCGCATTTCGATCAACTGTGGGTTCGATTATTCTCTGCCGCTATTCTTTTGATTTTTATTTTTATTGCCGGATGCAGCGGTGAAGCAATTTTTGATACCATTTTTCCAACCGATTCAGATCCAGGCACTTCAGAAATAGATGAAACAAGCACTGAATCTTCAATGGAAGCAGCAACTGAAGCCATTGAAGATCCAGGTACCATGCAAGCGGCGACTGCAGAAACCCAGGAATTTACTGTTGAACAGAATGAACTGGTAGTGTGGATCCCTGAAGAGTTTTCTATTCTTGTGGATACGGATGCTTCTGCTATCCTTCAACAACGCATTGAGGATTTCGAAAGACAGAATCCGGGCATCATGGTTGTGGTGCGCGTGAAAGCTTCTAGTGGATCAGGAGGGATCTTGGATAGCTTACGCAACACAAATGTTGCGGCAGCGAATGCTTTGCCCCAAATTGTTTTATTATCACGCACAGATATGGAAGGTGCTGTTGAGCAAGCGTTGCTATTGCCGGTTGAAGAATTCTTTCATGATAGTAATCCATCCACTTATTTTTCCTATGCGCGTGAGATTTCGCAGTTGGAAGGAATTGTGTATGGATTTCCCTTTGTGGGGGATGCGCTCGTAGGAATTGCAACCGATGATTTTTCAGATCTGAAAATTACATCCTGGGATGAGATTCGAGCGAAGAAAGTTCCATTGTATTTTGCCGCTAATTCTCCCCAAGCAATGTTTTTTATTTCACAATACCAATCGACCGATGGACTATTGGTAGATGAACAAGGTCATGCGTCTTTTAACAATGAAAATCTTATGACAGTTCTGGATTCCTTTGATAAAAACACACAGAATCGCATTTTTCAAGAAAACTACAATACGTTAAATACAAATGAAGATGTCTGGACTCTGCTTCAAAATGGCGATGTAAAATGGGAAATCAACTGGTATTCAAAAGCACTGCAAAGTGATATAGGCGGATTGCAGATTTTTCAGATTCCCTCTTTAGGTTCTGAACCTTATGTTTCGGCAAAAGGTTGGCTATGGACGATCGTGGATACTGATACAGAAGTTTCTGATATTGTGTCTGAATTTATTACTTTTTTCAGTGACCCGCAGTTTTTAGCTTCTTTTAGCCAGACAGCCGGATACCTTCCGGTATTACCAACCAGCCTTGCGCTTTATGAAAATAGCGATTCAATTGAATCATTGAACACCATTCTCACCGCTGCACATGCATTGCCTGAAAATGATCTGATCCTTGAACTGGGGCCGGTGTTCAGAGATGCAACCTTGATGGTGTTAAGCCAGGATTACTCCATGCAGGAAATAATCGAAACTACACAAAGTCAAATAGAGGCACTGCAAACGAAATGAAAGAAGAACCTGAACACATCAATCGCAGTTGGTTTAATCTGACAAATATTTTGATCGCAGTTGTATTGATTTTTCTCCTTGTGTTTCTAATATGGAATCAAACCATTTCCGAAAAGGTCTTTATTAAGCAAGAAGAAGGTTTACTGACTGCAACACCCCTGCCGACTGTATTTGCTGAAACCCCCATTCCTTCTGAATTTTATAGTGATCCAGCAGGAACATCGGGAATTATCATCGCGGGCGTGGTTCTGATGGTGATCATTTTTGGCAGTGCATTCTGGATGATGAAATATAAACGCAGATAGAACAAAAAAATGGTTTTCCAAAGGGAAAACCATTTTTTTTATTCTTCGTATATGGAATGAGGTATTTTTCAAGGAGAAAAAATGATAAAAAAGTTTTCAAAGAAAAAAATTGCTGGTATTTTGCTTGCGGTTTGTTTGATCGCATTGCTCCCGGCTGGAGCCGTACATGCTGCTGATTTTAGCCATGATGGGGTCGTGGATGTAGGCGAAGTGATCGAGGATGATGTTTTCTTATCCTCTGAACAATGTGAGATGAATGGCACGATTAATGGAAATCTGGTTGCTACCTGTCAGCATATCACCTTGAATGGTACTGTAACCGGAGATGCTTTCCTCTTTGCTGAAACGGTCACGGTTGGTGATGCTGCAAAGGTTGATGGGAACCTTTTTGCTTTCGGTGCTGATGTGAAAATAGATGGAAATATATCTGGCTCGGCAGTGAGCGCAGGTCAATCCGTTTTGCTTGATGACGCCACGGTTGTAGGCAGAAATCTCTATTTTGCCGGGTACCAGGGTGAAATCACTGAAGGTGCATCGATCGGTATGGATGTCTATGGTGGTGCCAATCAGATCATTATGAATGGTACAGTTGCGCGTGATCTCACGGTGGGTGTAAATGCTTTTGAATTACGCGGCAATATTGGCAGAGATGCTTCAATTCATTTGGGTACTGGTAATGAGGATATTGATACGTCGCTTTATTCAGCAGGGATAAATTATTATCCTGAAAATTTACCTGCTGGAATGAGATTCTATGAAGGCGCTTCCATCGGAAATAATCTGACCTATGCAGCAACCGAAAACATGGATGCTCAGCTTCAAGATTATGTGCAGGGCAAGATTGTTTTTGATCAAATTACTGCAACCGATAATAATCTGTCGAAAACCGGAACATATACTGGTAATGCATGGTTCAATGAGGATTTTTCCCAATTCCGTGTAACCAGCGCGTTCAGCAGAATGATCAGTTATTTTGCATTAGGTGCTTTAGCTTTCTGGTTGGCTAAAAAACAGGTAGTGCGTGTACGTGAGAGCGGTATTGCTTTCCCAGGAAAAGCTTTTGGATGGGGCTTTGTGGCAATTTTGGTTGGCATGATGAGTCTCATTCTGGTGCCTGGAACGTTCATCTTGCTGGGTATTCTATTGGGAGTGATCTCGCTGGGTGGGCTGCTGTTCGCCTGGTACGGAGTGGTGGGATTGATCATTGCATTGGTCTTCGCACTCTTCTTCCTGGTAGTATTCACACTCAGTAAAGTGGTCGCTGCATATGTGTTTGGCTCTTGGCTGATGCAGGATGTCTTCAAGACGAAAACACAAAATCGTTGGATTGATCTCCTGGTCGGCGTCTTATTCTATGTGATCCTGCGTGCCATTCCATTTGTAGGTTGGGTGGTTGGATTAGCTGCTAGCTTGTACGGCACTGGCGCTCTATTTATTGCATATTCAAAAGTTGAAAAGAAGAAAGAAAAAAAAGCAGTAGAAACAAAGTAAGAAATAAAAATCCCGCTCAAAACCGAGCGGGATTTTTTATAAAGGTAGCATAAAGAAGGGTGTTATCATTTCTTGAGGTGAAAAGCCCCCGTGTCTTCCCAGCAAGTGGTTTTCCTTATTTGCCCACCACCAATACGCATTTTCTTTTGGAAATGCAATATGGCTTCCCAACCGATTCTGGATGACCGGGTTCATTTCATTTTTTCCAAACAATCCTGAAGCAAGGATTTCTACGCTTGGCATCAAAGTGAATGCATCAGACCAGCGCTGCTGCACATATTCTTGAAATGCCTGGCTCATCTCTGGTTTGGTGAATAGATAGGGGAGTCGGCTTTCACCGCTGGGAGGTATTTCCAGGTAGCTCATAAATTCATGGTCATTGCGTATTTCAAAGACTGGTCTGATCTGTGTGGGAATTTGACCATGATCAGAAGTTACCAGCAGCAGCGTGTCATTTCTGGCTTGATTTGTGCGATCCGAAATGAAAAGTTCCAGCAAATGGCTGAACCAATGCCAGGTATGGCGCGTTTTCCGGCTGTCGGGACCATAATGATGGGAAAATGTGTCAATATCCCCCCAATATAGGTAAACGAATTTTCTTATGGAATCCTGATCATCCAGTAAATCATTTGTTTTTTGCCACATATCCTGTGGAGAAGTAAAAGGGATCTTTTGTACATTAGGAAAAAGCAACCGTGATAATCCGGAATCACAAATCGATTCATGCTGAAAAGCGAAAGGTTGAATACCACATTTTTGGAAATGATCGCCAAGAGTGGGAACCGGTAAAAAGTTATCAAGATTAAGCTGTGGCATTTTAGAATCATCCTTAAGGATGGGATGGACCTGGCTTTGCAGGATCATGTTCAGAGTAATGCCGTATTCCTCAAGAAAAAGCTCGTAGCCGAGCACACCATGTTCAGCCGGTAGATTTCCGGTCCATAAGCTGGTCAGGGCATTGGCGGTAGTACTGGGCACAACGCTGGTGAGGGGAGAGAATATCCCCATGTCTAGCATCCGTTTCCAATAGGAATGAAAAAAACTTTTCTGTGATCCTTTTTCCAGCCAGAGTTGCATTTTTTCAAACCGAAGCCCATCAACCACGAGCAGGAGAATATTCTTGATCTTGTTTAATGGAATCGGCGGTTCTGGTAAGTCAAGGTATGTACTTTGCAGTGCTGGAATTTGAAACCACTGGCAGATACTGGCAGGAATATTCGCGAGATTTAATCCATGGTAAAACGGAAAGATCTCAATGGGTGTATTTCTCAAACTTGAAATTTTATATTCGTTGATGCGTGTAAGATTCTTTTCAATTAGATCAAACAAAGTATGCAAGTCCTGTAATACTGCGAGATTGTCAATAACTATACCGCAGGCTCTGATTTTCTGCTGCGCCGATTGTTGATATAATGAATTATCTCTCTTCTGGAATCAAACGTATGCGGCAAGAAGTACTGACATGGAATGATATTGACTTATTGATCGATCATCTTGTTCCCCAATTTGATGTTATTTTTGATGCAATGCTGATCATCACGCGTGGGGGGATCATTCCTGGAGGCCTGGTCGCAGAAGCATTGGGTATTGAAGAAATCTTTACCGCTTCGATAGACTTTCCAGCAGAATCACAAAATGGAGAAAGATCAGATTACCAGCACAAATTTCTCGCACTGCCTCAATTCATTCAATTTCCGGATGCTTCTCTGCTCTGTGAAAAACGCATTCTCATCATGGATGATGTTTGGGGTTCCGGCAGAACGATCAGTGTTGTCAAGAACCGCGTAAAAGGTGCTTATGGTACACCCTTTACTTGCGTGCTGCATTTCAACCCTCACCGCAATCTTTTCGGAACGGAGAAGCCGGATTTCTTTGCTGCCATCACAGATGCCTATATCATCTATCCCTGGGAGATCGACCTGGGAAAATCTCGCATGCTGCCCTTCAACTGCAAATAAGTTAAGGAATTAATATATCCAGATATTTTTGTGCCATGCTGTGCATGTCAAAGTGTGTTTCTGCACGTTTTCTGGCAGCAGAACGAAATTTTACTTGATCGTTAAAAACTTCCAAACCAGCTTTACAGAGCGCATCGAAATCCGGCGCTTCCAAATTCCAATGATCTGCTCCATACGGAACGATCCTGCCCGCGTTTCCCTCCACCAGTTCAGGTAGCGAACCGGTAGCAAAACTTACCACCGGTAAGCCGCATGCCATGGCTTCAATGACCGTGTTGGGGCAGGCTGCGTTGATCTCGGCGGGGAAAAGCATGTGTGCACTGCGGTCTAGCTCGGGAATTGCAGTCAGTGGTACGATCCCCAACCAGCGGATAGCTGGATTGGAATATAAAGGAAGGGTTGAAAGCATACTCCGGGGAGCGCGGCTGGCGATGACCAGTTCAACCTGGCTACCAGAAAGATCTGCCAGACCTTTTGCGAATCCTACTGCATTCAGCAGATCGCGTTCATGTCCCCCATAAAGGCTGCCTTCCACGACCATGATGCGAATAGTGTCTGCGGGAGGGGTGCCACATCCGGTTGGTGTGAACATGGCAAGATCAACACCGTTATGGATCACTGTATCTTCAACCGGTGCTGCGCTATAGACCTCATCCCACCAGGTACGCGTGAAATCGCTCTGGTAGATAATAAAATCAGCGTATCGGCGGCGAATGGTGGAAAGTACATGATTATTCCATTCTGCACGCAAAAAATGTTTTAATCCGGTGTTTGTCTTTTTATGCAGCCAATTCATTCCATCTAACCGCTGTACAATACGGATTCCCCTCTTTTTTGCGCTATCGAGTTGTGCAAGATGCCTGCTTCCACCCACTACCAGAATGGCTTCCACATCTTTGCGTGCAGGGTCGAAATGGACTTCGATGCCTTTTTCTTCAAGGCAGGTGATTAACTTCATCTGAAAAGATGAAGGACCACCAGTATGCTCTAAACGGGGAAATAAACAAATACTGCCAGTGGTCATGGATCAATCCAAGGGAAAGTTGATGATCTCATTGACGATACGTTCTGCGGCGTGCCCATCTCCAAATGGGTTGGCGGCATGTGCCATGGCATTGTAATGGTTTTGGTCGGTCAGAAGCAGCATCGTTTCTTTTACAATGGTGCTGTAATTTGTTCCAACCAATTTCAAGACGCCGGCTTCAACGCCTTCTGGCCGTTCGGTTACTTCGCGCAAGACCAGGGTTGGTATACCCAACCCGGTTGCTTCTTCTTGGATTCCTCCGGAATCGGTCAGCACCAGTTTGGCGTTTTTCATGAGCTGGATCAATGGCAGATATTCGATCGGTTTGAACAGGGTAACGTTTGGAATGCCATCCAATAGCTCGTGCACCGGCTGTTGGATATTTGGATTCAAATGTACTGGATAAACCAGTTCGAGCGAATCCGCGTTTTCTTCTGCGATGGTTTTAATTGCCTTACAAATCTCTCGAATGGGTTCTCCGAAATTTTCTCTGCGATGAGCGGTAATGACGATTAACTGCTTCTTTTTATTCAGGATCTGTTTCTTTTCAAGGAACTCATGGATTTCCGCTGGCATAGGTTCTTTGATGATCTGGCGCAGTGCATCGATGACGGTGTTCCCGGTAACCTTGATGATGCGTTCCGGCACACCTTCATTTAGCAGATTCTTTTTACTGAAAGTTGTTGGAGCAAAATGCAGGTCAGCCACCACCCCGGCAATCTTCCGGTTGATCTCCTCCGGGAAGGGCGCCCATTTATCATGGGTACGCAGCCCGGCTTCAACATGCCCAATGTGAATGCGCCTGTAAAATGCATTCAGAGCAGCGGCCATGACGGTGGTGGTATCTCCCTGAACCAGGATCCAATCAGGGCTGATTTGCTCCAGAACCGGGTCGAGATTCTTGAATATATTGGCGGTCAGTTCCGCCAGGGTCTGGTTGGGGCGCATAAGGTCAAGATCGATCTGGGGGGTGATATGAAAGAGATCCAAAACCTGATCGAGCATTTCACGATGCTGCGCTGTTACGCACACGATCGATTCGATGCCTGGTTTATTTTCCAGCTCCTGAACAACGGGAGCCATTTTTACTGCTTCAGGTCGGGTTCCAAAAATTGAAAGGACTTTGATTTTTCTATTTTGCATACTCTGATTATATCGATTTAAGGTTGACCCAGCTTATAGAAATCAAAACCAACATCTTCCCAGTTCTTCCGCTGCCAACCTCCGCACATATCAACTGCAATGCGGGCAGTGGTTAGTTTGATTGCATCCTGCGGTATTAATGTTGTGAATTCCTGATGTGCAACCAGCAATAATATGATTTCACAATCCTGCAGAGCCTCTTTGAGGGAATTGGCAGCTTTTACATGTCCATGAAATCCATCCGGTTTATACGGTTCATAAACAGTTACAGCCGCATGTTCTTCCAGCAAGAGTTTGACAATTTCAATAGCCGGTGATTCACGCAGATCATCAATATTCGCTTTATATGATAATCCCAGAGCAGTGATCTTGCGATTTTCAAGTGATCCCAGCTTTTTTTTCATGGTTTCCACCACAAAATGTGGTTGGTCATCATTTACTTCACGCGCAGTATGTACCAGGGGGGAAATATCCGGAGCAGCTTCAACCAGGAACCAGGGATCCACGCTAATGCAGTGCCCACCTACACCAGGACCGGGATTCAGGATGTTTACCCGGGGGTGACGGTTGGCGATTTGGATCGCTTCCCAGGCGTCTACTTCGAAACGGTCTGCCAGATGTGCGAATTCATTGGCAATGGCGATATTAATATCGCGATAGGTATTCTCCATTAATTTAACCATTTCGGCCGTGGTGGCATTGGTGAGCAGAATATCACCCTTCACAAACACGCTGTATAGTTCTTTTCCGGCAGCAGCGGATCGTTCATCGATCCCACCGATAACCCGCGTATTTTGAACGATCTCTTCCAGTATCTTTCCGGGCAGCACTCGTTCAGGGGAATAAGCGAGCATGAAATCAGTTCCTGCTTTCAATCCACTTTTTTCAAGAATGGGAGCAACAATATCAACAGTGGTGCGGGGCGGGGAGGTGGATTCCAGGACGACCAGGTTTCCTGTTCGTAAATGTGGAATGATCGAATGTGCAGCGGATTTTACCGCTTCCAGATCAGCATTTTTTTCATCGGTGATGGGTGTGGGAACCGCGATGATGAAGGCTTCGGCTGGCTGAGGGCTATTGCTGATGGAGAGATTCCCTGAATCCATGGCAGATTTCACCAGAGAACGCAATCCGGGTTCATAGATATGCAGATGCCCGTTTTGCAGACCATGCACGATCTCTTGATTGATATCCACACCGGTGACCTGCATTCCATGGGTGGCAAATGTGCAGGCAGTGGGTAATCCGATATACCCCATCCCTAACACACAAATCTTTTGATATTTCAATGGCAGCTCCTTAAAGCAGACAATGCCCATATTATCCCATAATTCAAAAAATCCGGTTCGGGTAGCAATTATTGAAAAGGATTTTCTGACATGATAAACTTCATTAACTCTCAGAAAAGAGGAAGATATGCCAAAAACGATCTACCTGCTGGACGGACATGCTCTGGCTTATCGAGCATTTTTTGCGTTGATGTCAACCGGGTCAAGATTTCAAACCCGTTCGGGGGAACCCACTGCCGGTACATATGGTTTCACTAATATTCTTTTGAAGATCATCGAACAGGATGATCCTGAATATCTGGCTGTTGCGTTCGATACCGGGAAAACCTTTCGGCATGAACTGTATAAGGAATATAAAGCTACCCGTGAAAAGATGCCGGATGAGTTGATCCCGCAGATCGAACGCATACGCTCGCTGGTAGATACCTTTAATATTCCCAGGCTTGAAATGCAAGGGTTTGAAGCGGATGATGTATTGGGATCTGTTGCAAAACATGCTGTTCAAGAGGGATTTGGGGTAAAGATCATCACGGGTGACCGCGATTTGCTGCAGCTTGTCAATGAGCGCATCATCGTCAATTTAACGGGTTCCAAGATGTCAGAAGCACAGGATTACTTTAGGGAAGATGTAAAAAAATCTCTGGGTGTTTTCCCAGACCAAGTGGTGGATTATAAAGCGCTGCTGGGAGATACATCAGATAATATTCCCGGTGTTCGCGGGATCGGGCAAAAAACAGCCAGCCGTCTTCTTGAAGAATACCCTCATCTGGATGACATTTATGCCCATCTGGATACGATCACCGGAAAAACGAAGACCCTGCTTGAAGAGGGAAAAGAGAGCGCATATCTCAGTTATGAACTGGCAAAAATAAAAACCGATCTTCCCATTAACATCAATTTTGAACAAGCTCGCACTCAAGAGGTGGATCTGGAGAAAGTCATTGCTCTATTAAAAGATCTCGAATTTCGCACCACCATTGACCGCGTAAAGAAGATCTTCCACGTCACAGAGCCGATCGGTGCCGATAGTTCACAGCCCGATCTCTTCAGCATACCATCGCAGCCGGTGAATATCACCTTGGATTCCCAATATGACCTAGACGCGAAGTTGGTGAATTCAAAGGACCTGCTCGCTGATCTGGTGCAGGTGTTGGATGTGGCCGAATATCTTTCTTTTGATACTGAAACCACATCCACTGATCCCATGCAGGCGGACCTGGTGGGAATATCCATTTCTTGCAAACCGGGAAGCGCATATTACATTCCTGTAGGTCATAAAACAGGCGAAAAGCAGTTGGATCTCGATCAGGTGCGCATTGCTCTAAATCCTTTCTTTATGAAAGATTCCCTTAAGAAAGTTGGGCATCATTTAAAATACGATTGCATCGTTCTGATCAATCATGGTTTCACCATAAAACCGCTATCTTTTGATACTATGATCGCCGGCTGGCTCCTGGAACCATCCTCTCACCGTTTGGGATTGAAAGCGTTAAGCGAAATTGAACTGGGTATCAGTATGACCCATATTGAAGAGCTGATTGGAAGTGGAAAAAATCAGCTTTCCATGGCAGATATTCCCGCCGAGAAGGTCGCTCCGTATGCTGCAGCCGATGCAGAAGTGCCTTTGAAGTTGATGGAGATCTTCAAAGAACGGCTTGAGAAAAATCATTTGCTGGATGTGTTGGAAAAGATAGAAATGCCGCTGGTGCCGATTCTGGTGAATATGGAACGCAATGGCATTTCCATTGATAAACAGTTTTTCAAAGATTATTCTCAGGAATTAAGTACCCGATTGCGGGAAATTGAAAAAGAGATCTTTCAAATTCTGGGATATCCCATCAACATCAATTCCACGCAGCAGCTTTCCAAAGCCTTGTTTATCGACTTGGGGTTGAAAAATCCTGATCCGGGTAATAAGACCAAGTCGGGGCACTTTTCTACATCCGCTTCTGTTTTGGAGGAAATGCGCGGGGAACATGTGGTGGTGGATTTGATACTTGAATACCGGGAACTCTCCAAACTGGTATCCACCTATCTGGATGCATTGCCCAAGCAGATAAATCCACGCACCAATAAAATACATACATCTTTCAGCCAGACCGGTTCGGTGACGGGCAGGTTGGCTTCATCGGATCCAAATTTGCAGAACATTCCCACCCGTACGGAATTGGGGCATCAGGTTCGTAAAGGATTTATCGCTGATAAAGGGCAGGTGCTGGTTTCTGTGGATTATTCACAGATCGAACTGCGGGTTGTGGCGCATATGTCGCAGGATCAAGCCATGCTGGATGCCTTCCGTAAGGGCATGGATATTCATGCGGCCACAGCGGCTGCGATCTATAACGTACCCATTGGAGAGGTAAATAAAGACCAGCGCCGGCATGCAAAAGCCATCAACTTTGGATTGATCTATGGCATGAGCGCTTTTGGACTAAGCCGCACGACCGATCTTACTCTGGCAGAAGCGGAGAACTTTGTTAAAACATACTTTGAACGTTTCCCCAATGTGAAATCGTATCTGGATGCTATCCGCAAGCAGGCTGCCAGCGCAGGTTACGTGGAAACGATGCTGGGTAGGCGCCGCTATTTTCCGAATCTAAAGAATCCCATCAATGCTCAGGTTAAAGCACGTGAGGAGCGGGAAGCGATCAATGCTCCCATTCAGGGAACAGCCGCAGATATTCTGAAGATTGCCATGATCAAACTGGAACCGGCCATTCAAAAAGCTGACCTGCATGCCAAAATGCTGATCCAGGTGCATGATGAACTGGTACTGCAGTGCCCTGAAAATGAAAAACAGGCTACCATCGTTGTGGTCAAAGAGATCATGGAAAATGCTTACAAACTGGATATTCCACTCAGCACGGATGCCCGCTATGGCACCAACTGGGCTGAATTGAAATAGTGCCAGAGTATCTGTAATTTCAATTAAAGCAAACGCGGACGCCCATATTCCAATGCTTCGTGAATGTGGCTGTTATCGTTGAATAAGCGTATTACGGGATTTCCCCTGTAAAAATCAACGATTGATAGCGAAACGTTATCAACCCAAAAAGGGATGTAGCGTGAGAAATCACCACCAGTGTGGTAATAAAGAAAGCTCTTGATAAAACCGCCATGCGATACAGCCGCAACCAGTTGCCCGGGATGCTTTTCTAGGATCAGGTCAGTAAATGCTCGAATTCGATTTTTAAATTCTTCGATCGGTTCACTCCCCGGGATATTCGGGCGGATGGGGCTATCGGAAAAATCCGATTCAAACCATGCAACGATTTGCTCATGGAGTGCAGGGTTTGTATCTTTCAGTGTTGCTGCTTTAGTGTCAGAAAGATCTCCAAAGCCGTATTCAATTAGATCCTGGTTAGGAATAACAGTCAGGTTACAGGCCTGCGACACATATTCTGCTGTCTGCATGGTACGCTGCAGCGGGCTGGCATATAGAACATCGATCGCATATTCAGCTTTTACTCGTTCTGCCATCAGCTTGGCTTGCTGATGACCAATTTCGTTGATCGGAATATCACTGCGCCCTGAAATGAGTCGTTGGGTATTGTGAATGGTTTGCCCATGCCGGATGAGCAGCAGACGTGTAAAGAGTTCATTATTTTTTGCATCCATGATTCTTGTGTTTCCTTGTCTACTAAGTTAATTATTGAAGATTCTCAAAAGGAGGAACTTCGAGTGAATGAATTGCACAGACTCTCGCATCCAGCATGCGACTTCTGATGCGAGCATCCATATCTTCCAATTTAATTGAAGAGGTAATAATGGTTGGGGCTTTCGTTTCATAGCGGAAATTTAAAATTTGGAATAATTTTTCTCTTGCCCAGGGTGTGGTGTTCTGTGTTCCCAGGTCATCCAAAATTAATAACTTGGCATTACGCACCTGATTGAAAACAGAATCATATGAAACCGGGGAACTTGGATTGAACGTGGCACGCAGATGATCGAGCAGATCGGGTACAACAGTGAAAATAGGATCATCTCCGGCAGCCTGTCGATAATTGGCGATGGCAGCCGCTAGGTGAGTTTTCCCGGTTCCATAAGCCCCTAAAAAGACCAGCCAGCCATTAGGATTTTCAGCGAACCGTTGGGCGGCTAGAAATGCTTGGTCAAGACTTTTTTGTTCATTGGCTGGCAGTTTCTCTTTTTTACGCGCAGAGAAATTATTGAACGTACGATGATCGCTTAGGTATGCTAGCGTAGAGATAGGAGAATCTTTGTGCTCAGAAAATGGATCGCGGTAATCAGAAGCAATAATGCTTACTTTCATGACCAGATCGCGGTCGTTGATGCGCGAACTTATGCGTTCATCGATTTCTGCAATATCCAAATTTGTTGTGATAACAGTAGGCAAATGGTTCACATAACGATGATTGATGATTTGAAAAAGTTTTTCTTCAGCCCAAGGGGTTGAATTTTGTGTCCCCAGATCATCCAAAACCAGGAAAGGCACGTCTCTGATCTCAGAAAAGCGTTTTTCGAATGAAGCATCTTCTCCGCTGAAAGCATAACGCAGCCAATCCAGCAGATCTGGAACTGTAAGGAAAAGGGTGCGGGTGCCATTTTGGATGACCTCATTGGCGATGGCTGCTGCCAGGTGGGTTTTCCCGCAGCCGAATTTCCCGGTTAAGACAAGCCACCCATTGGGTTGGGAAACGAAATTTTTTGCGCTATGAAAAGCAACTTCCAGGCTTTTATTTGCGTCCTTCTGGTTTGTTCTTCCATAGATATTAAAGGATTCGAAAGTCATAGAATGGAAAGATTCCACATTACTGATGTCATATAAATGCTCGGTTTTCAATTTTTCCATCTGCTCTTTACGGCAGGTACAGATTTCCATTTTCCCAAAATCGGGATCGTTGATGGGTAGATCACGGCGTACAAAACCAATGCCGTGGCAGATCGGGCAGTTCGGATCACCGGGGAGGGTGGGTTTATTTTCAACTTTTGATGAATTTGCCATATTTCCCTTTGGTATATTGTTTGTAATCCTCTTCAGCGTGTCTTTGATCTCTTCCATTGCGACCTTCTACTTTCCAGCTTGTTAGAATAGCCTGGATATAGCGCCATTTGCGCACATTATTAACAACTGCGATTTGTACAGCTTCTTCCAGCCATTCTTTTGAATACTCTTTTTCTGCATCTTTTAACATATCTGCTATAAGTGGCGTAAGTGGTCCAATATTCTCTTCATACAGTTTAAAAATATCTGAACGAGCAGGATTTTTAAATGATTCACTCATGATAGGATTCTGTAGCTGTGCAGCTTGTTTCCCGCGCATAGTATTCAAATAAAAAGGGCTCCCTTGTTGAACAGCCTCGAGTGAATTGCCGATTAGGAAACTCGCTTCAAGATTGGCTTTTAACCCCTTCAGCAAATTCTTGCGAATCGATTGCGGATCGCTGCCGATCCGATCCAAAAATTCTGGATAGGAATAGAAGTCTTGCAAGGAAAGCGGATTGGCTTCATCACCACTTTCCTGTGCCAGCCAAATGGCAAATAGCAGAACCTGCAACTGAAAACTATCTTGAATTTCTCCAACAATATCAATGAGAAAACGAGAGGTGAAATGTACTTTCTGAAGATCCAGCATGGGATTGCTCATTCTTTGGGAACCGGTTTTCTTCTCGGTTCTTTATCAACCTGGGCTGCATTTTCGAAACGGGCGATTTCATTAAGAAATACGATCTGGATTCCAGAGTGTGTAGGACCATTTCTGTGTTTGGCGACGATGATCTCAGCAGAATTCTGTTTGCTGACATCTTTATCGGTAATATCAGGGCGGTGAATGAACATCACGATATCTGCATCTTGTTCCAAACTTCCTGATTCACGCAGATCGGATAGGATGGGTTTTTTATCGGTGCGTTGCTCCACAGCACGCGAAAGCTGTGCGGCTGCCAGAACTGGAACATTCAATTCTCTGGCAAGAGTCTTTAAATTACGGGAAATGTAGGAGACTTCTTGCACGCGGTTGTCATTGCGTGTATCGCTTGACATCAATTGGAGATAATCCACGATGATGAGATCGAGATGATATTCCAGGTGCAATCTGCGGCACTTGGTGCGCATTTGAATGGGTGTAAGCGCCGGAGTATCATCCAAAAAGATCTTTGTATCTCCCAGAACTTCGATGGCATGTGTAAAAAGAGGCCATTCCTCTTCTTCCAGATCTCCGATCCTCAGCCGTTGCGCATTAATGCGTGTTTCCTGAGAGATCAAGCGCTGCACAAGCTGCTCATTTGACATTTCAAGGGAGAAAAATGCCACGTGCTTGTGATGTTTTTGAGCTGCATTTTTTGCTGCAGTTAATAGAAAACCTGTCTTTCCGGTAGCAGGTCGGCCGGCGATGATGAGCAGATCAGATTTTTGCATCCCTCCCAGCAATTTATCGAGGTCTACCAATCCGGTTGGCACACCCAGCAATTCTTCATTGCGCTCCGATAGTTCGGTTATGCGGTCATAATATTGGCTAAGCACGGTTTGGATAGGTTGCAGGTCGCGCCGGATGCGTCGTTCGCTGAGATTGAAAACTTCTCGTTCCGCTTCATCCAGAACAGCATTAACACCTTTTTCCTGATCATACGCTAACTTGGCCATTTCATTGGCGGCACTCAACATCCGCCGCCTGATGGATGTTTCTTCAACAATATGAGCGTATGCTTCGGAGTTCAATGAACTGGGGGTTTGATTGATCAAAGATGTTAAATATCCCTGGCTGCCAATTTCACTCAGTTGATTGCGCTTTTCAAGTTCTTCTGTAACGGTCAAAATGTCAATTGGAATTTGATTTTCATGCAAATAAACAAAGACTTCCCATATCCAGCGATTCCGGATTACATAAAAATTCTCTGCTTCAAGGATTTGTGCTACGTCAAAAAAGGATTCTGGATTAATAAGCACTGAACCCAGAACTGCTTCTTCTGCATGTTTATTATGTGGTTGAGACTGGATCGTCTGTTCTTCGTGTGTTTGGTTATCGCTAAATTCGTTCATATTAGATTGCACTTATATTCCCTGGAAATTCTTCATCAGTATCGTCATCTTCGTCGTCATCCTCATCCTTATCTTTCGCATCTTCCCCGTGGTCTTTTTCAAGATTTTGTAGATATTCTTCAAAAACCGACAGACGGTTTATATTTTCTTGATTTTTTTCCGTAAAAATTGGAGATTCTGCAAATGGTAGTTCTGCATTTTCAACGAATGAAGAGATATATTCTTCTTCAACAGGCACGATCCCTGCTGATACCATGATCTGTTCTGAAATAAAAATGGGGACGTGCGTTCTGACTGCCAGCGCCAGGGCATCGGAAGGGCGGGTATCCAAAAGAACTTTTTTTCCTTTTTGTGAGATTTCGACAACGCCGAAAAAAATATCATCTTTTAGTTCACTGATAATAACGCGATTGATCGATCCGCCCAATTCATAGATCGCATTTTTTATAAGGTCGTGAGTTTGCGGGCGCGAAATCTCTATTTCTTGCAGTGCAATACTGATGGATTCTGATTCGTATGGACCGATCCAGATGGGTAGATACCGTTCATTGTTCAAATCTTTGAGAATAACGATTCGCTGCTGGCTTGTGAGGCTCATGCGAATGCTGTCAACTGTTGCTTCAATTAAATCAGCCATACGTACTCCAAAAAAATTTCTTATTGCTATTTTAGCATGTAAGCGTAAACAAAACGGGTTTTAATGAAATTGTGTATTTCTTTTAACGATTGTTGTATAATTTTTTAAATGCATATCCTCATCGCCGCCATAACAAAAGAATTGGTGATCCAATTCTATGGATAATTATGAAACTATACGCTAGGCGACAAAACACTCTATGAAATTATTAAAACCACTTATTCTTATTGTCGAAGGAAAACGTTCGGATAGGTCTTCTTTTTCAGGTGGTCTGATCAAGAAAGACTATGATGTGCGATCCGTACCGAATGGAAATGATGCGGTTGATTTCGTAAAACATGAACAACCTCAAGTAGTGATCGTAGATGCGTCTTCTCTACGTACTGCAGGGAAAAGAATTTGTTCTGCGATGCGCAAAGAGATACCTGATACACCGATCATTCTGATAGTGGATGAGGATTTCGACACTGCCAAGTTTAAAGATGCCAATGCAGTGCTTGTTTTCCCCTTTACATTACAAAAGCTATTGAATCGACTTAAACCGTTTGTACAAAGAAATGATAATAATATCCTTGAAGTGAAACCGATCAAGCTGGATCTTTCGCAGAGATGGGTCTACTGTAATGGAAAGAATGAACGGTTAACCCCTCGCTTATTCACATTAATGAAGACTCTTATGCAAAAACCCGGTAAACTTATCCAACGGGAAGACCTCTTTAAAACGCTCTGGGAAACAGAGTATGTAGGGGATATGCGTTCATTGGATGTACATATTAGTTGGTTAAGAAAAGCCATTGAAAAAGATCCTCGCAACCCTGACTTCATAAAGACAAAACGGGGAGTTGGATATTATCTGGATTTACCTGAGAAACCCAAGAAAAAATAAAAAAAGAGGTCACAAGACCTCTTTTTTGATAAATTCTTTGAACGAGTATTTAACTTAATAAATTAACCAACGTTAGCAGTAATCCACCTGCGATCACACTGGCTAATTGCCCGGCAGTATTGGCACCCATGGCATGCATGAGGATGAAATTATCAAAATCCTCATCTTGTGCCATCTTGGCTGAAAGCCTGCCTGCCATCGGAAAGGCGCTGATCCCACAGGCTCCAATAAGTGGATTGATCTTCCCGCCAGAAAAGAACGACATCAATTTTCCAAAAAGCAATCCCATTGTGGTGTCCAGGATGAACGCGATTAATCCCAACCCCAGTACTTTTAAGGTTGCCACCTGTAAGAAACTAGCTGCCTGCATTGTGCCGCCAATCGTTAAGCCCAGGAACAGGGTGGAGATATTAATGATCTCATTCTGCGCTGATTTATTAAGGCGCTCAACCACTCCTGATTCTTTTAAAAGATTCCCAAGCATTAAGGCTGCGATCAGAGGGGCAGCTTCCGGAGCGATTAGACTGACAATGATGGTAACTACTATCGGGAAAATGATCAAAGCTAATTTTGAAACAGCGCGCGGAGCATATTCCATGCGGATCAAGCGTTCTTTGCGCGTTGTAAGCAACTTCATGATGGGGCGCTGGATAATGGGTACCAGGCTCATGTAGGAATAAGCTGCCACTGCAATGGGAGCCAATAATTCGGGAGCAAGTTTGCCTGATACGAATATTGCAGTTGGTCCATCAATGGCACCAATGGATCCAATCGCCCCGGCTTGTTTCAGGTCGAACCCAAGAATTACTGCCAGAATAAGCGTCCCAAAAATACCAAATTGACCGGCTGCACCCAGTAATGCCATTTTCGGCTGTGCAAGAAGCGGACTGAAATCGATCATCCCACCCACGCCGACAAAAATAAGGAGTGGAAATAATTCCGTTTCTATCCCGGCTCTGTAAAGTACCGAAAGAAAACCTGTTCCATCAGGTGTGGCAGCCATGCCAAGATTTGCCAGAATGCATCCAAAGCCGATTGGTAAGAGAAGGACTGGTTCATATTCTTTTTTGATGGCAAGATAGATCAAGATCAATCCTACCAGGATCATGACAATATTCTTCCAGCTAAAATCTCCGATATCAAATGTAAACAAACTCAGGATCTTTTGTAAGTCCATGTTTTATCAATCCTTAAAACGGATCAAAATTTGTCCATGCTTTACCTGGTCTCCACAAGAAATCAGGATTTCACTGATCACTCCATCCTTGTTGGCACGAATTGAATTTTTCATCTTCATTGCTTCAAGAATGCATAGTTCCTGCCCATGCTTTACCTTATCACCGGTTTTGACAAGAATATCGATGATCACTCCGGGAATGGGAGCTGAAATTTCATTGCTTGCGCTACCAGATTGAACAGAGGGATCTTTGATCGGTACCTGTTTCAAAGGTGCGCTTGATTCAGCCGGCGCCAATTGAGAATTGGAAGGTAACGCGATCTCTTCAGGCCATACTTCAAAAGTTTCGCCATCCACACTGGCTCGAATAGGTCGGGCGTTTAAATCATCAATGACGACTTCGTACGTATTGTCTTGAATTTTTACATGGATTTTCATTCCGATCCTCACTTTGAATGTTTAATAAATGGCAGATTGCGATACCCGCGATGAATACTTTGCCAGGGGCTGAGACCTTCTTGCTGTGGCAGGGATGTGGAAATGGTGGTGGAATTCTGAAAACTGATGGCAGCCACAACCGCAACCGCGGCTGCTTTTTGTTTCAGCTTAAGCTCATCTTTTGTGGAGTCCGCATTATCGGCGGCTATCGGTTTTTCGCGTTTTTGAGTAGCTCGCACCAATAATTCCATCATACCCCACAATAGAAAAATACCGATAAATACCAGCATAATTCCTATCAGGGTGATCCACAAGGCATTAGATAAATTTGTATTTCCCATTGCACCTCTCTCTATACAGGGGAATTCCCGTGTTTGCGGATCGGATGCTGCACCTGTTTCTGGCGCAGTGTCTTCAGCGCTGAAATGATGATGGGTCTGGTCTGGCACGGTTCGATCACATCATCAATATGACCAGCCTGAGCAGCTGCGTATGGATTGAGGAATTTTTCTTTATACAATTCTGTTAGGTTATTTCTTTCTTTTACAGGGTCAGCAGCATTCTTGATCTGGTTTGCATAGAGTATGTTTGCTGCCCCTTCTGGACCCATGACAGCGATCTCTGCGCTCGGCCAGGCGAAGGAGAAATCTGTCCCAAGATATTTGCTGCTCATGACGATATATGCTCCCCCGTAAGCTTTTCTGGTTACCACACTGACCTTCGGTACGCATGATACGGAATATGCGAACAAAACTTTGGCTCCATGCCGGATGATTCCACCGTGTTCCTGATTCACGCCTGGCAGGAATCCTGGAGAATCAACAAATGTGATGATGGGTAGGTTGAAGCAATCGCATAATTGAACGAAGCGGCATATTTTGTCAGATGCATCAATATCGATCACTCCTGCCATACTGCTGGGTTCCTGTGCAACAACGCCAACGGACCCTCCATCCAATCTGGCAAATCCAACGATCGCATTGGGCGCGAAGGTTGCCTGCAGCTCCACAAACGAACTGTGATCCATGACGTGATGAATGACATCGTGCATGGAATATGGCATACCGGGATCTACAGGCACGATGGTATTCAATTCAATATCTTTGCGCTGTGGATCATCTGAAGGCGCAATACAGGGAGGATTTTCTGCGTTGTTCGCTGGTAAATAGTCTATAACAGTGCGGCAAAGGCGCAGTGCATCGCTTTCTGACCTGGCGGTTAAACTGGCTGTACCGCTTGTTGAAAGATGCACGGCTGCACCTCCCAGATCTTCAAAATCAACTTCCTCCCCGGTAACTGTTTTTATTACGTTTGGACCGGTGAGAAACATATAGGATTGTTTTTCAACCATGATGATCAGGTCAGTGAGGGCAGGGGAGTACGCAGCACCGCCCGCACAGGGACCTAAAATGATGCTGATCTGTGGGATGATCCCGGAATACAGCGAATTTCTGCGGAAGATCTCTCCGTACCCTCCCAGGCTGTAAACGCCTTCCTGAATGCGTGCACCACCTGAATCGATCAATCCAATGATGGGGGCGCCATTCTCGTATGCCAGATCCATGATACGGCAGATTTTGGTGCTCTGCATCTCGCCTAAAGCCCCACCTTTTACGGTAAAATCTTGCGCATAGACGAAAACGGTGCGGCCATTGATCTGCCCATAGCCTGTTACAACACCATCTCCCAGGATCTTTTCAGTATCAGATTCCGCAGAATCAACTCGCGGGGTGATAAATTGTCCGATCTCATGAAAACTGCTTGTATCCAGCAGTTCATCCAACCGTTCCCGGGCAGTGAGTTTCCCTTTTTGGTGTTGTTTCGCAATTTTATCTTCACCGCCTCCTTGCAACGCTTTCGTATGCAGTTCTGTTAGTTTTTTTAGCTTTTCATCATTTTCCATGGCATTTTCCTATTACAACCAGATTCCGAATTCGATTCTATGAACAATTCTAATTAGAAAACATGAATCCTGTACGATTGTAGGTGAAAAGAACTCAAACGGATAGGTACGTTCATACTGATTTTTGTGGATTGGTATCGGTTCGACCAGTATAGAGTAACGAAAAAGAAATCATCCATCCAATCGTTGCAGGATCCGTAAACAAAGAAAAGTTAACCAGCGGGAAGGTTCCCTCTTTTGTCCAAAATCCCATTCCTTCCAGGCGGTCCAGATGGATTCAGGTGTGTATTGTCTTTCTGAATTCTCTTTTGATCGTAAGATATTCAGCATATTTTTTAAGCGGGGATCGTCTTTCAGTTCAGGAAATTGAGAAAGAACATCCAGAACATGCAGGAGGTCATACCAGACAAAAGGGGCTTTCAATTTGCAGAAATCGGTTCCCATATGGAAAATGTAAGGGTGGTGTGTTTCCCTGTTTTCCCACAAATACAATTGAGTTTCAGCTCCATTTCTGCATGCAGGGCTATCTCGATATTCTCTGATCTGTGCGAATGCTTTGAGCATGATCAGATTGGCATACGGGCAGGGATCGCTTCTATGCCCCGGTCCATGAAATTTCCCGCATTCGGGGGAGGCGGCACATGGCCAACCATTTTCTCTAGCCAACCCATTCAAATATTCAGCGGCTCGCAGCACTCGTTCATCTTCTGCATATCCAAATTTGAAAAGAGCAAATAAGACGAGAGGTGTGTCACACAGTGTCCATGCCAAATTGTCTTCGCCTGGTCCACCAAATGCTTTGGGAATATTGACAAGCACTTGAAATGGACCTGCCTGGGATTGGAGATCAAGAATTCGGGCAGCGATATTTTCAATACCTGCATCAGTCCTGGTTAAACCCAGTTCTGCCAGAAACGATAGTTTTTGGATCGGGTGATTGGCATTTTTATGATTGCTGATGACCGGACCAGGCCAGGTTGTGAGTTCTTCAATGATCGTTTTTATTCTAGGATGTTCCAGCAGAGCTTGATGGGCTAGCCTGACTTCAGGTTCATCCATCCCTTCTCCCAACAGATCGATACGAGTGCGGTATTGAACCCACGCATCTCCCTCCAGTAACCACTCATAAATTCTTTGCATCGGTTCCTCCCCTGATTGTTTTATTGTAGCATGGGCAGAAACTGATTTATCGAAGCATACCAAGCACGATCGAGAGAATGAGAAGGAATGATACAAGCGGACCAGCATACGCCAATAAATAGGCGTACAGTTTTAACTGCTCATTTTTCAAAATTCTGGGAGCAAAGATCGCATTAATAATATTAAAAATTGCTGTGATGATGGGAAGGATAATTACTCCAGAGGCTGGTTCAAATAGCACCAGACCAACTCGAATGGAATCCTTGGTATTAATGACGAATCCAAAAAGAATAAAGAGCAGCAAGGTTAGAATAATACCTATTCCGATTGGTATATACAACGCAAGGTTCGAGCGTACTTTGCCTACCGGAGACTCTATCTGTATGGATTTCCGTTCAAGAGGTGTAATGGAACCCAAATAAACAGCTTCTTGGATTCCTTTTTGAAAAGCATCTGCATCAACTGGAGACAAGAATAATACTTCCTGCGATGTACTGATCAAAAAAGCATTTTGCTGGCTGGTGGCAAAGAAGAGGATATCTCCCAAATCTCCAAAGAAAATATGTCCTGAAAGAATACCTATTTTTTCCAGAGTTGGCAGCGGGATAGTGTATCCCATTTGATCATAAGGGCGTATCCATTCTATTTCGTGAATCGGGATGACCATTTTTTGCAGACCCCAGAAAATAGTCAATCCATCCCGATTGATCTTGTATTTACTGCGCGTTATTTGGAATAGCTGGAAAAGGAAAAAGAAAACGGGCAGCGAAAAGAGAATGCCGAGAATATATCCAAGAATCCGATAACCAGCATTTTGCATGGAAACAGCGATCAAGATGCTTCCGACACTCAATCCACCCAATAACAGGCAGAAGATCAGAATATTTACTACTGCTTTTTTAATGGGCAGCCGGAATACCTGTTCGCCATTCATATTACAGCGATTTCTGAATCCCTTCGCAAACGCGCAGTACTTCTTCTTTCCTCATCACACTGGAAAATGGCAGTGCCAAACCACGCTTCCCCAGATCTTCAGTGATGGGGAAGTCGCCAGGTTGGTATCCAAATTGTTTGGCAATGAAGGGCTGTAGATGGATGGGCAAGAAATAGGGTCTTACATCGATCCCATTCTCGATCATGCGTTTGGCAAAAGCATCACGATCAACAGTTGTTTTTATTCTGATCACGTATACAAACCAGCTCATGCGGGTGGTAGAGGGTAAGATCTGTGGTATTTCAATTTGGGGGAATTCCTGCAGCGCATCTTGATACCAATTAGCCACCTGCGCACGACTGTCAAGCATGTGATCGAGTCGTTTCATTTGTGAAAG
>DHHD01000082.1:7393-9203 GCA_002403105.1 Anaerolineaceae bacterium UBA4781 | reverse complement strand
GCTGCTGCTTCTTCATCATCGGTGACGATCACTCCACCTTCTCCGGTGGTGATCTGTTTATTTGGATAGAATGCAAAAACCCCATACTTTCCAAATGTGCCGGCTTGTTTTCCCTTATACGATGCGCCAAGGGCTTCGCAAGAATCTTCGATCAGTGTCAAATTGTTTTGACGGCAAATGCTGTTGATCGCATCATAATCTGCTGGTTGACCAAACACATCCACACTCAAAACAGCTTTGAGATCTCGATAAGCTTCACACCCTTTGCGTGGTAGCCATTTCGCAGCCGATTTTCCTCCCTGTGTCAGGTCATGAATGGCTTGCTGCATCTGCTCTGTATCCATATTCCCGCTGATGGGATCAATATCCACAAAAACCGGAATGGCTTTCTCAAACAAGATCACATTTGTGGATGAAATAAATGAAAAGGGAGTGGTGATAACAAGATCACCCTGTTCAATACCTGCTGCACGAACGCAAAGGTGAAGCCCAGTGGTGCCTGAACTGACCCCCAGAGCAAAGCGGCTGCCGGTTCTCGCCTTGATTGCCTGCTCAAATTCAGTGATCTTTGGTCCAATGCTTAAGGATGTAGTGTTCAACACATCTTGAACTGCCTGGCGATCTTCATCGTTAATATCGGGGGATGACATTGGAACAGAGTTCTTGTTATTTTTTTTCATTTATTTTCCTTCATGCTCTAAAGTAATCAGTTTCATGCTTTGATTTGGGTATTCACCACATAATCGACAGTTTGTTCCAAGCCGATGATCTGTGAATTCTCACTCGTCCTGGATTTTATTTCAATACCGCCGTTTGATAAAGACCTTGAACTGACGGTAAGGCGCAGTGGTATGCCCAGCAGATCGGCGTCGTTGAATTTTACACCCGGGCTGGCATTCCGATCATCATATAGGGTTTGCAAACCCGCTTTTTCTAATTGTTGATAGAGAGATTCAGCGATCTTGCGAGTCTCTCCGGTCTTATCTTCAATATGGATGAGATAAGCAGCATACGGTGCGAGATGTGTCGGCCATGCCAGCCCTTTCTCATCATGGTGTTCTTCGGCAATACAGCTCATTAATCTTCCCAAGCCGATCCCGTACGAACCCATCACGATGGGTTTGGAGGTTCCATCCTCGTCCAAAAAATGACAGCCCATCCGTTCCGAGTAGAAAGTACCCAATTTAAAGATATTTCCCACTTCGATACCGCGCTGGCTGGATAGTGGTTTGCCGCATTCGGGGCAAGCCAATCCTTGATCAGCACAGGCAATATCAGCTACGATGTCCGCTTTAAAATCTCTGCCGTAGTTTACATTCAGCAGGTGATAACCCTCTTCATTTGCTCCGGCTGCCAGATTATGCAGATTGGGTATTTCATCATCCACCACGATCAGAATGTTTTTCAATCCGATCGGGGAGGCATACCCCGGCACAGCACCACTGAGTTTGATCTCATCTTCGAGTGCAGGGCGTAATTGGTTGGCATGGATGATATGACTGAGTTTGGTTTCATTCAACTCCAGATCCCCGCGCAGGAGAGCCAGCACCAGCTGCCAGGTTCCCTCGATTTCAGCCATTAGAAAAACTGCTTTGGCAGTACGTTGTGCAGGAATATGTAAATGATCGACCAGATCGGCGATGGTCTTCTTTTCGGGAGTGGCGATCTTTTCGATACTCTTCAATTCTTCTTCATTACTGGAACTTTTCTGAAATCTGGCGATCTGACGATTGGCGGCGTAGCTGCAGGAATTGCACAGAATGATCGTATCTTCGCCGATGGGGTTGAGATACATGAATTCATGGGCGAA
>DHHD01000082.1:0-7356 GCA_002403105.1 Anaerolineaceae bacterium UBA4781 | reverse complement strand
GCTCCAATCCATTTTCATCCCGATCCAGACTGTAGCTATCGAGCATGGTGAATTCGCGCGCGCGGATCATACCGGCTCGTGGTCTGGGATCATCGCGCCATTTCGTTTGCAGTTGATAGATCAATGCCGGAAGTTGCCGGTAAGATTGGATGACATCGCGCGTTACAGCAGCTACTGCTTCTTCGTGTGTCATGGCTAATACCATATCCCGCCCGCTGCGGTCTTTGAATTTGCCCATTTCCTCATTAATGGAATACCAGCGCCCGGTTTCCTGCCAGATCTCTGCCGGATGGACGACCGGCAGAGAGACTTCCTGCCCGCCGATGGCATCCATCTCTTCACGGATGATCTTCGAAATATTGGCAAGAGTCCGTTGTGCCAATGGCAAATATCCAAAAATTCCACTGGCTAGGGGGCGCAAATAACCTGCCTGGATAAGAAACTGGTAACCAGCTACATCACTCTGATCAGATGACTTACGCAGCGTTTGATTGAATAATTGTGATACTTTCATTTTTGAAGCCACTTAATCAGATTCGTTATTAACTATTTTTTTGGTTCTGTCTCTTGATCCATCAATTCGGTATCAACCGGTAAATCCTCAAACTCCAGGGTTACTTGTTCTTCCATGGTGATATTTCCGCGTAAAAACGCACCTTCTTCGGTGGAAAAAGCAACAATTTTTACATCTCCCCAAACATGACCCGTACTGCGGATTTCTAATTTCTCTGCTGTAATATTGCCTTTGATCGCGCCCGCAACGATGACAGTATTGGCTTGAACATTTTCGCAGGTGATGCGGCCGGTCTCTCCAACCACCAGCAGCCCATTAAGGTTGATCTCGCCTTCGAAGGTTCCTTCAACGCGCACTCCACCTTTACCTTTAATGGATCCTTTCCAGATGATCCCGGCTCCCAGCACAGAAGTAACTCGTTCAATCGGGGTTATTTCCGGTCGAGCGTTGGCGGCATTTCTACGTAACATGATTTATTCTCCTAAACAGTCCTTGGTTTGTGCAGATCTCTGGGAGGGTAGGTCATACCGGTGTAAATCCGCTCACCCTGTGGGACATCCCCTTTGATGGTAGCACCACTGGCAATACGGGCGTACTTTCCGATATGCACACCAATATTCACATTTACATTCATTCCCAATTGGGCACAGTCGTCAATGATCACATCTCCTGCCAGCATCACACCGGGAGATAGATTGACGCAAGTCCCAATTACATTATCGTGTGAAACAACCACGGAGTTATTGATCAAAGTGCCCATTCCCACTTGGGCATTGCCACTAACATAGCTCTGTGCCAGTACCAGAACACCCGGCGCCAATTGTGCTGAAGGATCTATATGCGCAGTGGGGTGGGCGATGGCAGGGCAGATAAAACCGGCTTTTGCCAAAGTATGAAAAACATTCAACCGCACCTGAAAATCACCGATCCCCCCCACAGAATTAACAGCCATTCGGATACCGCGTGCATAGAGCTGTGGAAGGATATCCGCTCCACCTAACACGGGAGAGCCGATCACATCCGTTCCTTTTCGCATGCTGTCATCCACAATGCCTTCGATTTGATAGGTTCCCAGCACGCGAACTGCTTCGATGATCATTTTGCTCAATCCACCGCCGCCATAAATGATCACTCTGGTAGGGTCAAAATCAAAAACGGGTATTTTTATTTCTTCTTTTTTTTCTTGCATAGTATTTTTATACCATGAGTCTACTTAATTAATTCATCGATTCTTGAGGGCAGCATCTGTGCTGTAAAACGCCAAGGTTTACTTTTCCAGGGCTCACTGGCATATCCGATGCCAATGCGCGGGGCTGCTTGAATTAACTCCTCTGGAATTGTAATCCCTTCTTCGACCCGCAAAACACCGGTTTTCTGGCAGAGGTCGCAGCCATTCAATGTACCATCAATGGCAAGAGCACGCGTCAGTTTTGCAGGCCCATCGCACCACAAGGCTGGAGTAATATCCATTCTGTTTTGTGCAATCATCTCCAATCCACGGGTAGGGTGAATGGAGCGGATGAGCACCGCGGCGGGATACCCTTCGGAGCCCGTCACACAATTCAACAGCCAGTGCATACCGTAGGTGAAATAGATATAAGCATGTCCCGCAGGTCCATACATAACGGCATTACGTTTCGTTTTCCCGCTGCGGGCATGGCAGGCTTGATCTTGCTCGCCATCATAGGCTTCTGTTTCAAGAATGATTCCGGCAACAGCTTGATCTCCGATCTGGTGTACAAGGCTTTTTCCGATCAAAGCCCTGGCAACATCCACCACTGGCTGCAAATAAAAATCACGTTCACGGATAGGACTTTTCATTTTCATTATTTCTTTAAATTCCTTGAATTATTGGCAATCCGTGATCTTGATTAACTTGCGCAGGATGCCATTTTCAGAATTTTCCACGCGAGATACTTCTTCGATACAAGGTTGACTGAGTTCTGCCTGTTCAATCTGATTCAACCCATTCCACCAATCCTCATCAATATAAATGTATTCGAATCCATGATCCAGAAACTTTATGATCCGCGGATTTTCTCTCAGGTCATCCCAATCCCCTTCCGTAAAAGTATTGGAGTTGATGAGAGTTGCTTTCCCGCTAAGAATGGCAGCTCGCCAGTTTTGACTGGCAGAGTCAAAGATCCATCCTTCTCCTGTTAATTCGCCCCATACTTCACTGCTGATGCGTGCATCCCAACCGTCAATGCCTTCCGCGAGGACCGGTTTATTGATTGCTGAGAGTTGAACAATTCCTGTTACGATCCCGCCAATTGCCATCAATCCTACACTGATTGCTTCGATACAGCGCAGAAAGACTTTTTGAGTTTTCCAACTTTCAATGATAAAGAGCAAAAATAGAATAATTAAAATTGCTAAACCATACCCGGAAAAACGGGTGATATCCCGGGCAGAGGATTGGTAAGTAAGAAAGGTCGGGATCAACAATCCAAGCCCAGCGCTGAAGAAGAGGATCCAGAGCATCGTCTTTTTGGATGATTCCGTGGATTTACGGATCCATTTCCATATCCAGGGGATAAAGAAAACAGAAGGTCCTAATTCACACAATCCCACCAAGGTTTGAGCCGGATCAAAGAGCGATAATCCTCCCAGATGCCCGGAGAAAATAACCGGGGGCCAGTTAAAAGTGAACATTCCACCTTCTGTGATCTCAGCATTCATGGTGGGTGTGGCAGTGAATAATCCGCTAAGGCTGCTTTTCAACATTTCAGAGATAGTTCCCCCTTGCAGCAGCACGATAGGAATGGAGATAATACCGGCAATTGCCAATGTTTGCAGTGGGGTGTCTCTCGTTTTCTTTGGTTTGAACAGTTGAATGATCAAAAAGGATGCCACGGCTACTGCCAGCGATCCATAGGTCGTTTCCCAGGTTAATGCGAGCTGCGCGAAAAGAATTCCAAGCATCCATTTTGCGGCTGGTTGTGATTTCACAGAAACCAGCAGCCAGATCATGAGCACGATCGCCAGCGCCAGTGTTTCTGTGCCGGAATGCGACATGATGAGAGGTTTAAGAATGCCATTGATAAAGCCATATGGGTAAGCGCCGGGCGGACCTCCCCCGATCACCCAATCTGCAAAAAGTGCTTTGGAGAACGGCAGACCCATATCCTGGCTTGATCCAAGCAGCGTGATCTTGCTATCTAAATTTGCCAGGAAATTTTCAGGCAGCAGCATCAATAAATAACGGGTGCCGGTGAGGAAAGGATAAACTCCGGTGAGTAGCAATGCCACCCAATTTTTTGATGTAAAACGCCGGATCAGAATATAGATCAATAGAATTGTGAGCGCCCAATAAATGCCTTTGCTGATATCGAAAGCGCTCCATGGCAAGAATCCGCCGATCTTCACCAAACTGGCTCCCAACAACTGCGATCCATAATGGTACTGGTAGAAAGTCAGAGGATTCAATGGATTGTGTGGTGGGATATCTCCATTCGCCATCAACGAGATGAGCGACAGATTTTTTCGTTCATCAAAGATCGCCAATCCGCGACCGATCAAAGTGAAAAAGCCGGTCAATAGAAGGAAAATGAACATTTGAAAAAGAACAGTGCGCAGAGGTATTTCAATTTTCTTTTTAGGGTTGAGACGTTTGAAAATGAAACCGAGCACGAGAATTAATGGGGCAGGTAGGAGGAAAGCCAGATCAGCCGATAAGAAATGTCCAAAGATGTTTGTCAGCCATAAATAAAAAACCAATCCTGTAGCAAAACCCAGAATCGGGGATTCATGTTTCTCAAGCTCGAAAATGCTTGTGACCAGCCAGGTTCCCCCAATGCTCCACATCAGGGCACAAACACCCCACACAAGGATACCGAAATAGCTGCTGTCACGAAGCCAGTACATGGCTGACTAATTCTCCTTGGTAGAAAGCTGTTTCTTTTTCTTACCGATGTCAGGCAAAAAAAAGACTCCCGGAATGCTGCTGATGATATAAGCCAGGCGCAATAAAAGCGCCAGGGCATTGGCGGTTTCGAGCGGCATATTTCCAAGTGTTGAAAAAAGGTTGGAAATGGCAAGTTCTTGAATTCCCAAACCGCCGATGGATAATGGGAAAAGCGAGATCACGTAGCTGAGACTGTAGATCGCCCCTATCTTGAAGATGGAAAGATCAACTTGCATGGTGTGCAGAAACAGCCAGATGGTACTGAACAAAAATGCTGTGTGCAGGAATGTAAAGCCGAGGGATTCCAGTAAATAAACAGGGTGTTTCAACCAGAGTTGAATGCTATCCAACACTTTTTGAACGAATTTTTTGATCCACCCCCAGGTTTTTTTAAAGAGATCCGAAAAAGTGAGCATAAAGATGAAAGACATGGGGATAAATGAAGTGGAGGATGTTTCAGAAGAATTGAATAGCAACTTCAAACCATAAGGCATAAAGAACAACATACCGGTGAAACCGATGATGCGGTCCATGATCAAAGAGGATGCGATATAAGCCGGGTCAAGTTTGGCTTGAATTCCCATGAAAAGGCGCACAAAATCACCGCCCACACTGGTCGGAAGAACATTCGAAGAAAAAAGACCGGCGAAGGTGGTTTTCAACGAATCTTTGAATTTGGGTTTCGGAGCGTTTATTTTTAGCAGAGCATTCCAGCGTGCAGCAATTGCAATACGGGAACAAACTGTGAGGCCGATCGCTGCCAGCATTATCAGCAGGGGCATATTTTTAATGATACTGAGAGTCTGCTGAAAATCCTGCTGAGCGAATTGATAGATGAATAATCCAATGGCAGCGATGGTCAGGATCCAACGCCAATACGAAGATTGTTTTTTTGGTTGTTCATCAGCTTTTATAGGATCAGTACTTTCATTGATATTCATCGCGTAATTATCCTCTGAAGTTCATTTTCGGGTCTGGGAACATAGATTTCGGTGTCAGTATACCGTAACCAGGTGATCGGTGTATAGTATTTCATCAACGGGATGGCTATATTCTTCACCCAGGCATTATTCTCTTCCGAGAAAGCCTCCTCATCTCCCTTGAAGACCAGATACTGCTTATTGACAACGATCAGGTCATAGCTATGGGCAGCCAGATCCGCATAGAAAACGTCCAAATAAGGTTCCTGATCGGAGATCGCCATTTCCATTAATTCCAGCAATTCGTATTCCGGCACAAGCGGTGCCTCAGTAACATATCCGAATGTCAAAAGCTGGCGTTGATTGATAAATAAGATTTTGCTTTGTGGATGATTGCTGTTGATAGATTCAACAGCCCCATTGATCTCAGCCAGATCATGCTGCAGCGATTCTGCTGAATAGGAAGTTCTGGGTGCCCAGGCGGTTAGTGCCCAGAAAAATGGCTGCAAGAACATCGCCATCACGATCAATATTTTCAGAGAATTGGAAAGATCGATTTTCTCACTCTGAAAGAGATCGGAAAAAAAGAGATAGTACACCGAGATCAGCAACAATAGCATGAATGCATCCATGTTGTGCAGGTTGCTGCCACCACCGATCTTGACGCTGACGAACAATCCCCCAATGAAGAATACGATCAATACTGCAAATAAAAACATTCTCTGAATCCAACCCATTTCGTTTTTAATGGAAGATAGGCGGAAAATGAAAAGCAGGAGCAGGGGAGCGTTCAACCACACAGCCCCGGTTAGAATCCCTTTTGGGAATGTTGGACCAGGCAGTAAACGCTTCCATAACAGGTCAGAGGTAAAGCTGGTTGTGAAATTTTCTATAGTACTGTTGCCAGAAAGTGGAATATAAGCCAAATTGGCAAGAAAGCTGAATAATAATCCAATTCCGATGAAGAAAAGGGGTTGTCGGATGGTTTCCCAGATCTTTGTTTTTGTAGATTTTGGCGTTTCAAAAATAGAAAGCATGGCTGCCAGCACACCCGGCACTGGATACCAGTTGATGCGGCTGATGCCTGCCCAGCAGGATGCCAGGATCACAAACAGGCTGGTTTGCCAGAATTTATTCCGATTAAAACCGAACAGTACTAGAATGGCAGAGATGAGAAGATGATAATATACCGGAGCCTGCTGCAAGAAGAGAAAACCGGATAATACCAGAATGGCATTCCACCAAAAGTCCTTTTGCTTCAACCTTTTCACGATCCCGATCATACATAATCCGGTCGTGGCGATCCATAGAAAGACCTGCCAGGCTCGGTGAATAAAAATTCCTGCATTCGAGAAAAAGAAAGGCAGAGATAAGATCACATAGCGGCTGGGGTGTAAAAATGAAAGGGAAAGGTGCTGGTTATAGATTTTTTCAGAGAAAAGTAGCGATGAATAGTAGAAACGACTGCCCTCAGACCATTCTAATGAAAAAGGATTGCTTGAAATATCACCAAGGTGATTGCCGATTTGGTAGCCACAGCCAAGGAATAACAGGCTGAATAAGAACAGAACAGTGCAGGATTTCTGTTTGAAAGCCCCTTTCAGCAATCCCGTAAGCAGGCAAGCCGCAAAGAAGATTGTGAATGTTCGGAAATAGAAACCGCTGAAGAAGGTGTTAAAGAAAATAAAGATGCACAAAATTGTACCCACCGACAACAATGTGAAGAGAATACCGGTTATTATTTTCGGGAATTCAAATGAGGTTAATGACTTCTCGAAGAATTGATATATTTTTTTGTCTTTTCTAAGCAAAATAAGAAAAAGAGCTATGAAACCAAAACCGGTAAACATGCCGGTTGCGTAACCTGCCATCTGCCATCCCGGAGATGAATCAAAGAGTCCGTTCTTATTCCCTTCAAGGGACGATGAAAGCGAAAGAAAACAAAAGATAATAATGAGTACTGTGGGGAGTAAATCCGATCTTTCAAGAATCTGGATTAACTTTTTCATTCTTAT
>DHHD01000078.1:5225-10658 GCA_002403105.1 Anaerolineaceae bacterium UBA4781 | reverse complement strand
TCGCAAAGAACTGATTTCACACATCAATCTCCTTTGTTTTTTAAACCTGCCCTTGGTTCGTTAGTAACAAAAACATCATTCGTTCATAAGGAACGAATCCCCGTAAATTTTTTAAATGTCAAATTTTGTCAAGTTTTGTCAAGTTTTTCATCTCAATACTGTAAAGTCCTTTCCTATTTATGATGTAGGTCGGGAGGGAGTGTCTTTTTGCATTAAAATACCCCTACATGAAAAAACCAAGTACCCGCCGGTTTCTTTATCTTCTCCTCATCACCGGATTTCTTCTTACGTTTATCAATACACCCGCTTCCGCGCAGGGTGGGTTGCGAGCGATCTTATCTCAGCCCGATCTATCGCAGTTCCCCAGCTTGACCGCCTATGTGGATGTCTACGATGCTCAAAATAACTTCGTCAGCGACCTTGCTGCAGATCAATTCGCCCTGCAGGAAAATAGCGAGGAACGCACCATCAACGAAGCAACCCGCGTCGAACCGGGGTTGCACACCATCCTGGCACTAAACCTCGGTCCAACTTTAAGCAACAAGATCAGCGAGGATACCACTCGCTACGAAGATACCATCTTCATCCTGACTTCCTGGCTGGAGAATTTACAGAGTCAAGCTTCCAACCTCTATAGCTTCACCAGCAACGAACGCGCTCTCATCCAACATAGCAGTGATCCACAGGAACTTATGCAAGCCCTGCAAACTTACCAGCCCAATCTGTATAATTTCGAAGCGGATCAAGCCAGTCTGACCTATGCCATTGATGTGGCTTCTCAGGAACCGCAGCTTGCCAACCATGCCAAACAAGCCATCTTCTACATCACCCCTCTGCCGATCGATAGTGAGCTCGACCGGATCCCCATTCTGGCTGCTCGCGCTGTCGATATCGGCATTCCGGTTTATGTTTGGTTGGTTGCCAATGAAACCAGTTCCAATTCTCAAGCTGCCGAAGCACTGCGCGACCTGGCTGAAACAACTGGCGGTCAATTCTTTCTCTATAACGAAAAAGTGGAAGCGCCTAACCCGGAGACATATCTCTCCGCGCTGCGTTATACCTACCGCCTGCGTTACACCTCTTCTATTAACCAGAGCGGATTTCACCGTATTAAAGTAACGGTTGAGCGCGGTGTGCAGCAAGCTGAAACGGAAGATGTTGCTTTTCAGATCGAGCTGCTTGCTCCTGTCGTGACCATTATTGCACTACCTCCACAAATTCAACTGGTGTGGATTGACACAGAGGAAGGCGATAAGGTGCTGAAGCCTGATTTTATAACATTGCAGATCAGCGTGACCTTTCCCGATGGCTATCCTCGCCAGCTAAAATATTCTCGTCTGGTTGTGGATGGGCAGGAGGTTATCAAACTTGATCAGCAGCCTTTCGAGTGGCTCGGTTGGCCGCTGGGTGGTTTCCGCATCACCGCCATTCATAATGTACAGGTAGAAGTAGAAGATATCCTCGGCTTCAGCAGTGAGAGCAGTGCGCGTGAAGTGGAGATCATCGTTGATCAGCGTTATACCGGCTTCTGGGGTGAATTCACGAATTTTGTGAATTCGGGTGGCTGGATCCTCTTTGCTGCGTTGCTGACATTTGGCGGTATGGTCGCCTACCTCAATCAGCGCCGCCGTAATCCGCGCCTGGTGACTGCGGGTGTTGAACCAGCTCTCACATTCGATGAAGATCCCCTTACGCAGCAGGTTTTCAACCCCGCTGAATCTTCGCGGGCTGCTGCAGCGGAATCGATCTATGAACCCTTGCAGTTGATACCCCAGCTTGTGCCATTATCCGATGATAAACAGAAGGAAGTGCAAAAAGAATCTGCCATCCATCTGACCGCCATTGATACAACCATCGGTAGTGACCCCGCACAGGCAAATTTATTTTTGGGTGACCCATCCATCAGTCCTCTGCATGCGCGCATTCGCCGCTCATCGCAAGGTACGTTTATTCTGGCTGACCTGGGTTCTGAAAGGGGTACCCTGGTAAACTATGCTCCGGTTTCAAAAAAGGGAACGGTGCTGCAAAATAATGACCTGATCCACTTCGGGGATGTAGCCTACCGCTATGAATTGGTCCCGGTGCGGGTCAGAAAAAGCAAAGCAGCCTAACTTTTCACCAGGCTGTGATAAGATCTGCTTTTTCGAGTAATTGCTTGGCTTGCCGGTAGACCGGCATATCCACCAACTTTCCCTGCAATCCAATGGCGCCTTTTCCATCTCCCATGTGTTGTTCATACTCCATGACAATTTGCTGTGCTTTTTTAATTTCTTCTGGAGTTGGAGAAAAAGCTTTTTGTACAATTGAAATTTGATTAGGATGGATAACCTGCTTCCCGCAGTAACCGAGTTGTGCTCCTTCCAGCGCTTCGATTTGAATAATATCCATTTCCCGATAATTATTGCAAACCAAGTCGATAGCATCCAGGTTTGAAGCTGCTGCATACAGCACCATCTGGCTGCGAGCGTAGAAAACCTCCCGGTTCGATGCAGTCCGGCGGGCACCCAGGCTAACCGCAAGATCTTCGGCACCAAAGATGAGCGCAGCCAGGCGGGAAGTCGCTTCGCAAATTTCCCGCAGGTTCACAAAACTTCGTGCGGTTTCAATGATGGCGATCAAGCGGATCAACCCGATCGGCAGCTCTTTTTTGGCTTCAAACGCTTCCAGAAAACCATCCACATATTGTAAGGTTTCGGCATCTTCTATTTTTGGAATGACGATCCCATCCGGGATGGCATCCACGATTATACGTAGGTCGGGCATGAAACAACTAGTAGAAGGGGCATTGATGCGCACCAATCGTTCGGATTTACCAAAATCAAAAGTTCCCAGGGTATGCGCAGCCGTCAGCCGCGCTTCTTCTTTGTGAGAAAAAGAAACAGCATCTTCCAGATCAACACACACGCAATCGGCTTTCAGAGTGCACGCTTTTTCAATTTTGTGCAGGTCATCCCCAGGGGTATATAGAAATGCTCTTCTTAAACGCATGCGTCCTCGCTTTCCTGACCACTTCTAATTATAGTAAAAAATGGAATCTGTGCGATCGGGGGCTGGCTGTTGTAACCCACTTGTAAGTATGATAGAATTTTGCCGCACCGTACTTTACAAATTGGAGGGATGGCTGAGTGGTTTAAAGCGCCTGTCTTGAAAACAGGTGTGGGGTGAACGCTCCACCGTGGGTTCGAATCCCTCTCCCTCCGCTGTATGTACAAAGATCCGGGGAGGTGCCAGAGTGGCTGAATGGGACCGCCTGCTAAGTGGTTGTCGGGGGATAACCTCGACCGAGGGTTCGAATCCCTCCCTCCCCGCTACGTTTCTTATGTTTTATCTACCAGATAAACACTCCAATAGAATATCCAATTGCCCTTTGGTGTGTTTCTTGTTTAACATTGAACAATGGCATCATCGCCAATAAGAGGAGGATTCATGACACTTTCAGAGAAATCACAATTGGTACAGCAGGCGCTGGAAAGCCATCATCTCTCACTGGAAGTGGTGGAATTAGCCGCCAGCACACGCACCGCACAGGATGCTGCTACCGCCGTGGGTTGTGAGATCGGGCAGATCTGTAAATCACTGGTTTTTCGCTCCGGTGATATGCCCATTCTTTTTCTTGTCAGTGGTAAAAATCAACTTGATGTCACAAAAGTATCTGCCGATTTAAGCTTACCGCTTGAAAAAGCGGATGCAGATTTCACCCGGGAGAAAACCGGTTTTGCGATCGGTGGTATTCCACCCATAGCACATAGCACCCCAATTGCAACGTATATTGATCGCATACTGCTAACATATTCTGAAATTTGGGCGGCTGCGGGTACTCCCCATGCTGTTTTTAAATTAGAAAGCCACCTGCTGCTTACACTTACAGGTGGCACCCTTATTGATGTGATCTAAAAATAAATGTTGGATTTACGAAAAATAGCTGAGCGCCACTCGTGCTGATTGACTGGCATCCGTTGCATATCCATCCGCCCCGATCTGTTTGGCGAATTGTTCAGTCACCGGTGCACCACCCACCATCACCTTAACAGAATTGCGAATACCGGCATCTTGCAGTGCTTGAATGACAGTTTGCATATTGAGCATGGTGGTGGTTAGTAAAGCAGACATTGCAACAATATTAGCTCGCTTCTCTTTGGCTGCTTCAACAAATTTTTCAGGTGCTACATCGGTACCCAGATCAATGATCTCAAATCCTGCACCTTCCATCATCATAGCCACCAGATTCTTACCGATATCATGCAGATCACCCTTTACGGTTCCGATCACTACCCTGCCTACTGGTTTTATATCTTCAGCAATCAATAATGGCTTGATCAGATCCAATCCGCCCTGCATGGCGCGTGCGGCGACCAGCATTTCAGGTACAAAATATTCCCCCTCTTCAAATAATTTTCCAACCTCAGCCATAGCAGGTATCAAACCATTTTTTAGAATATCATCAGCACTTATTTTTGCATCGATGGCTGTCTGCACAGATTTCTGACAATTTTCCAGATCGCCATCCAGAATGCTCTTTTTGATATTTTCAAGCAATTCACTCATGCGCTTTTTTCTCCTATTTTACGATAACCGATAAGTTGGTTTTGGATACCCGGGTGTTCGAGTATAACTTTCTATCTCTTTCATTTTAATCAAAGATTGGGAAGCTATCGTGAACAGATTTTCAATTATTTGATTCTCCAATTTTTCCACAGTACCTACCAGCAGCGCATTGACCCACATGTCTCCATTCCCTGTGGGGAGAGTTGCCATTTCTTTCTGAACCTTCGATTGGAAAGCAGTATCCAAAACTTGCATGGTGGGAATACTGATCTTTACACTCTTTCCATTACTTTGTAAATGAAATTTTAAATGTCCGGCGATGGGCTGCACACTGTTTATTGACTGTATAAGCTGTAGAATGATCTCTGCCAGAGCATCCCGTTTTGTAGCGGTATCTAATTCAAAAGAATAATGCTTATCGATCCATGCCATACTCTGCTCGCCCCGGGCATAACGTTCATAGTCAATTTCCAACGGGGATAGGGTGGGAAGATCTCTTTTCTTCTCGATCAGATCTACCCACTGCTTAACTTGTTTTACGTCCAGAGAATTTTGTACTTCAATGAGAGTTTGGGGATAACGTTCATTCGCAAGTTCAACAACCCCTTCCACTCTTTTTTTATCCAGCAGATCGATTTTGTTTATCATCAAGATACCCGCTTCTTCGATCTGTTTTTCAAAGATATAGGTTACATCATCATTGAAAGGCATTTCTTCACCTAACAGATGCCGTTCCAGCAAACGCACATCACAAAAGACTGTGTAGCTGGCAGCTTCACCCAGATCACCCCGAATTTCTTGAAGCGGTTTAACAACGGTGGCTACAATATCTGCGCAGGATCCTACTGATTCAGCAAAGATAATATCCGGGTTGTAATCCTTTGCAAT
>DHHD01000078.1:4716-5077 GCA_002403105.1 Anaerolineaceae bacterium UBA4781 | reverse complement strand
TGCAGTCCTTTATACCAATATTAGATTATTGTTCAAAGTAAGTAGGATGTATTCTAATGGAAAATTCGTTCAGAATAGGAAAACTGCATGAATTGATTTTATTAAAAACAATCCTTGAATTCTTTTGTTAAAGCTGCTCACCTATGAGTGCTCAAGGATTTTTCCCTTACGTATCCTTAGATTTTTCTGCTAATAGAAGTAGCAAGTTTTTGAGGGAAAATATTTTCTGAAGCGTTGCTTCCGTTTTAAAATGAAGTGCGATTTTTCCCGGAATGGCTATACAGGGGAACCAGTATTTCTTTTTAAGCACAGCCCATTGAAATTCGGTATTTTGGATCAAAACAGAAAGTTTTTCTTTACC
>DHHD01000078.1:0-4632 GCA_002403105.1 Anaerolineaceae bacterium UBA4781 | reverse complement strand
ACCACCTAACATGCTCTCGATAAAAGCACCAATCATCTCTCCGCCTCTTTTTGAAAAGATGGGGCGGTCTTTTGCGACCGCCCCAATGTGTCATTCATATCTTCGGTAGAGGGGATGCTACCTACTCTTTATCTATTTCTTGCTCCTGTTTTCAGGCTTGGGTGCGCCTGCCAAAACGTCCCAGGCTTTTGGGTTTTTTCTATAGAAGAAGAACAACGCCAGAACGATCACTGCCAGAAGCGCCAGACCGCCTATTCCACCCAGCCACTGAACGAGCTTGGTAAATACCAATCCGGTCCAGATAAAGCCATCTGCGATGCTGGTGATCTTTGCAGCGCCTTCGGGCATTGCAAATCCGGCATTCACTGCGGCTGATGTGAAGAAATCAGCCATGCCGGTTGCAATATAGAACCCTGCGATCAATTCCAATGTTCCCGCTACGATCATGCGGAAGATGTTTCCACGCATTAACGGAGCAAAGAGTGCGACCACAAAGGGGATCACAGCCAGGTCTGCGAAGAGCAGCACGTGATTTCCAGGCAGGATGATGCTT
This sequence comes from Anaerolineaceae bacterium UBA4781, assembly GCA_002403105.1. Taxonomy (GTDB): domain Bacteria; phylum Chloroflexota; class Anaerolineae; order Anaerolineales; family Anaerolineaceae; genus UBA4781. The sequence goes on along the minus strand of DHHD01000078.1, from coordinate 4,079 downwards.
AGCAGAATGGCGATTGGCACCAGTACCAGCGCAGTGGAAATAGCTGCAGGATGCCCGATCAAGATTGCAGAATCAAGGCCAATGTAGATCTCACGATCGCTGGCACGTTTCTTCATAAAGTCACGCGCCGCTTCAGAGATCGGGATCAGGCCTTCCATCAGGATCTGAACCATGCGGGGCAGCAGCAGCATAACGGCAGCCAAATTAATGCCCGTCTGCAAGATTTTAACCACTGCCTGATCGGCATTGTAATAACCCAGGATCCCCAAAATAAGGCCGATGACCAAACCAAGGATGACCGGTTCACCAAACACACCCAGTTTCTTCTGAATGGTATCGGGGTCAGCTTTCCAGTTCTTGACACCCGGTATGCGATCAAGAATCCAGTTGGTCACAATGGCAAAGGGTACGCCAGGACCAGATGTTAGGTGAGGAATGGAAATGCCGGGCAGTTTGTAGAAACTCTGAACAGCTTTGGCTGTCCAATCTGCAAAGAAGAGTGCCAGAGCGGCTGCAATGGCTGATGCGATCAGCCCATAAGTCAAATTACCGGTCACCATATAGACCAGCGACCCCAGAAATGCAAAGTGCCAGAAATTCCACACATCGATATTCAGAGTCTTTGTCCATTTGACCAACAGCAAAACGACATTCACAGCCAATGCGATTGGGATTACCCACAGGCCAACATCGGTACCGAATGCAATGGCAGCCGCAGATGGCCAACCCACATCCACCACATCGCGTTGGATATTCCAGTTGGTGACCATTGCTTGAGCTGCACCAGATAGGGTGGACCACATCAGATTGATGATCAGATTAATACCGATGAATGCAATACCGATGGTTACGCCCGCTCTAAAAGCCTTGCCTGGCTTGGCACCCATGATCAATCCCAAAATGAAAATAATAATGGGGAGAACAACGGTTGCCCCCAACGAATCAATAACAGCTTTCAAAGTAGTAAGGAAGGTTTCCATGCTGATACCTCCTATTTGCTTTTACATGCTTTTATTTACTTAATGCTTCAACAATTTGTTCGATAGCATCCTCCTTTCCTATTCCCGTTAAGAATGCCAAAGTATGAATGACGGGGACACCGAGGTTTTCAGGGACAGGTGTGGTTGTGACGATGAGATCGGCATCGCCTGCCAGTGATTTCACCTCGGAAGCCTTACACTGTCGGGTTGTAATATCGATACCGCGTTCTTTTAAAGCTTCTTCTATTGCTCGTGCTACCACAGTAGATGTTGCAATAGCAGTTCCACATGCTACCAGGATTCGCTTTAAGCCAACCATGTTTAGCTCCTTCCAATAAGGATATGTTGCTTATTCTCATTGTAAACAGGATTAGAAAATATTCAATCTTGCTATTTATCTTTTTCCCCTGTGTTTAAAGCACAAACAACATCTTCGAAGGTTTGGGATTTCATCAAGGCTGACACTACATCTGGAGCCTGCAGCACGCCGGCAATTGCTTGAAGCATTTCGATCTGGGCTTTGGGTTGTTCCAGCGCCAGCAAAAATACTAAACTGACTTCTACGGTCTCGCTTGGGATAGCCATATTTCGAAAAGGCACGGAGTTTTTCAATGTCGCCAGCGCCAGGCCGGGTTTGATGACATGTTCAATATCAGTATGAGGAATGGCTGCATTGAAAGCACCACCAAGAGGAAGGCCAGTTGGCAGCCGGCTTTCCCGATCAATGGCAGCCTCAACGAAGCTTTCTTTTACATAGCCTGTTTTATAAAGTTCATTTCCGAGCAATCGGATTATTTCCGTTGAATCTGCGACGATTGTACTTAATAAAACCCCTTGGGGTTCTAAAAGTTCAAGGATCGCTTGACTCATAAAAACATCACTCCCGGGCTTTCCAGCCCTTTCTTTACATCCGCAAGAAATTCTGCCACTTCCGCTCCATCCACTACGCGGTGGTCAGCACTGGCTGTGATCGTCATGATGGGTTTCAAAACCGGATTCTTATTTTCATCAGGTACGAATCTATCGACAATATTTCCTACAGCCAAAATAGCCGATTGAGGTGGGTTAATAATGGCAGTAAAACGATCAACACCATACATTCCCAGATTGGAAATGGTGAAGGTACCACCTTCCAGATCATCCGGCACCAGTTTATTTCCTCTGGCTCGTTCAGCAGTATCTTTGAGTTCATCAGAAATTTGATAAATGCTTTTTTGATCTGCATTTTTAATGACCGGAACGATCAATCCTTCAGAGATTGCTACGGCAACTCCCATATGAACATAGGGAAGCAGCACGATCTCGTTTTCTTCCAGCCGGCTATTCAGTTTTGCATGACGCACTAATGCCCATGCCACTACTTTAGTCAACAATGCAGTGTATGTAAATTTTTGGACTATACCATCAACTTTGCGTGCAGAAAGTTCGCGTAGGGTCTTGGCTGCGCTCATATCCACATCCACTTGCAAGGTCATATGAGGTGCCTCGCGCCAACTGCGCGCCATGTTTTCAGCAATAATGCGGCGCATACCTTTCAATGGAATTCTGGTGACTTCGGCAGATGTGCGCATACTGATAGATTGCGGCATGCTGGAAGTCATCTTCTTCACATCCGCTTCCTGGATCCTGCCTTTGGGTCCGCTGCCTGGTATCGACGCAAGCTCGGTATTGCTTTCATTGGCGACCCGCCGGGCAGCAGGAGTGGCAGCAACTTTTCCTGTTATTTTGCTACCTTTTTGTTGAGCGAGATATTCTTCTACATCCGCTTTGGTGATCTTGCCATCTCCGCCGCTTCCTTGAATGGCATCAGCAGCGATACCGGCATCCTGCATCATCCGCAATGCCACCGGTGTTGCATTCCCTACAACGGTCGGTTCCATTTTTGCGGCTTGCTCTGCAGCCGGTCCTAGTTCAACAGAATCTTTCACTTCCGGTAAAGATTCTCCGGGTTGGAGAATGAATGCAATGATCTTGGTGACCGGAACGATGTCGCCTGCTTTAAAACGAATTCCCGAGAGAATCCCGCTTTCCGGTGCTTCCACTTCCATGCTCAGTTTATCGGTAGAGACTGTGGCGATGGGATCACCTTTTTCAACAGTCTCACCATCTTTTTTCAACCATTCGAGAATCTCAGATTCTTCCTGGGTGAATCCAAACTTCGGCATGATCACTTCTTTAGCCATAGTTGTACCTCCTAGTAAACACCCTGAACGATCTTGCGAGCTTCTTCAACAATATTTTCTATCTGGGGCACAGTATGGTATTCCAAATTGCGGTTGTACGGAATTGGAGTATCCAAACCTGCCAGACGACGAACCGGTGCATCCAGAAAAGCAAATGCATCGCTTTCCATAATTCTGGCAACCACTTCACCACCAAATCCACCGGTCTTCACGGCTTCATGCACCACCAGCACTTTCCCGGTCTTGATGATGGATTTTGTGATGGGTTCCATATCCAACGGGTTGAGTGTACGTGGGTCAATAACCTCTACTTCGATCCCTTCTTTTGCCAGTTGGTTGGCGGCTTCCAGAGAGCGCATGACTTCCACCGAAGTGGCAATGATGGTCAGGTCTTTTCCTTCACGGACGACATTGCTCTTTCCCAGCGGGATGGTATACATCTCTTCGGGGACTGGACCTTTGGTCTTATACAACAGTTTATGTTCAAAGAACATGACCGGATTATCGTCTTCAATGGAAGCCAGCAATAGCCCTTTTGCGTCATAGGGAGTGCTGGGCATCACAACTTTCAATCCGGGAATATGGACAAACCAGTTTTCATAACTGCCTGAATGTTGCGCGGAAGCTCCGGTGCCGGATCCACCCGGTAAGCGCAAGACCATGGGCACTTTGGCTTTGCCGCCAAACATGAAACGCATTTTCGATGCCTGTAAAGCCAACTGTTCCATGGAAAGAACCACAAAATCGCTGAACATGATCTCACCCACCGGACGCATACCAGTTATGGCTGCACCCACGCAGGCACCAGTAATTCCAGCTTCGGAAATAGGAGTATCGATGACACGTTCTCGTCCATATTTTTGCTGTAAATCAGCCGATACTCCAAATGCTCCACCATATATACCGATGTCTTCCC
>DHHD01000035.1 GCA_002403105.1 Anaerolineaceae bacterium UBA4781 | reverse complement strand
CAATGGTCAAGGCAGAATATTTAAACTTTTGAAGATTTATTGTTATAAAAACATTAAGGAATAAGAATTTTTAAGAATAAGTATTTGAAAAAATAATGGTTGTGATATATGATGAACTATAACATAATTCAAAAGGAGAGAAAAGAATGTCAAAAAATAGGTTATTCGCTTTTGGTGCATTATTGATCATCGCCGCATTAGCATTAACCGCATGCAAGGCTGAAGCCGATCCGTGGGAAAATATCGGCACTGAAGAAAACCCCATTATTTTTGTAGCTGTACCATCCGGGGAAACAGAACGTGTACTGGCAAGTTTTACAACAGTAGCAGATTTGGTATACGCTGACACTGGTTTGGTTATTGAACCATTTGTTGCAACCAGCTATGCTGCAGCAATTGAAGCCATGTGCGCAGAGGTACCACAAGCTCATATGGGTGCTCTGGCCACGTTCTCATACATTCTGGCGCATGAAAAAGGTTGCGCAGATGCAGCGCTTGTTTCATCGCGCTATGGTGCTGCATACTATAATGGACAATTCATCGTCCGAACTGATAGCGGGATTGAAACACTTGCTGATCTGGCAGGAAAAACTTACTGCCGTGTCGATGAAACCAGCACAAGTGGTTGGATCATCCCCGAAATCCAATTAAAAGCTGCTGGAATTGATCCAGAAGTTGATCTGGCCGGAATTGTGGATGCTGGTTCCCATGATGCTGTAGCAGCCGCTGTTTACAATGGTGACTGCGATTTCGGTACAACTTATGTTGACGCACGTAGTACGGTAGAAGAGACATATCCCGATATTATGGACGTTACAAAAGTCATTCAACTTACAGCCGATATCCCGAACGATGGTTTCCAATTCCATCCTGATTTCCCTGCAGACATCAAAGCAACCTTAGTTGCAGAATTCTTAAGCCTCTTCGAGACTGAAGAAGGTGCAGCTGCCATGGATGAAGCCTACCAATACACCGGTATGGAAGAACATGGTGATGAATTCTATGATGCTTTCCGCCAGATCCTGGATGCGGCCGGCATGGACTATTCAGAACTATCTCAAGAATAGATTGTGAAGCAAGAATAGTATTGAAAAAAGAGAAAGGAGTAATTCCTTTCTCTTTTTGATTCCTATTAAGGTTATAATTTTAAGTGGCCTGGAAATAAGAATGCGGAGAAATAATCTATGCTAAAAATCAATAACCTCACAAAGATCTATGATGATGGAACAGTAGCATTAAAGAATGTTAGTTTTACTGTTACAGATGGGGAATTTCTGGTGATTATTGGATTAAGTGGTTCCGGAAAATCAACTTTATTACGCTGTATCAATCGCTTAATTGAACCCACCGAGGGAAAAATAAGCTGGAATGGGAAAGATATTACTCATATCAAGGGTGAAGAATTGCGGTGTTACCGAAGAGAAATTGGAATGATATTTCAGCATTTTAACCTTGTCCGACGGTCCTCTGTTTTGAAGAATGTAATGGCAGGGCGATTGGGTTACGCAAAAACAATGCAAAGTCTCTTTGGAAAATTTTCTGAAGAAGATAAAGAAAAAGCACTGCATGTTATTGACCGATTAGAAATTGAAGAACAGATCCATAAGCGTGCTGATGAATTGAGTGGTGGTCAGCAACAACGAGTTGGGATTGCCAGAGCGTTAATGCAAGATCCAAAGATGATTCTGGCAGATGAACCAGTAGCCAGTCTTGACCCGGTTCTTGCTCATTCCATTCTTTCAAATCTTGAGAAATTAAACCAAGAAGATAAAATGACTGTTATTTGCAGTTTGCATTATCTTGATCTTGTTCAACGCTATGCGACAAGGGTAATTGGGTTGCGTGAGGGAGTAATCGTATACGAAGGCACCAAGAAAGATATCAAAGCAATGACAGATACGCAATTCAAAGAGATCTATGGGCAAGAAGCAGAACGAGTGGGTGGGGGTCTTGAGGGAACGATAGCATAACAGGTCAGGGAAAAAAAACATGAAAAAACAAAACATGAAGGTAAAAATTCCACAAAAACCCAGTTTAGTACCTCCTTTTGTGGCATCTATTTTTTCGGCAATCATTCCTGGGCTTGGCCAAATATTGGCTCGTGCCTATAGCCGTGGATTAATCATTCTATCCAGTTTCCTGACAATTGGTGGTTTATTGGCCTGGAGAATTTATGAACAAGGCCGTCGCTATCAAGATATAAAGACCATGATTTCCAAGGCGTTTCAATTTTCTCCAATCCTTCAAATCATCACAATTCTCTTTGCGCTGCTTTATATCTGGATCATTATCGATGCTTACTTTACTGCAAAGAAAAGTAATACGGGCAGTCGTTCTTATGGCACTGGATTGATATTTTTTGTACTTGCTGTATTTTTCCTTTTAGGATGGCAAATCGGGGATATTAATGTGGGTGATTTTTTCTCACAAGCCGATACAGCCCTGCCAACAATTGGCAGACTCATGTGGCCATGGGAAAAAGCAATTGACCGTCCGGAAGAAATATTAACGATCTCTGCAGATGTGCTATCTCCTTGTCAGGAAGAAGAAATCCCTATTGTAGAAGCTTTGGAAGATGAAGCGTATATAAGCATTTCCCCAACCTGTGGAAATCCAACCGAAGTTGACGGAACACCGGGAACTGAGTTCACCATCGTGGGAGGTAATTTCAACAAGGACGTAGAAATTGAAATTTGGTGGAAAGATCCAAATGGAAATGAATTTCGGCAACGTCAAGAAGGCGAATATGTAAAAGTAATGCCTGATGCTGATGGAAATTTCCAAGTGAAGATCGTCATGCCTTATCGCATCATATCTTCCACCATTGCAGACGAAAACAAAATTTGGGAGATTCAAGCCAGACAGTTATTGAGTGTTGGAGAAGCGCAATTAAGCGAAGAATTTACATTAGCAGTTGAAAAAATGATCGAAACCATCATCATTGGGATGATGGCGACATTATTTGGTGTTGTTTTATCGATTCCCATCAGCTTTTTAGCCGCCAAGAACCTGATGTCGGAAAATTTCTTGACAAAAGCGATCTATTACATTGTACGAACGATCTTAAATGTCATTCGCTCGATCGAACCGCTCATTTGGGCGATCATTGCAACGATCGTGGTTGGCCTTGGACCTTTTGCCGGTATTATTGCGTTAACCGTGCACTCCATTGCTGCGCTTGCAAAAATGTATTCTGAAGCAATAGAAGGCATTGATGAAGGACCAATTGAAGCAATTCAAGCAACCGGTGCTAACTGGCTGCAAACGATCGTTTACGCGGTCATTCCGCAAATAATCCCACCATTCGTATCGTTTACGATCTATCGTTGGGATATCAATATTCGCATGTCAACGGTCATCGGTTTTGTTGGTGGTGGCGGTATTGGTTTCTTGCTGCAGCAGTGGATCCGCTTATTAGATTACCGAGCGGCCGGTATTGCAGTGTGGTTTATCGCAATCACGGTCATGATCCTGGATTATGCAAGTGCTGAGATCAGAGAGAAATATAACTAGACGCTCAACCTAAACTGAAAGCGAGCAAATCTAAATCACGAATTTGCTCGCTTTTTTGCTTTAATATGGCTGATAGTGAAAGAATTCTTTAGCAATAACGCCCCCGGTGAGACTCGAACTCACAACCGCCGGATTAGAAGTCCGATGCGCTGTCCAATTGCGCTACGAGGGCATGCTTTTGCTGCGGCAAAATTATACCGCAAGATTGTATTATTCTTGTAAAGGTCGAATTCCTTTGAACACTTGCATTCCGGAAAAAGTTCGCAGGATGGTCAAAGCTGGTTTTTCTGTTAGCTCAGCCAATTGAGTTGAATTTAAAGGAGTATTCCCATTGGCAAGGAATATTTTAAAGATCATATTCACAAGAGTGGTATTTTTTGAAATAAAATCTGTCTGTTGGGCACAATGTGTAACCAAAGTGTGTAGCAAGCCATCCACACGTAGTACTTCAGCAGTTAACGGGTCAATGGAATCAATTTGGATATTCTGATCCTTCTCTATATAGATTGCACGATGTTCATCACATAGAAAATCAAGTAAGAAAACCCTCCAGTTCGCGTCATGTTTAATCCACCAATCGAAATCGATATGAAAAGGCGTTTCAAGGGTGGGTTTAACTATGCTGAAGTGACCGGTAGGATTCATAAATATTTATCCTTCTCCTTCCTTGAGATGAAAATATAGATCGCCCAGATGTTGAATAGCAGGACTGGTAAGTAAAAAGTTCAGTACAGGGTCAGGAGGGCAGCGAAAGAGGACATTTACCGCTGCATACATTTCTTGTGCATGAATATGTCCCTGTGGGTTTAATTTTGCCAGTTCACGCCCTATTTGCAAAAATATCCTATCCGGATTCAATTTTTCGCGTCCTCTCCATACTGCATCCAACGCGTCAATATCCGGGATGGCAATGGACATGCGTTCATTGAAATTTACTTCAACAGGATGTTTGAGCATGGCAAAAACAATACCCTTATCGGCACCGACCAGTACCGTCTTCATCCATTCTTTGTTTTGGCGGCTTTTTTCACTGCGAATTGAGATTTCATCGGGTTTCGAACCTTTTTTCAAAGTGATAAAACTACCAGGAATTGCTCCTTTCTTTTCGTACCATTCACGCAATCCGTACACATACCGTTGTTCGCGAATTACCCAACCATTGAATACTTCATCGGTATCTTCATCATGAAAAGTAAAACGTACCCTGGGGGATTCCAATGCGGTGGGGAAAATATGCGAGACAGAATTTGAGAATGGAAGAGTTCCAGTACGCCAATGCGGATAAAGCAAGCTGAGTGTTACAGATGAATTAGAATTCTTTGGTTCATTATTGTTCAATTCATCCGCAATCGTGCCTTCAAAAAGTGCAAGGTAGTGATCAACATCCGGATTATTTACAGGGATATCTTTATATTCTAAAAAGGGAGGAATCTTTTTTACATCCTCAGGTTCCATCGACTGCAGATACCAGAGAACTTCACCGGAGGGACCTACTTCATCATAACGACCATCTTCTTGCAGTGCAAGATTCAGTGAAAATTCAGCCAATTTTTGATTTTCAGAGGTGGTAAATTCAATCTGCTGCATTAGTCCTTTGGTGGTGAGGGGGCCACCTTTGGCTTCTTCAAGAATAGCCTCGATCAGATTGAGATATCCTCCATTAATATCCACAAGGAGCGCCCTTGGGAACCAGGCACCTGCAATCTGAACAAGATCATCATTTTTAGATAAAGCAGCTTCAACGCGCTCTAAAAATTCACTTTGATGTTCTGCAAGAACCTTCTCTTTATCAAATGCAGGATCACCGCCGATCAGATCTACAGGTGAATTGAGAGTGTGATCGGCAAGTTCACAAGCTAATTCTTTGGTTTCACCATCATCAAATTGAACTTTGATTACTTTAAAACTAGCCAATTCTGGATTGAAGCCATCGCGGATTTCAATTACTTTGCCATTCTTCCAATTAAAAGCAGGGAAAACAAGTTCTTCTTTAAGTTCATAAGAATCTTTCGGGAGAAAGATCTTACCTTTATTACGTGTTTTCTCAAGAACCTTTTCTTTTTCTTTTCGGATTCGATTTATTATCACTGCTTCAAGCAGTTCTGATGCGGGGAGTGGAATTTCTTTTTCTAACAGGTATGAATAAATAAATTCAATGTCGCTAGCTTCAAGCTGGAAATCAGCCCATGCATTTTTTATTGAAATATTGGATAAAGCCATATGAAATAACTAAAATCCTTTCAAGCTAAATATTATACCTTAGCAGTAATCTTTTACGGATATATATTCAAAACCCAATCCACAGGATTAACCTGAATACCATTCGCC
>DHHD01000027.1:50675-58662 GCA_002403105.1 Anaerolineaceae bacterium UBA4781 | reverse complement strand
AAGATCGCTAATTTCAAAGTGCCTTCCACCATGGAACTCGCCCATGATTATCTGTGGCGGGTGCACGCCATGGTTCCGGGCAAGGGTGAGATAGTGATCTTTAATCGTTCGCATTACGAAGACGTACTGGTGGTGCGCGTGCATGAGTTGGTGTCGAAAGAGGTTTGGAAAAAACGCTTTGACCAGATCAATGCTTTTGAGAAAATGCTCACCGAAGAAGGTACGACCATTCTGAAGTTTTATTTGCATATTGACAAAGAAGAACAAAAACTGCGTTTTCAGGAACGCCTGACCGATCCGCAAAAACAGTGGAAATTCAATCCCAATGATCTGGAAGAGCGTAAACTGTGGGATAACTATCAGGAAGCTTATCAGGATGTTCTTAATAAAACCAGCACGCCCTGGGCACCCTGGTATGCTATTCCCGCCAATCGCAACTGGTATCACAATCTTTGCGTTTCGACGATCATCACCGATACGCTACGCTCACTCAAGTTGAAATACCCCGATCCATTACCCAATCCGGAAACGTATATTCAAGCTTTGGAAAACGAAACGCTGGAGAAATAAAAAATATTAGCTAATACAAATTTATTGAATGATGTATAAAGGTGAGAATTATTTAACCGAGATGTAAATCTCATCCTGTTTTTCGATGATCGACCCAATTTCCACAGCAGGGATTCCTTCTCCAACTAAATATGCTTTCATTTGTTCTGCATTAGCCTGCTCAACTGCAATGAGTAATCCACCTGAAGTTTGAGCATCATTCACGATGCCCTGCTGAATTTCCGTTAAATTGTCAGCATACCGCACAAAGGGTTTTGTATAAGCATGGTTATTGCGGCTACCACCCGGGATGATACCCGCCGCAGCCAGATCGTATACACCTTCCATGATGGGAATAGACGTAAAATCTAGAACCGCGGTCTGCCCGGCTGCTTTCATCATCCCCAGCAGGTGTCCCAGCAGACCGAATCCGGTCACATCCGTGCAGGCATGTGTATGGAATTGCTGCAGTGCAGCTCCGGCTTTTTGGTTCAACATGCCCATAGTTTGGATAAGCTGTTGTGCTTGATCCTTCTCTAATAATCCTTGTTTCAGTGCAGTGGTCAGAATGCCGGTTCCGATCGGTTTGGTCAGGATCAAACGATCTCCCACCTGTGCTCTCGCATTGGTGATCAGTTTTTCAGGATGCACCATTCCGGTTACTGCCATTCCATATTTCGGTTCGGTATCTTCCACGCTATGCCCGCCGATGATCGAGATGCCCGCTTCATTGGCCTTATCCTGTGCGCCGCGTAAAATTTCTCGCAGCACAGATATTGGCAAGCGATTGCTCGGGAAACCAACAATATTCAGTGCGAACAAGGGTGTTGCTCCCATGGCATAAATATCACTGAGCGAGTTCGCGGCAGAAATAGCACCGAATTGATAGGGATCATCCACAATGGGGGTGAAGAAATCCACCGTTTGTACAATGGCTGTTTCCAGGTTGATCAGATAAACCGCTGCATCATCCCCGGTTTCCGTTCCTACCAGAATACGGCTGTCTGTTGGAGGTTTAATATCTGCCAGCACTTCCTCCAGGAGCTGGGGGCGCAGCTTGCAGGCACAGCCCAATCCATGCGTATAATGGGTCAGCTTGATGGCATCAGACGGTCCTGTTTTGAATGCAACCTGTTCCTGGGTCTGTAAATTCCCGATCACACGTTTGATCTCTTCCAGTGCGAAATCGATCTCTTCTTCGGTTGTGTTTCGCCCTACTGTAAAACGGATGGTGCCCATGGCATATTCCACCGGAATGCCCATGGCTGCAATGACAGGCGAAACATCCACCTGGTCAGCATGGCAGGCTGCACCTGCGGATGCCGCCACTTGATCCAATTCAGCCAGGATGGTATTCGCTTCCAATCCATAAAAACTAACGTTGGTGGTATTGGGAAGATGCTTCTCAGGATGTCCGTTGAACTTCAAATTCGGAAAGGCAGCTCGCAATCCTTCTTCCAAACGGGTACGCATGGCAAGCATATGTGCTTGATATTGTGGCAAGTTTTGTTTGATCAGCTCACAAGCCGCTCCCAGCCCTGCAATTTCGATTACATTCTCTGTACCGGCGCGTTTGTTCATCTCGTGTTCCGCACCGTGCATGATCTTTTCCAGACGCACACCTCGCCGGATATACAGCGCTCCAATCCCTTTGGGTGCATACAATTTGTGCCCGGCAATGGAAAGCAGATCCACCCCTAATGCTTCCACATTTACAGCGATCTTCCCGACGGATTGAGCAGCATCGGTGTGCATGAGCACCTGGTGCGCATGTGCGATTTCCGCAATCGCCCGGATCGGCTCAATAGTGCCTACTTCATTATTGGCATGCATGATGCTGATCAGGATCGTATCGGGAGTAATGGCTTTTTCAACCAACTCCGGATCAAGCATGCCGTATTCATCCACCGGCAGGATGGTTATGCGAAAACCTTGTTTTTTAAGATATTCCACTACATCTAAAACCGCCGGGTGTTCTACCGCAGAGGTGATGATATGGTTGCCCTTTTCACGATATGCAAATGCCGCTCCTTTGATCGCCAGATTATTGGATTCAGAACCCCCACTGGTGAATACGATCTCATCCGGTTGACAGCCCAGCATTTCAGCTACCTGCCGGCGGGCCTTCTCAACTCCCTTTTTTGCTGCGCTGCCATAAGCATGGCTGCTGGAAGGATTGCCAAAATCTTCATAAATATAGGGGCGCATGGCTTCCGCGACCTGTGGAGCAATAGGCGTGGTTGCGTTATAGTCCAGATAAACCGGTTTTTGCATAATTTACCTCAAAATACTTCCAGTGTCCCACGTTTCTTGGCTGTGATCTCAAACCAGCAAAATAAAGAATATCCCAAAAAAGCAAAGAATAAACCGATACCAAACTCTTCGAGGAGAAGAGGAATCACTTCCGTTAATCCATGCCCGGCGATGATCAAACGAGCAGAAGCAATACCGCGAGTTAATGGTAGATAGTTGGAAACAATCTGCATCCAGGTAGGTAAAGTTGCTAATTCAAGGTTAGCACCGGAAAACACAAGCAGCACGAAATAAACCGTATTGTTGACAAACATCACATTGCGCGTGATCAACCCAATGCAGCCCATCAGTAACCCTAATCCGGCTGTGCTGAAGGTTGTAACCAGGATGGTAAGCAGCAGTGCCCATGGATTGGTGGCTGAATAATCGATATGAAAAAGCAACCATCCCCACATTAATCCGACCAACACGCCGATCATTCCATTCAGAATATGCATGAAAGCTCTTCCCAAAAAAACGGTCATGCGGTTCGCGGGAGCGCCAAAGAGATATGGCAATGTGCCGTCCCAGCGATCTCCACCAATGCTCATGGTAACACCATAGATACCGCTCATGGCAGCATTCATCAAAGCATTCCCAATAACATAGAAATAGGCTTTATCATTTCCTTGAGCAAAAGTCCCGATCAAAACAAAGAACAACATCTGGGTCAACGGTGAAAACACCAATGTGGCTAGATACGTGGAAGGTCTTAACCAGCGGAACAAACCCACATAGGAAAGGTAGGCGCCTTCAAAAAAGATTTTAATGTTTAGTTTAATTTTTTCCATAGTTATTGCATATTTAAAGTCGCATCTTCTCTGGCTTTTCGTAAGATCACACGAAAAAGAAACTTTGAGATAACTGCGTAAATTACACTAAATAGAATCAGCATTGCCCAGCAAAAGTAAATTTCGCCATTACTGCCCGTTCCACTGGAAGCCGCGTGCAGCGCACGCGCCGCCCAATAGGGGGTCAAAATATAGCTGAAGGGCGTGGTCCACATGGGCAGCAGAGCAATAGGGAACAAGAAACCGGAAAAAATATACACAACGAATTCAAGACCGTTTTGGAAACGCTGCACGTCCGGATTAATGATGAACAATGAACCGATGATCAACCCAAACGCGATGAAAGCCACCACGGTCAGCACGATCGATCCAGCGAATAACCAGGGCTTGGCGATAGAAAGTGGCAATCCCATCATTAAAGAAATGAATGTGTAGCAAAACACGATCGATAATAAGGATTGGGAAATGCTCGCCAGCAGTTTGCCTGAAACAACTGCCCGCAGTGGAGCTGGAGTACAGGTCAACGGTTCCAAAGTGCCCGTCCAGCGTTCACCGGTAATGCTGTTTCCTCCTTGAAAGAGCAAAGTGGTCCACAAGCCGGTCATAGCGCTCCCTACCACCACAAAAATGGCATAATGAGCAACTTGATCTTTCAGCATCCACAAAGCCATGAATGCAACGATCATAGGCTGCACAATGATGCCGAACAAGACAAATGCATCCGTGAAGGATTGGCGAAACTCGATCTCGAATGCCATGAAAATAACACGTAGATTCGCTTTTATGTTCTGCCAGCCTGTCATCATTCTCCTCCTACCAGGCGCACATAAGCATCTTCCAGGGTGGGTTCGCGTGAGGTCACCTTCCCCAACTTCAAACCCTGCAGTTCATTTATTAATAGGGGAATCGCCTCAGCGCCTTTGGTGGTGTGCACCAGCAAGAGCTGAATTTGATCGCGCTCTTCCACACTGGCATTTTCTACAACCGGTAAGGTCTTGATTTTTTCAACCGTTTCCGGGGGGATCCCGAAAACCTCGATCTCCACCACGGAAAGGTCATTCACGGTATCTTTGATCTTTGATGGAGTATCCATGGCAACGATCTCCCCTTTATTGATCACCGCCACACGCTGGCAGAGCGCATCTGCCTCAAACATATAATGCGTGGTCAGCAGAATAGTTTTCTTTTCATTCTGCAAGTTACGCACGGTCTGGCGCAGTTCACGCGCTCCTACCGGGTCCAATCCCATGGTTGGTTCATCCAGAAACAACACTTCCGGATCGTGCAGTAGAGCACGAGCAATGTGCAGCCGCTGGCGCATTCCACGGGAATATCCTTCTACTTTTTCTTCTGCGCGGTCTTTCAATCCGACCATTTCCAGCAGATAGGGTATGCGTTTTTTCGATACAACTGGATCAATATAATACAAACTGGCAAAATAACGCAGGTTATCGGTGGCATTTAAACGCCAGTACAATCCGCGCTCACCACCAAAGATAAAACCAATGCGTGGTCGTACTTTTTCTGCATCTTTGATGATATCCAATCCCAGAATATGTGCCGTGCCGCCAGTCGGGATGAGCAGCGTTGTGAGCATTTTCACAGAGGTTGTTTTTCCTGCTCCATTCGGACCCAGNNAAACCAAATAATTCACCACCCGCAATTTCAAAGGAAATATCTTTAACAGCGGTTACTGTCTTCTTTTTTCGTTTGAATACGCCGATGGTTGTTTGAAAATCACGTTGTAAGTTGATGACTTCGATTGCACTCATGAGAACCTTTTAATAGATGAATTTAGCATGTTTAATATAACGCATTTCAAAAATAATTATTATAGGACAGGTGTTCAATTATACACCTTTCGCTCGTTCATTTGGACGCTATAATTAAGGCAAAGAAATTGGAGAGGGAACATGAATGGTCAAAAGGTAGGAGAAGTCCTTCATTTTTATGATCATATTTCTGTGGCTGTCATCAATCTCTGCGCGGTGATTAAAGTTGGCGATTCTGTTCATTTTCTTGGTCACGGCTGCGATTTCCAGCAGGATATCACTTCCATGCAAATCGAGAATGAAGCCATCCAACAAGCCAACAAAGGGGATATGGTGGCAATTAAAACCATCAAACCTGTTAAACGCGGCACAACGGTTTATGTTATAACCGAATAAACAAGGCTTGAGCTTCACCAAGCAATTTAAAATAAATTTATATTATATTTTGAGGTCTTCAACCCATGCTCCAAAATAGGTCTGAACAAGCGATTCGATTCAGTACGAAGTGGATGGTCATCGCTGCATTTATCATTTTTCTGGCTTTTTCCATCCTTTTTTTGCCTGGGCAAGCCAGATTGGTTGAAACGTACTCCGCCGATCTTGGATCACCTGACACCTCTCTTTTTTATACGCCGGCTGATCTGTATCACATGGCTGAAACATACGGCGTGGAAGGTCGCGTTGCCTATATAAAAGCACGCTTGACTTTCGATATCGCCTTCCCGATCGTTTATACCTTTTTCCTGGTAACCAGTATCAGCTGGTTTACAAGTCGCGTTCTGGAAGAAGGAAATGAATTTCGCACCGGTAATTTGCTTCCCTTATTTGCCATGCTCTTTGACCTGTTGGAAAACACCTGCACAGCGTTCGTTTTTTCAAGCTACCCCACCTACACGCCCTTTTTAAGCATGCTGGCACCATTTTTCACGTTGATGAAATGGATCTGTGTGGGCTCTTCTTTTCTCTCTTTAATGATCATGCTGGTTTGGTATTTTCTTCTTCGCATCCACAGAAAAGAGAAATGACCAACACTGCTCAAAGATTTCCCCCAGAAATTATTCCCGTTAGAGATTTTATTTTTCTAACATTTTTGCTGCCGAACTGCCAGCCAACCAGCCCGTAGAAAAAGCCGCTTGCAAATTGAAACCACCCGTATCTGCATTCAAATCCAGCACTTCTCCGGCAAAGAACAGCCCATGATTTAATTTGGATTGTAATGTGCGAGGATCAACTTCTTGCAAAGCAACACCTCCAGCGGTGATGATGGCTGCTTCCAGTGGCAGGTTCCCATTGATTGAAAAACGAAAATCTTTCAGCCAGTGCAGTAATATGCTGCGTTCTTTGGCAGTGATCTGGCTGCACAGTTTTTCTTCGGAAATTGCCACCTGTTCCGCACAGATCGGGATCATTTTTTTCGGCAGTAGGGTTTTCAACAGACTGCTGAAATGCTGTTTCCCATGTGCATCCAATTCACGCAGCAAGCGGGCATCCAATTTCTGTTCATCCAGAGCTGGTTTGAGATCAATGGAAAGGATTACCTTTCTGCCTATACGCAACGCATCCACCACCTGCCCGCTCAATGTGAGTATGACTGGACCACTCAATCCAAAATGGGTGAACAGCATCTCACCAAATTCTGAGGTTGTTTTTTCTCCATCGATAAAAACAGTAACGCGAACATTCTTCAAACTAAGCCCTTGCATGCGGGGTGCGGCATCTCCACTTGTTTTCAATGGCACCAACGTTGGGCGGATGGGAACAATGCTGTGCCCTGCTTTCTCCGCAATTCGAAATCCATCTCCGCTTGAGCCGGTACCAGTATAAGAAGCGCCACCCGCAGCCACAATAACCGCATCAGCTTGTATTTCACTCCCATCTTCCAATTGAATCCCCTGTACCTTGCCTTCGCTTATGAGGATCTCTTTCACGATCGAATGTGTCCGCACCTCCACTCCCTGCGCTTGCGCCCATGCTATCAGGTTATCCGTGACCTCATTCGCATCGTTGCCAGCCGGAAAAACACGCCCACCCCGTTCAACCACAGTTTCAATTCCTAATGTATGTAGAAAGGCAAGCAGATCTTCGATAAAGAATCGTGAAAAAGTCTGGTACAAAAAAGAACCGTTCTTTCCAAAGTGGGAGACGAAAGTTCGCAATTCAGTGTAATTGGTTAGATTACAGCGTCCCTTGCCTGTGATGCGCAGTTTACGCCCTGGCTGCTCCATCTTTTCCAGCAGCAGTGTTGGAATTTTTTTCTTTGCAGCAGTTCCGGCAGCCATAAGCCCAGCCGGGCCGCCACCGATCACGATAAGCAGTTTGTTTTTCTTCAAATTGAGTTTTTCACTCTCAGTTAAGTTCTTTCGATTATTCTACCTTGAATGTATCTTTCGAAATCTGTTCATCTCTTTTATTGGGATTGATCACCACGTCATCTTCGATATTGCGCAGTGCTTTAAAAAGCATACCACCGCTCATGGTCAGTAGAACCAGAATGCCAGCCAGCACAAACCAGAACTGCACGCCCAGTGCATCAGAGACCGGTCCGGCAATTGCCAGGCCAACCGGAGTCGATAAATAAAGGAT
>DHHD01000027.1:10433-50661 GCA_002403105.1 Anaerolineaceae bacterium UBA4781 | reverse complement strand
TGGGAACCATAAAACCGATCACGAACATGGTTGGCAGGCTGTAGTAAAAACTATTTTGTGAAATGGAACCCAATGCAATCATTCCTAATCCCACACCAAGACCGCCCAACAACATGGTATAGACTTTCTTCTTGAAACCGCCCCACACACCCAGGATCGATCCACCTATGATGATACCGATTCCGGCAGCTACCTCCACCATACTGTATTGTGTTGCGTCACCCCCAAAATAGCTGCTCACCAGCAATGGAATTAATGAAAAGGCAGGTGATAGTGCGATCTTGAAAATCAATGCCATAACTGTGATTACCATTAACCCCTTCCAACCGATCAGATATCGGAATCCTTCTTTCATGTCGTGCATGACCACACCAAACCAGGAACCATCTTTCTTTTCCAGTTGTGCCTGGCGGGGGATAAATGTAAAAGAGACGATCCCAATGGCAAGAATGGCGGTGACCACATCGATCATCAACGAACCTTCCACACCGATCAGATCCATCACCAGCGCACCCATGGGAGCTGCCACAATATTAATGATGCCTTTGGTCGCCTGGTTCAATCCGGCAATTCTACCCAGTTGGTCTTTGGGGACCATGAGGGAAACTGATGCCTGCTCTGCTGGATAATGGAAAGCGCTGCCAATTCCCCGGATCATCATAATGGCATAGATATACCAAACCTCCACATGATCGAGAAAGAAAAAGATACTCAACACCAGGGTAGCCAGTGCGATCGCGCCGTCTGAAATGATAATGACCTTTTTGCGGTTAATGCGGTCGGTGATCGCTCCGGCAAAGGGCTGGATCACGATCTCAGGAATAAGAGCAAACATGGACGCCATTGCCAGAACCGTTGCTGAACCAGTTGCTTTAGTTAACCACCATACCAGAGAAAATTGAACCAAAGCACTCCCCAGCAATGAAAACATTTGGCTCGTCCAAAACGGGAAGAAATGCCGCTTCCAATCATCTCGCATTTTCATATTATCCATCTATTTACTCCAGTTCCTCAATATTATTTAACATGTCTTTAGTATTATTAATATATTCTCATGTTTTTATAAATAATACATATGTAGTATTTTACTATTATTTATTGGTTTAAAAATGCATCAATATACTATTGAACCCAATTCTTATGCAATGATTTTCAATACCCGATCTCAGGGGTAATGAAGAGGATCGAACACTACAATACATACCTATACGTTCTCTCCCAATTTTGGATTCCTTAATCCCTCTATCGAAATCTACAAACAAAAAGCCAGAGAAAGATTTCTTCTCTGGCTTCATACTTTTACATACTGTAGATCAAGGGATGATACGCGCCCAATTCTCCAATTGCTGGAACACCGGTCGGATCTCCGCCCCTACATCAGAACGGATCAACCAATGCTGCTGCGCCCAAAAGAGCGGGATGATCATGACATCCTCATTTACCAGTATTTCTTCCATGCGACCATAAAGTTTCGCTCGCTTTTCATCATTTAATTCCATCTGAGCTTGGTCAAATAGAGAATTAAATTCACTATTGTTCCAATTGCCTTTCAGTATTTCCACAAAACTCGAATTGTCTTGCAGATAATTCCACAGGTTTTCCTGACCATTCGCTTCCATGGAAAAACTCAGGATATACATGCCTGGAAATTGAGTATAGATGTTTTGCAGGTCATCTGAAAGATAGGAATATTGGTCACCGAACGGATAAAAGGTCCACCCAAATTTCTCCTGCCAAACAATGGAAAGCCTTTCCACGACCTCACGATTGACATTGTAACTGTTATAGAGAAAATCAAAAGCTGCAGAGGGTTGAGTATCTAAGGTAACATCCACTTCTGGATTGTAGGAGATGCCTTCAAAGGATTCCTCCCTCAAAGCATCCGGAATGAATCCCTGAAGCACTTCTCCACTGTATCCTTCCACACTTTCCAACAAGTCGGTTTTATCAATGATGCTGGCCATGGCGCGTCGGATTTCCACGTCATTGATCGGTTCCAAATTGGTATTGTTGAAGAGTGCATAAATTCCATATCCTCCGGGAGCATCCACTAAATACTGTGCAAGTTCTGCATCCGCCAGTGCTTCCTGATATTCACTCTCGTTAAGAGAAACCGCATCGATCTCGCCATTTCTGAAAGCCGACAGCACATCCAGGTCATATTGCAAATTAATGTTTATTTCATCCAAAATTGGAGTTGCCAAACCCTTTGTATCAACCCAAAACGGGTTCCGGATGATGGATACAGATAAATATTCAACCGTCATGAGAGTGGTGGCAACATACGGCCCATAGAAATATGTATCAGCAGTGGTGTCGCTGACGTTTAACCAGGATGGAACCGCTGAGAACATCGAAAGTTCCGTTAATGACAGGAAGCTTGCATCCGGTTTTGTCAAATGAATAACCAGCTCGGTGGAAGAAGGAACTTCGATCTGCACATGATCAGCAGTATTGGCAAGAGTATAGTAATCCTCAGCACCAGCGATCGAATAGAGCAGATAGGAATTATAAGCGTAAGCAAAAGGATCAAGGATCTGCATGATACGCGTCTGAATATCCTGCGCCGTGACATACGCCGGTTCGCCATCCAGCCCTGTAACCTGTTCCACTGCTTGCGTCGCGGTGTTATAGGTCACCCAGGGTACATCATCCCGAATCGTAAAGGTCCAGGTCAAGCGATCATCCGAGACCTCCCATGATTTTGCCAGAACCGGCAGAAACTCACTCGATTCAGTATCTTGCCTGGTCAAGCCTGGTAGTACAAGCGTCAAAATATCATAATATTCGCCATAGGCGTTGTTGGGTTCCAAGTCGCTATAACTGCGGATGCTGAGATTTAAAACTTGCTCATCAGCTAGTTTGTAATTTGATTTCTTCGATTCTTTTTTCTCTTTTTTCGGTTTTTCAGATTCTTTGAGCACTTTTTCAGCCACAACTGCTGCGTTTCTATCTATACTGGCAGTACTCATAGGAATACAGCCAGCCATTACAACGATCAACAACAATAATGAAAGTATTTTGAAAAATGGTTTATTGTTCATTGCAGCACCTCACCTAACCAATCGGTGATCTTTTGGTCATCCACATAATCTCCATATAAATACTCCGTCATACTCCCAAAATAGTATTCATACGGACACGATTCAGGAGAAGGCCCATAAAATGTCTTATCATATACTGTCTCACCGGTAAGGACCTCCTTCACTATGATCTCGGAATAATACTGCCAGCGTTCCAGTGTGCGTCGATCATACGAGGTAACATAATCACAGCTCTGCACCCGGCGGCTGTCATCTACACGATCCACCACATAAGCTAGATTACCTGGCTTATCGGCGATCAGTTCATCAGGGATCGTAAGCCCATAGTTATAACATGCCAGTGCTTTCTTGGGCTCTTCCTCTAAAATGCTGATCGATAGATCTGTAACCTCTTCCCCAACGCAAGCTGCCGTCTTCGCATTTGTGAGAGCAACCTGCCCATCTTCTCCTGTATCATTCGCCAGCAATGAAATAGTCGCTTGTTTTTCTTCTTCCACGTCAGCCAGAAGCGATGATGATGAACTATGTTCACCAACCAACTCAAATTTCTCCAGTGCCAGTAAGAAGTGATCCTGGTTGGCAAGAGTTTTTCCCCAATCGAGAAGCATGTTCGCGGCGTGCGTTTTAGCATCTTTGTATTCTGCTGCCGTACTGTAATTTTCAAAGATCGCTTGGAACTGCTCCCAAGCCAGATCGTATTCTTTCATCTCCACTAATTGCACTGCATAATCATATCGAGCTAACGAGGCGCCTGTAAAAGCATCGGTGAAGGATGCTGACCATACATATTTTGTCGTGACGATCTCGAATTTTTCAATGGAATTCGCCAGTTCTTCTTTTTCATAAAGATCTTGCCCCCACGCCAGATAGTTAGCAGCCAACACTTCATCTATTTCTGTTTTCCTTTCTTCAGCTTGAACAGGTAACACCAACTGCACGCTTGTTAATTTTTCAAGGCTGGCTTCAAATTCACCGGAAGCAGTCAGTTGTTTGGCTGCACCAATATACGCATCAATGCCGATATTCTTTATTATTTCCATCTTTGGTGAATCGGGGTACAAAGTCTGAAATTTGGCAACCATTTCTGAAGCGGCTATAAAATCACCAGCTTCCACCCGGTTCTGACTATCTACGATCAAACTAACCTCGCCCATCAGAGCTTGGGCATCTAATACTGTGGGATTTAAAGAAAGACGATATAAATAGGATACAGAATACAGGTCTTTAAAAGCGGTACGCATATCATCATCTTGATATGCCAGCGCGCCCTGCCAATACAGATCCTCTCCCATCCAACGATAGAAGTAGAACCCTCCCCCAAAAATCACCACCAGCAATACCGCTGCGAGAATCAAGAAGGTCAGGTTATTTTTTAAGACCTTATCACAAACACCTGGATCTTTCTTGAGAAGCAGCCATAAATCAACTGCCATTCCGATCAGAATTGCCAGAAAGATCACAGCCCACAACCATGGATTCTTTGATGCATTGATAAATTGCGCCACCAACAAAACAGCCAGTGTACCCCCGAATGCGATCATCCAGCGTTTTTTCTGCCCGATCAGCAGATATCCAATACCCAGAAAATTCAGATTACAAATAGAAATGAGGATCGGTTTTAACAAAGATGTTTTTTTTGATTCCATTACTCCTCCCGAAAGTTGATATCAATAAAAGAAGCGTTGATTTGCGATAAAGAATATTTCAGCATATGAAAAGATTATACAGAGATTTATTCCAATTTAGTATTGAAAATTGATTTTCTCTTTTCCATAACAGAATTCAAATGAGTTGTTCTGCATTAACCAGCATGAGATAAAACTAAACCATCAGTTCTCTTTTCCAGAAAATGCATTCTTCTATGAATCCCATTTTGAAAGACAACCTGATATAAGCGATCCTATCGAGTTCCAAATTCGTGATAATCTATAGAACCAATATTCCCAAATGCATTCTTCAAGCAGAAGTTCGATTCTTGGAAACTCCTTCCATAGGGTACTTCAATTCCGAATTCTTTATTTCCCCAGCTTGTGTTTTCTTCAAGACGATTTTGTTCGAGATGGGCAACAAAGAATCCACTTAAACTGTTATTTTCACATAAGTTCCTTGCCAGGATCGGGATAGCCTGTTTGGATGCTAAAATACCCATACCACCATTTGAATGACAGTGATTATGTCCAACAGGCATAGGTTGATCGGAGAAAATTCCGATACCATTTTGAAGATTATCGTGCACCGAATTATAAGCAACCAGTGCGTAGGAATGATGGGATAGTGTTATTCCGGTTAGCAGATTATAGGCTACTTCATTATCCAGAACTCTACCTTGAAATGCATCATTGAATTTCATTCCACCTAAATTATTTCTATAAACTTGATTCCGATAAATAATCGTATTGCGATCCTGCGAATAAGCATTGATCCCGTAACAATACCCATCGATGCTTTGGTTTTTGACCAATGCAACGGTAGCTTGTGCTCCAATGCGAATATTATCATAGACCGAACCGCGAACCACATTATTGTACGCAATGATCGTGCAGGCATCACTAAAATTCAAACCTTCCCCTTTGCTATTCGTGATCGTATTGTCAAAGATGATCATCTCCGCTCTTCCCGCGGTATGAATCCCGCCAAAATAATTGTTTTCAAAATTGCATTCGAGTACAAAACCACTGTTCCCATTACAGTTAGCGATGATTCCCCAGGCATTGTCGATAAAACGGCAGCGATGTACAAAAAAATCGGAGGCTTCCTCAATATGAATCCCACATGAACTGAAACCCCGAAACACACTATTCTCAGTATATCCACTGCTGTTTTTTTGTAAATGAATACCGAATCCTCCCTCATCAGGTATTTCCTCAGAGTCATGACATCCGATAAATGAACAATCTTTTATTCCTATAAAACCTTCTTTCACAACGAACAATGTACTGAGCACATTATCCGTCCTGAAAGTGATGCCTTCTGCCAGAAATAGAGGTGGTATTACACCTGAAGGACTGCTGATCGGTTTCACTTTGCTCAAATCAACTCGTATCATTTCCTTTAAACGCCCGCTGGCCGTAAATACAACCTCAGCATTCTTCTCATTATTCTTCATCGGATCGACCACAAATGCGATCCTTTTTTTAATTTCCAGTGTTTTTGGGATTGAATAAACACCTGGTTCAAGCAAAATCATGGTACCGTCTTTGGCTTTTTGAATCGCTTTCTCCAGTTCTTTGAAACCATCCTTTTGAGAAGATACGCAAATAGTAAAATTGAAATCATCGCTATTTATCTGATGCTGTAAAAATGACTCGTTTCGTTCTCGAGCGCGCGCGTTCCAAGAATCAATCAATTCTTCAATCTCAGCCGCATGGGGTGTAATGGATTGCAGATTCGTGTTTGCAGTATGGATCTGCTCTTTGATGCCGGCTGCTCCTAAAGCACATTCCTGTACCAATTGGATATACGCATTTTTCAGCGAAATATGTGCAGTTCTATAATTCAAAGAATCTCCGAAGAGATCATGCAACACAAAAATCATGGATGAGTCTATCGAGTGTTTCTTTTCGTTCATCCATGCACTTATTTGGTCATCACTGCACCCATTGGTCTTATCTGCAATGAAATTGATCACCTCCAAAAAAACAGCACCGAATTTCTGCATTGCTTTTGTTAACAGAATGTAGTACAGCTGTTGCAAGTCTTTTACATTTGAGAAAACTTGGATTTCAGAAAGAACACTATCCTCAAATGAAAAGTTCCCCGAATCAGGTTTTGGAGCAAAACGAATAAGGTGCGAGAGAACTTCATGCAGGAATAATGGATTTTTTAGTTGGTCCATGGAAAGGATCTGTTTTTGTTGTTTGAATGTTAATTCTTTTCCAAAAGTGTTCAGTTTTCGGGTAATGATGCACTCAATATCTAGGTCGTTTATATTGCTATTGAATCTAATCTCATTCCAGAATACCTTATTGAGGTTTTGCATATCTATCCGCTGTGAATTTTGATCCTCTGATCGATGAAAAGCGATCAACCGAATATTCTGTGGAAGATGAGGTATAGACCAATTTGCATCGATCATCAAATAATCATCCAGTTCAAAACCATCCAATAGAATGATTAATTTTTTATCATTCTCAAGAATTGTCGAAAAAATCTGCAGCAATGCTTGTAATTTGGGAATAGTAGATTTTTGATCATGTAATTTCTCAAGGAAAGCTATATCAAAAGGTTCATGCATTATTCGTGCAAGTTCCCATGCTAAATGTTCGTAGAGTTTTTTTATTCTTTGGTCAGAAGGAGACAGATTCAAGTTATGGACAATTATCAAATCTTTCTCTGAAAGTGTAGCTCTTTGTTCAGTCCAATGACACATTAAAGATGTTTTACCTGTTCCTTCTCCACCAGATAACAAAACAGGCATGGTTTGTGCCATGAGAGAATCTAATAATCGAAAATCGTTTGCTTGAGGAATATATGCCGGATTGAGCTGTCGGGAATACCATCTGTACTGATCCAATACATCCCGCACAACTTCATCCTTGACCTCCATGGTTGGAAAAGTTGTCTCAAGGTATTGTAAGATGTCGCGATATACACATTTGCTCAATTCATCAGGTGATCGATAGGAATCTGTTATCTTAATATTTGGATATCTTTGAGATAGTTCTTCAACTTTATTGCGCAGTTCGATCGCTTTCTGTGCTGATGATTCTTTCACATTCTCATTTTGCATCAGTTCACGTAAATAGAACAGAGATAAGCGCGGACGATCATTACCGCTGTTCGTTAACGTATGCAAAATCTCAATCTCAGTCATGCTATGAAAATCACCCGTTCTATCCCATTTGCAAGTATGTCCATATTGATATCCTAAAAAACCGATAAAAATAAAATGTCGAGATTGGCATTGATCAATGCGGTGCAGGCACGCCCGTATCAGACTATCCATACTGGCGGTATCTTCAGGAGTGATTCCCCAACGCAGGTCAATTACTGTCATCTTTATCCCTCGAGCATCACATTCCTTGCGAAGACGTGGCATACAATCTGCGATTAATGCATCCCGATCATTCTGCATATCTCGAAACGTGGATGAAAGGAAAATGGTTAATTCTTGTGAAAGGGTTTCCATCGCTTTGTGGTGGAGCATATCGTTTGATGAAGCAACCAGCTCCCAAACTTTCATTCTCGCCTTCATTCCCTCAAGCTGCCCCAATGCCCAAATGATCGTTCCTTGAAAACTCTCAGCCATACAATCGACTGCTTTTATCAGAACGCCCACTCCACTTTCACTTTTTGTCTTTCCAATACAGGTAAAAGCATCCAGCATTGTCATCTGGTATAATTCCGTATTACTACAAGGACTGCTTTGATAATCGATCAACTCGTCTACGATCGGCAGAATCTCATTCAAGCAATCCGGATTCCCTATGTTGCCTAAAGCCCTGAATAATTGACTGAGTGAGGTATCTTGTTCAGGAATATTGCGCCCGGTTTGAAAAGCAGCGATCCAATTCCGACCATATTGAACTGTCTGTGAGAGAATCGGCTTTAATGAATGATTTCCTAGTTTTCCCAATGTGATCGCAGCCATCAAACTGGATAGGTCTTTATTATTCAATAATGCTCTTATCAATGCAGGCACACTGTCGGCAACCGCTTGATTCGATCCTAGCAATCCAAGTTCGTTAATCGCACTGCAGCGTACATAAAGGTTTGGATGATCAACTGCAGAAATAAGAGCAGTTATATTTCCTTTTCGTAAAAGATTTTCATTAAATTGAACGAGATCAAACATAATCACCTACCTGAATTATTCATGATGATCACCCCGTCTTTTTCTATAGAGATCAAGCGGGTTAAACAGCCTGCATTGAGACAAGAAAAATCATTTATCTCTTTATTAAAAGTGAAATGGTATTTTCTTTTTCTCTACTTCAGAAAAATAACTATTGTGCAACTGTATCGAAGCATCTCGCTGTTCTTCTGTATCTGATTATATTATCAGTATTTTGTCAGTCAATGTTTTTTTGTATAAATCAATCTTAAACAAAAATTTTATTCTTAATATTTTTCAATTCAACAATTGAACATCTCTCATTTATGAATCTTTCGCTGATAGAAAATGCAAGTCCTTTCATAATATTAGGGTTGAGGTATCATCCGTATAAGTTTTACGAATTCTTCAACAATCGCGGGATCGAAGTGAGTGCCTGCTTGACCCTGGATATAATTAATGGTTTTTTTATGCGACCAGGCTTTACGATAGGGTCGATCTGAGGTTAGTGCATCATACACATCCACTACCGCAAACATGCGCGCTGCCAAGGGAATATCTTCCCCAGCCAAACCCTGAGGATAACCCGACCCATCCCAATGTTCGTGATGAGAGTATGGGATATCTAAAGCAAGCCGTAAATACTCGATCGGACTTAACCATTCATACGCGTACACCGGATGATTGCGAATGATCTCCCATTCCTGCTCATCCAGCGGACCGGGTTTATGCAAGATATGATCCGGAATGACCAGTTTCCCGATATCATGCAGCAGCGCTCCTCGCCAGATATGGATCTTCTCATCTTCTGACATTCCCATTTTGTCAGCCAATTGCATGATCAGTTCTGCCACCCTGCGCGTATGACCGGCAGTTTCCTTTTCACGCATTTGCAGTGCCATATTCCACCCTTCCAGCGTTTTATCGTACGCCAACTGCAAATTTTTATTTGATGATCGCAGATCCTTGTACAATTTAGCGTTATTACTGGCTACTGCAATTTGGGCTGCCAGCGCCTGCAGAATATGAAGTTCTTCGATTTGAAAAACATCCGGTCGAGCGCAGAATATTTCAATGATTCCGATAACATTATTTTCCAGCACGATTGGAACAAGAAATCCTGATCCAGATTCCTGATCCTTGCTTACAACCTTCATTGGATTTATAGCAGTTGTAATCTTAATTGGGTTTCCCGCATCAATTATCTGGAATAACAAAGCGAAATCCTTTTCTTGATTCGAAATTACTGGGAAATCACTAATATTTCCTTCCTTACTACCCCAACGGTAATATTCGGTATGGATCAATTTTTCCTGTGTTGAATAGGAAAAGATCGTTAATCCATCGCAAGCGATAATTCCAATGATCCCTTCATAAAAAGCATCATAGATCTTTTCAAGATCCAAGCTGCTGCTGATGGATCGGTTGATCTCATATAAGGCTCGAATTTCCTTATTGCGCTGCTGGATAATTTCGTTATTCATTCTTTGCTGGGTGATATCTTTTGCAATGACAATTACGCGCTCTTTTTTCTCATCCTCTTCCATGAATCCAAAACTACCAGCGTACCAGATCCTTTTCTTCTCGGGAGTAAGAATCGAAAAATCATAATAAATCTTCTTATGAGAAAGAAATACCTGTTTGAGCACTTTCTTGAATTGTTTTTTTGAAGAGGGATCAAGAAAAGTATAAATGCTTTCATCAAACAGGTTGTTTTCTATTGCAAATGAAGGGATCTGGTTGATGAAATGGATTACACCCTCATGATCCAATGTCATTATGATATCCGGTGCTGTTTCAAGCAGGGTGCGATATTTCTGTTCATTAATGCGGGAATGCTCCTCTGCAATTAAACGCTTTTCTTGATCAACGATCACGCTTCCCAGGATGGCAGTAGCTATGGGAAAGACACTCAAATACGCCGCTGCAATGGTTTGAATCACATCCAAAAAGATTCCACCCGGAATTGTGATAAACCAGATAATGAGAATGCTGTGTACACCCAGACCGAACACAAATAGTTTTAAGAAATTGAGACTGTGGATCTTCTCTTTGATGGAATAGCGGTAGAAAATTCCGCTGGCTGCCGAGATCACAATCGATCCGACACCGGTGAGCATCCCGGTTCCCCCTAAAGAAATACGATAGGCGGAGGCAATAATACTTGCAATGGTAGCCACCAAGGGACCGCCGAATAACCCCCCGATGCTCAATACCACTGAACGTCCATCAAAGATTACCCCCTCGCTGAAACGCATAGGGGAAAGCATACACCCGACTGCAATAACCCCATAGAAAATTCCGCGCACAACTTGCCCCCACCCTGAATTGCGAATCCATTGGTGCTGGATGAAACTTTGACTGATGCTAAGAACCAACAATAATGCTGCATTATTAACAATTTCGGTATAACTCATTCCACCTCTGAATATGCGTCTTAGCTTTGAAATGTTCCTGATTTAAGTATATAAATACTTTTTATGTTTTTCTAAACTGAATCCAGAAGTTCTCTTTTTTGGTCATTAGATTCCTGTAAGCATTCAAAGCCATATCATTCTTCTATTTTCACTATAGTTATTGATTAAAAAATAAATAATAAGAGATTCCTATGCAATTTCAATTAATTATAATTGAGTACATTGACTTTTCATTCGTTTCTCCAGTACACTTAACCCATGTTGGCACGCGTCTTTTCTTGTGCCGTCCTGGGGTTGGATGGAGTCATCGTCGAAGTAGAGGTGGACCTGGCGAATGGATTACCGGGGGTAATCATCGTAGGACTGCCTGATATGGCTGTGCAGGAAAGCCGTGAACGCGTGCAGTCTGCCATTAAGAATTCCAGCCTTGTTTTTCCCCGCAAGCATGTACGTGTAAATCTGGCACCCGCTTCTGTACGCAAAGAAGGACCTTCTTATGACCTGCCCATCGCACTTGGCATTCTAGCTGCTTCCGATCAAATTCCTGTTAGTATTTTGCAGGATATGCTCGTCATCGGTGAACTATCACTGGATGGTTCCGTCCGCCATGTGCGCGGCGTGCTACCCATGGCAGCTCTGGCTATTGAGAAAGGTTTTCATCGTATTTTGGTGCCCGAATCTGATGCGGCTGAAGCTGCACTCATTCCAGGGCTGGAAGTGATCCCGATCCGCGATCTGGCTCAACTTTGTGCATCCCTGAATGGCACTCTTTCCATCAAAGCACAGGAAGCAGTGGAGAAAGAAGAATTCTCTGCATGGGAATTAACCGATTTCCGTGAGATTAAAGGGCAGGAACATGTGAAACGCGCATTGGAGATCGCCGCAGCCGGCGGGCATAACATTCTCATGATCGGTCCACCTGGAGCGGGAAAAACACTGCTCGCCCGTGCTCTGCCTGCCATCCTTCCCTCTATGACGATCCAGGAATCGCTGGATGTCACCCGCATCTATTCTGTAGCTGATCTGCTGCCGAAAGAGGTGCCGCTCATTCAAACCCGCCCTTTTCGCGCCCCGCACCACACCATTTCGCATGCCGGGTTGGTAGGCGGTGGTAATTGGCCGCACCCAGGTGAGATCTCGCTGGCACACCGCGGGGTGCTCTTTTTGGATGAACTGCCCGAATTCAGCAAACAGGTGTTGGAAGTGCTGCGCCAGCCGCTGGAAGATAAAATTGTCACCATCAGCCGTGCGCGCGGCTCGCTCACCTTCCCGGCTAATTTCCAATTGGTGGCAGCCATGAACCCCTGCCCCTGCGGCTATTATGGAGATGCCAGCAAACCCTGCACCTGTTCCCCTTCCAGCATCACCAAATATCAGAAACGCATTTCAGGGCCGCTGTTGGATCGCATCGATATTCACATTCAGGTTCCGCGCGTGGAATATCAAAAATTAAGCGATTCCCGCATGGGTGAAGCATCTTCCGTCATCCGCAAGCGGGTGGAAGCTGCACGCGCTCGTCAACAGACACGCTTTCAAGATCCTGCCGGTACAAATTCAAGGATCATCTTCTCAAATTCCGATATGAAAAATGCTGACACACGAAAATTTTGCACTTTAAATGTGGACGGACAAAAGCTGATGGAAACCGCCATGCGCCAGATGCAGCTCACTGCTCGCGCTTATTACCGTATTTTGAAACTGGCTCGCACCATCGCTGATCTGGCAGGGGAAGAAAATATCAACAGCGCTCATCTGGCAGAAGCACTGCAGTATCGACCACAGATACTATACTAGTAATTCAATTATTGATATGATATTGACATGAATTTAAGAAGGGGTAATATCTATGCCATTAAAACCTTGGGCAATTGGTGCAAGAGAATTGCTCGATCATGCAAACGGACATATCAAATCGAATACTGCATTTGATAATCGCATTGCAATGATTAGTATTGATAATGCTGTTGAATTAGCAATTAGATCATTCTTGGAATTACCCAAACGTATCCGTAATGAAAAGAGCCCGTCAAGAAATGAATTAGAACAAGCAATTAATTTCCCCAATCTTCTTGATTTATTAGAAAAATATTCATCAAATAAACTATCTGGAATAGATCTTGGCAGTATTGAATGGTATCATCGAATCAGAAATACTCTTTATCACATGGGAAATGGAATTACCGTTGATTCGCAACATGTTGATTCTTATTTCAAAATTGCATCAATTCTATTTGATAATTTATTTCAAGATTCTTATGAAACTACAACACCAAAGGATTCTGAAAATATATTGCCAAACGAATTCATCATAAAGTGGACCGCACTTGAAAGGCGTATAAGTTTTCTTGCACATAAATATTTACCTAAATTTGATAGAGGAAACCGATCAATATTAAGTCTTTATGATGGTTTAATTGAAAAAGAAATAATATCATCAAAGTATCGACCTACCTTAGACAAACTTTATAAAATTCGAAATTCTTATTTTCATTCATCAATCAATATCGATTCAAAATTGATTGATGAATATATTAAAGAGCTTGAGCGCGTTTTTTATAGTTTACCTAAAGAATGATTCTCTACTTAAATCAATGTCAAACAGGAAAGTTTCACTAGTAAATAAAACTAAGAGAAATCCAGCTGAGCTCAAAGAGGCTTCAAAGAACCTTTTTAATAATATGAGATATTTATCTGAAAGGTTAGAGTTTTTTTTACGATTTTCTAATAAGAGGAATAATAATGAATTAAGCGGAATGTTAAATTCATTTCATGACTCTTTTTTAATTCATTCAAGAAAAATGATAGATTTTTTTTATAATTCCTCTCAAAGTGTATATGATGATGATCTTATCGCTGAAGATTTTTTTGAAAATCCTGAAATTTGGAGAAAATTACGGCCAGTTGAACCAGAAGTATTAAAGCAAACAAAAGAAAGTATAGGAAAACTATTAGCACATTTAACATATCGTTTAAAAGAGAATCCTTCAGGTAAAGTCACTTGGATGACAAGTGACATTTATTTGGGTGTTTTCAATGTATTACAAAAATTCTTAGATACAGTTGACCGAAATTTACTTGACGAACAAATCGATTACTTAAAAATTGATAATCCAAACATAATAATTTGTTATCCTGTTTTTCCTCCAAAAGGTAAAGCACCATATCAAATTGCTAGTACACGTGACAAAGCATCTGGATTTGAAATCATTCATGGGAAATAAAGATACATCATTGTCGGTTGGATTGATCTCTGCATTCGAGTAGGCATCTTTTATATTGAATAATTAATTAATTAATTTAATACCAACAAATTACTGATCTCTTTCAAATTATCAATTTGTTTTTTTACTATTCATTAGGAATGATGTAGAATATTCAAGTAGTTCTTATTATTAATAATGGAGAAACATCATGAAGCGTATTAATCGTAGTTTTATCATTTTAGTCCTCACCACCCTCCTTTTAACCTCTGTCCACTCTGTTGTATTTGCCGCCCCCATGAATCAATCCGCTGGCGGAAAACAAATTGTATTCCTGCTTGATGATTCCGGAAAAAAGTTTACATCGGTATCCATTTCCGGGTATAACCAAAACAATGAATGGGTAACCTGGAGTAATGAGAACCAGAACGGATTTTATTTATCCTATACAAAAGATTGGTGGTGGATTGAGAATTTTGTACAAATCTCTTTCACCCTGCAAGATGAACAAGGGAATCAAACTCAACAAACCTGCACGTTTGATAGACTGTTACAGCCAACTGATTCCCTGCGAGTGGAAATTGTTTATCACCCAGGGCAAGGTTGCGTTGGAGGAGAAGCGGGTAGTGTCAGTGATCCGATCAATAATTTGGTCAAGCCTGTAAGTGATGGTCTCACAACCATTTGGAATTATCTTCCCGAAGATAAATTCAACTTCTTCATGACCCTGATGAATAATGAGATAAATGCAGTGGGTTGTGTCGTTGGAGTGGGAGCCATTATAAAAACCGGAGGAATGGCAGCCCTGGATGGCACTGTCAGGAATTATGTAACGAAAACCTGCCAGTCCACAGGTAATATGGTTGTTTCACTGTTTTCCAATCAGTAAAATTTACAGATAACAACTAAAAATCCCGCAGGATGATACTCTGCGGGATTTTTTTTATAATTGTATTAATTTCGAAATACTTTCTTGAATTGAAAGTAATTGCGTTATTTTCCAAATAGATAAAAAAGGAGCTTGTTTATTAGATTTCTGTGGTTAACCCGCATTGTTCTTGTTGATTAAGCAGATTTTAAATAAGAACAACAATTTTATTGAACAAAAATAAAGAAGAATGCTATGATGATAATCATTCAAAAATAAATTGTTAATATCTATTTCAAAAAGTTTGTTTTATTACTAATTCAAAGGATCGAACATGTCTGATACTAATCCGGAAAAAATAATTCAAGCAGTAGATGTTTATTACACAGCAGCAACAGAGGATGATATTTATAATTACAGGGTCGCTCAACCATTTCTACAGGAATTTGGGACTGATTTTATGTATATGGGGCTTGACATTGCCTATATCATAAATGGATTACATCGAAAACTTGCATCTCAACCGCCAGCTTTCAATCCATTAATGGAAGAAATGGCAGATCAAGAACTTGTTGCTTATGGTTTGACCCTGATGAATTCGTATCAAAGCTTGATCATGGCATACGACCGGATGACGGAAAATGAGGGGATAAAGTTCATTCAAGCCTTGTTATTAGCTGCATCCATTGAAGACATTATTTCTTTAGCAGCTTTTAATGTAGCCAGCCAATATTGCATTCGAGATAGTAATATCCGATTCTTGAAACTTGCATATGAAAATGCCTACGGAACGGCCTGCAAGGTCGCTTTAGCTTATTCTTTGGACCAAAACGGTTTCCCTGATTATTATGATGAGTTAAAACCTCAAATGCAGCACTATTTAAAAGAAAATATAAATACAGGTGTCGTGGATGATTTTTCAACGGTAGTGGTCTGGTATTTGATATGTATGGATATTGCATCCGACGGAAGAGCATCTATGTATTTCGCTGGTTGGAAACGGAAATAAGAAAAGATATCTCCTCGATCTGTAATCCAAAAGAGGAAAAGCAATGAACCAGCCAAATCCAATGTTTTATTCTGAAAATTAAGGGCAATTATTTCAGAATTACTTCAAGTCCATGGGATTGTGCTTTTTGAATAAAAAACTCTTTCTCAGATTTTGAACCGGACACGGTAAATATTGGTTTCTTATCTTTGGAATAAACAAAGATCATGCCAACACCCAGGAACCCTTTTTTCTCTTTGATCTGGGTAATTTCATCGAGTTTCACACTGATCCCATGTTGAATGGTCACTTGTTCATCAAGCGGAAGAGGGAAAACTTCTTTCTTATATTTATCTTCCTGAATCTTTCTAACTGCCAGGACCGAAACCATTCCCACTGCTCCACCGCCACCGGCAGCGGCTACCATTGTCATTGGAATAACATATAGGGTATC
Source organism: Anaerolineaceae bacterium UBA4781 (assembly GCA_002403105.1). Taxonomy (GTDB): domain Bacteria; phylum Chloroflexota; class Anaerolineae; order Anaerolineales; family Anaerolineaceae; genus UBA4781. The sequence continues at coordinate 33,917 of DHHD01000027.1, read as the reverse complement.
TTTTTCCCACGCAATGAAAGTATCTAGGAATTGGTATTGCATCCTTACCTGGAAGATATTCCCCGGCACACTATCTTTCCCGCCTTGTAGATTCGCGCCACATAGCTGGCAGTATTCCTGAAGTGCATCGTTCGATAATTTACACTTTTTACAAATAATCTCATTCATTTTTACCTCGCTGGTTAAATCTTTTTCTTTTAGAAATTAATCTAAATTTAATGCGCGGCTTCATTCATTATATAGGAAGAAAAAAGTGGATTTTTACACTCGATTTATGTTTTAATCGCCTTAAACCAGCGGAAATGAAAGGAAACACTGAGTAGACTCCTCAACTGCTTCCTTTCAACATTAACAGGTGCTGAAACGCCACTGACCGAAGTATTACCAGAGCAACTATTCCAACTGTGTTTTGCACTTGCGACATCAATCAAACAATGTGGAAGGTTGACAAGCATATTCCATTCCGTTTGGACTGATCACCGTGATCTGCCAGGTATCTTCCTGAACCTGATACTCCGCCAGATTTTCCTTGATTTCCTCTACTGCACGTTCTGCACGCCAGGTTGAAAGGTGGAATGACTGCCATGGTTTCGTTTGAGAATTTTCCGTTTCATTTATCGTAGTATGACAAACCAGCGCGGCGCCAATTTCATCCCGCACTGTGGAGGGAATCTCGGTGGATGAATAGGTTTTCACCAGCACCGGTACAGCATCTTCCGAAAGCATTGCCAGATAAGCTACATCCAAATCTTCCCCCTGGATTGCCTTATTGATATTCTGGCGTGCAATAAAAGCATCCACATTCAAGAAATTAAGCGTTGCTGTAAATCCGATCAATACAACCAGAGCCAGATTGGCAAATACCCGCTGGTGTTCTGTAATTTCAAAGATCAAGACAGCCACCAGTAGGATCCCCAACCAGATCATGAATACATGAGCATAGGTGCGCAGTTCAGAAAAACCATAGGCTGATTCATATAAGAGAAGGCGCTGGAAAGCAGACACCAATATGATCAGGACTGTGGCAACCAGTCCGGTCATTAATATGGAGAAGGTCTTTTTTTGTTGCCTGGTCTCATGCTTTGTGATCGCACCCAGACCTTGGAGCAGCAGCAGGCTGAATACAGCCACTGCCACCAACTCTACAAAGCCACGCCGGGCATATTCAGAGTAGGTAAATCCGGCAAGCGTGATATTGCTCTCTCCAAAAAACAAATAACGAAATTGAATGGTCACAAAAACACTGAAAAGGAGAATAACACTCCCCAGAATGATAGAGGTTTCTGTAAAACCGAGAAACGGTGAAAACAGGGGTTTATCGACTCCAATTAATTTCTCTTGCTGGCTGCGTACAGCAGCATGACGGATAAGCCCAGCAAAGAAATAAGCAGAAAGCAAAATATATACACCTCGAAAAAGGTATTCCCCAATATTTACCATACGAAAGTTTGCAAAAAGATCGTCCAACTTCTGGGCGAAGACCATGTCGGCTGAAGAGAGGAGCAGAGTGAAAATGAATAGAACTGGCAGCGCCAGCAATATCCCCCTTAAAATCGAGAGGAAAAGTTTTCGATTTGGCGCGGGATTTTCAACAGCCTGTTGGGGATCTGCATGTGGGTCCAGATCTTTCGGATGAACGAACAAGCTGCCGATCAATTGAAAGAAATTAGCAAGATAATTACGTACATTGTATGCTATCCAGTTACCACTGCGAAATGTCATCGCCAGTACAGCAGCAGAAAAGAGAGTAAGAACATAGTTCAGAAATGTTGTGAGTGGATCTTTTCGCACAAAGGTCAATGCACAGAATATTAGGATTGGTATTAAAAGAAAAAATGTATTCCTGGCTGGGCGGATATGCTGCAAATGCAGCAGCCAAAATCCAAGCGCCAAACATAGAATAATGAAGATCGTGAAGGAAATACCTAGCGTTTTCTTCCAAAAAAGGATATCCATCGCTAAACCAACAAACAGTGCTGCAAATGGCAAATATCTTTTCATTCCTGTACTCCTTTGATGTAAACCTGCTTGAATCCTATCCTAAAAACCTATCTAAAACTATCAAATGAGAACTGGATATTTTATTGGAAAAACATCGCCGGGATAGAGGTAAGGGATTGTTTGTGGTTGTTTCTTTATCTTCCAGTAAGTCGATGTTTGAATTAAAAACACCATCCTCTCCCTGATTAGGATGGTGTTTTTCTTCCTTTTTACAAAACGGGTAATTATTTCTTTAAAAATGCTTCTGCCCAGGCAGCCGCGCGCTCCAATTCACCCTCCAACAATGGTCCTTCTGAGCCTTTAACAAAGAAACCTTCCGGTTCAGTGATCACTGTGGCGCCCTTCTTTTCTAATTCTTTAGCCATGACCGGGGCAGCATATCCACCTTTTTTCACGATGGAGCGAAAAATAGCAGGTTTAATGGAATCGATGGGAATACGTGTATCAAAAACTGCTGCTTTTACATTCTGAACAGCCCCAACAGATAAATTTTTCAAAAAAGCAGCTATGGCTTCAGTTGGGCGAAATCCGCGCGTTGGGGAACCAACCAGCAGCAGATCAAGACCCTGCAGATCTTCACTGTTTACCTCTGCCACACGCTTTACTACCGCATCCTTTTTCGTGCTCACTGCAGTACCGATCGCCTGGGCAATTTTCTCGGTATTTCCAAATACAGAATCATAAATTACCAGTATTTTCATAATAATTTCTCCATAATCAATTAAAGATCATTTTATATACGCAGAAAGTATGAAACGGTTTTCCAGCAATGCAATATATCACATGCAAGGAATGAATATAATTAGAAAATGAGCTCAGATTCTACCCTGGATTGCATGGTATGCCAAAAACAGCGAGGGGAGATCCTCACCCCGGGTGGTCCTATCTTTGAGAATGAGTTGATTTTCATTTCACACGCTTTACCCTATGGCAAGGAAAAAGACCATTATCTGGGACATGTTTTTATTGAAACCAAACGCCATATCCCGGAAATATCAGAATTGACAGAATCCGAAGCAGAAATGATCGGCCTTTTTACCCAAAGAATTTCCAAAGCATTAATGGAAACCTTGGGAATGATACATGTCTATTCCTTTGTGATCGGAGACGGGGTTCCTCATGTGCATGTGCACGTCATTGGCAGATATCCTGATGCTCCACGTGAATATTGGGGGGTTAAAGTGGATGAATGGCCAGAAGCACCACGAGGAGCAGATGAAGAAATTGCGCGGGTAACGAAACTTTTAAAAACTTACCTAATGCAGCATTTTAGATTGCATTAAATTATTGTGCAAGAAATCATATAGGTCTCAACTTACGTTACTGCAACCACAGAAAGAATATTCTTGGATCAATTAATAGGATTTATTTTGATCCACCAACATTTGATAACCATGAGTGAATAATTTCAAACAGGCGTCTACTACATCCGGATCAAGTAATGTCCCTTTATCATTTTTTATTTGAGCTAATGCTTTCTCAATTCCCAACGACGGACGGTAGGGTCGGTGTGATGACATCGCTTCAACGATATCAGCCACACATACTATTCTGGCTTCGATCATTATTTCCTCACCCTTGAGACCCTGCGGGTAGCCTGAACCGTTCATTTTTTCATGATGCTGCAAGACGATCTGAGCGATCGGCCATGGAAACTCGATCTTTTTTAACAGGTCATAACCGACTTTAGGATGGGTTTTAATGATCTCGAATTCAAGATCAGAAATTTTTCCAGGTTTGCTGAGAATTTCAGCCGGCACATTGATCTTGCCCAGATCATGAATAATGCCCGCCATGTGGATGCTCTCGATCTGTTCATCGGAAAGGTGCATCTCGCTGGCGATCGCTGTCGCCAGATCCGCTACACGTGTTTGATGTCCGGCCGTGTAGGGGTCACGCATTTCAACGGTCGCCGCAATGGTGAGAATGGTACCGTCGATCGTCTTTTTCAAATCTTGCAGTAATTCTATCTTTTTCCAGGCACCTGAGAGTTGATCCGTAAAAATTGTAAAAATTGGTACGTCATCTGCACGTAAATAATCTGATTGTACAGAGAAGATTCCAAGCACCGTTCCTTCAACGATCAGCGGAGCCATGATGCTCTTTGAAGCATGCAATGATTCAATGACCAGCTTACTGAAACCACGTAAAGGGTTAGGTAGGATTTGATGTAAAAGATCCTCAGTATTCTCAACAAAAATGACCTTTTTTTGTTGAATTGCTTCTTTGTAAACTTTTACAGCATTGATCGGGAAAGAAAAATCCTCGTGCAAAATTCCAATCAATTTCTCGGCTTTCTCCAGGGATTTTGAATCATAAAACAAGTATTTTGTTAAGAGCTTTTTGCCTGTTTTATCGATTGGGAAAAACATACACGAGGTATCGAGGTTGCGTAATTCTTCTGCAATGACGTTAAAGATCTCGTCTTTTGTCAGAACAGATGCCATCGCGACAGCTGCACGATTGAGTGCTTGCAGCAATTGTTCTACATGTTTGTGTTCGTGAATATCCTGCCCATATGATTGGTAGTAAATTACTTTACCATTATTATCAAAAAACGCGCAATCCGTCCAGCGCACCCAGCGCATCTCTCCATTTTTATCAACCCTGTTTTCCACTACTATTACTGGTGATTCTTGCGTACACGCAGCTAGCTTTTCAATTAATTCTTCCCTATCCTGGTCAGGAATGGTGGCAAATATTGATGTTCTAATCACATCTTCATATTTTTTTCCGCGAAAATCACAATATGCTTTGTTCACAAAAGTAATCGTCCCATCTGGAAGGAAGTTGCTTATTAACAAAGGAGCATATTCTACAACGGAACGATATTTATTTTCGCTCATTTGCAGTTTATCTTCAATCATTTTACGCTTGGTAACATCAAACACGATTCCTTCATAATGCGTAATAGTTCCCTTATTATCTCTACGGATATAGGTAATATCCTCAACCCACTTGATTTCTTTGTTTTTGGTCACAATCCTGTACGGTTGGTGAGAGAAAGAGCGCAGCCCTTCGATTTTGCTGTATCGTGTTACCTCTTCACCTACTTTTTCAAGATCAATGCTATAAATGGTCTCGTTAAACGAAATCTCCCCATCTTTGAATTCCTGAACAGAATAACCAAATAATTCTTTTACATTCTCCGAGACAAACTCCACTGGCCAGCCGGATTTATTTTTCCAAAGAAATGCCACAGCCGGACTGCGGTTGATAATTGTATTTGCTTCTCGCAGGGCTTTCTCGTCTCGTTTGCGTTCGGTGGTATCAAAGAGAGAAGCTACGCTTTTCCGAGTTCCCGGAATCATATCGATATTCAGGAAAATATCTTTGAGATCACCTTTCCTGGTAATGAATTTAAATTCGTATTGTTTGGGCGTTCTCGCACGATCAGTTCGCCTCTGGTCATGATAATCCATCATCATTTCCAGATATTCCGGAGCGACAAATTCAATCCATTTCTTTTTCCCTTCAATTTCTTCCTTGGAAAAACCAGACAACCTTTCGAATTCTTTATTGGCTTTCAAAATGGTCATATCTTTGTCGATAATGGTGGTTGCCAGAGAAGTAGTTTCAAATACAGATTGCTGGAACTCCACACTCTCTTTCAACTCTTGTTCCATTGTTACCCGGTTGGTAATATCAATTACTGCCGTAATAAAATACATCGGATTCTGTTTTTCATCGCGTCGTAAGGATGTAAGCGTATCTGCCCAAATGATAGATCCATCTTTCTTGATATATCTCTTTGAAAACTGTATTGAGGTATTTTTACCAGAGAGAAGAGAATTCATCTCGTCTTGGGTCATATTAATATCATCAGGATGAGTAACATCCTGCCAGCTCTTATTCCGTATTTCATCTTCAGAATACCCAAGCAATTCATAGAAAGCCTTGTTCACTTGCATTTCACCCGATGGAAATGTAATTGCTTTCCCCTCAACGGAGTTTTCGAAAACAAATTTAAATTTCTCTTCACTCTCCCAAAGTGTTTTTTCAGCAAGAATTTTCTCTTCATTCATCCGTAATGATGCAATTCCATAGGTCAGATCGCCCGCTAACTCTGCAAGCAAAGAAATTTCTTCTTCATCAAAAGCATCAAATCTATTTGAATAGATATTCAATGCGCCAATAGGTTTCTCCGAAATGGTTAAAGGAAAAGCAATAGACGATTTATATCCACGCTTGATGGCAGCATCGCGCCAAGGTAGATAATTCGGATCATCTTGAACATTTCGTGCAAGAGAAATCGTATTGGTACGAATCGCAATACCGGTGGGTCCACGTCCATGTTTGGTATCCGCCCAGGTAATATGTGCAGTATCCAGATACCCGGTTTCAAATCCTTTTTGAGCGACCGGCGTTACGCTCTTTTCAGGATCCTGTTCTGCATACCCGATCCATGCCATGCGATAGCCGCCATCCTCAACAATAATTTTACAGACAGCTTCCAGTAGCTCTTTTTCATTTTCAGCATGAATTAATTGCCTGTTCGTTTCGCTGAGCATCCGCAGCATTCGATTGCGTTTAATCAGGTCGTTCTGAGTTTGTTTCTGCAGAATAACCTGGGCAATTTGACCTGTAATTAAATTAAATAGTTCTTTATCACTATCCTGAAAACGATCCTCTTTTTCATAATCCAGCAGCGACACAACCCCGATCGTATCATCAGATATTTTCAAAGGGACACATAAACCAGAAAGTGGCCTTTTTCCATTAGGATCTTTAACATTTTTTTTCTGCAGTTTTTTGAGCTGCTCTTTGGAAAAGATGGATGATTGTTGATTTCCGAATGTTGTAGTTGCAAGGCATTTTTTCATTTGCAGAATTTGAAAAGGAGAACTGACTGTATCCGTTGAAAACGCAATATTAAAAATTGCTTTCTTATTATCATAGAGAAAAATATAAAAATTTTCTGCATCAACGATCTTGCTGATTGATGCATGCAGTTGAATGAAAAACTCTGTTAAATCTTCAGTGGCGATCGCTGCTTGTACGATCTCAAACAATACCTGGCGCGCTAATTCGGCTTGTTTTCTAGTTGTAATGTCATAGGCATAAATTCTAAAGTTCGGACTATTCTTAATACAGCAGATGATCTGTGAAAACAGTTGATGCCAACTTTTACTTCGGTGGTTGTATTTTCAATATTTTCTTTTTGAAGGCTCTTAATCGCTGGCGAGATATTATTAAAAAATGGATGACTTTTGCTGTTAGCTTCAATATCAGGGAACTGCTTTTTTACAGCCGGATTCATATATTCAATGTGGTTGTTTTTATCAATTTCAAGCACCATGAGCGGATTCAATTCCGGGAAGGATGCCAACCACATGGCGCGTGCTTCAACCTTCTTCACGTCTGTCAGATCGTTATAAACCGCCACGATCTCCCCGGAGGGTAATCTGTAAACAAAGTTTCCCCTCCAGCCAGTCAGATTTTTGTCCTTATAGAAAGAAATAGGGTGCTGTTCAGGTTGACCGGTTTTCCACACTCTCCGGAATGTTTCGAGTAAAGTAATCTCATGGATGCCCGGAAAGACATCCGTTACTTTGCGCCCAATGGCTTCTGAGCGAGATTTGTGATCAATTTTTTCTGCAGCGGGATTGTAGTCTTTAATAATAAAATCGTTGCCATCTTCCACTGCTTCATATACAGCTACACCACTGCTGATATAGTTGAACAGGTCGTGATAACGCCCTTCTTTTTCGATCAATTCATCAATAAGCAGCTTTCGGTCAGTGATATCTCGAATGTTGCATTGAATGACTTTCGCCTTATCCATTAAATAGACATCTGCATTTATCTCGGTTTTATCTTTGGTTTTAACCGATACATCATTAAAATTGAGTAGACCTTTCCTCTCCAATGCCAGATTTGCATCAGAAAATTGCTTTTCATCTCGAAGAAATCCAATTTCCCACAATTTCAATTCCAGCAGCTCATCACTGCTGTAATTTAACAAATTTTGCGCAGATAGGTTGGAATTGACGATCTTCCCGCTGATCTTATCGATCAACAATACTCCATCCCGCGCTGTCTCAAAAGCTCTCCGAAATTTCTCTTCGGAAATTAGCAAGGATTTTTCGACCAGAATATGGTCAGTTACATCTTCTATTGCTAATAAAATCAATTGCTGATTCTTCTTTTGCTGAATGACACGCCTGACATTTAATTGCATGATCCGTTCGCCAATAACCGGGAAATTGCTTTCAATTTGAAAATTCATAGATTGATGATTCTTTATTAAAATATCATCCAGAAGCGTGTGCAATTTAGGGATATCCCATTGGCGATTTCCGAGTTCATAAATGAGATTTCCAATTGTTTCGCTTTTATTTACTTTAAATACCTTATAGAAACTTTTATTGGCATGAATAATTCGCAAATCAGAATCAAGGATCAGGAGTGGTTCACGGATCGTTTCAACGATAGCTTTATAAAAAGAATCGATTTTAATTGAACCAACCGCTTTTTTATTTTCTATTTTTACTGCTGCTTCTTTCTTTTCAGGAATATGAGACATTTTTCCAGATTTTTCTAAAGGTTTATTGAACCTTTTTATCTATTTTTAATTTTAAAAAACATACCGCGAAAAACCAACGGCATGTTTTCTTATCAACGATTTTCCTTTTGTAAATCTACAAAAATACATAGTATATCGAAAAGACTCCTCTTCATCACCATTGAAACCACCTTTCCTCTAAATGCAGTATTGGGGTTAATGAGATAAAGATATTATACAATGCCCCTGGTGATTAAATTTATCATTGTAATTGACCATTAAGGAATAATAGAAACACCGCTCATTATAAAAATAACATATAAAGAAAGCACAATAAACACAATGCCGTCCCTTGCATCAATATCCAATCCCGGCTAGATATTTTCAACTTGAATTTACATATTGCAGACAGCCTGTGATCAGAATTCTTTTTTGAAAATTCACCTTGACGATCAAACTAAATAGTTTTCGATCAGCTTTTGGAATTCATCCTGATCTACATCCAGCAGCACATCCACCGATCCAATATGGTCATCGGCTGTATAGCGTCTTTTACTATTGGGATCTTCATACCATTTTCCGCGCGGTACCGCCAGCGACTGCCCCATGCAATTGCCTTCCGTTTCAACAAACAGATATGCCTTTTCAATTGTGAACATATCCGGATTCAGCAAATACGCCGAAGCGAGCGTATCCGGCAGGGTTACTGTATTTCCCATTTCAAAGAGTTTAAGAAAATTTTGGAAGAAAGGCAAGGAACCCTTCATATACGGAGCCAACGGGCTTTTTCCATTTCCAATCTTCTCCAACAACTGCTGAGGGATCAAACCTTGACTACACACATCCAAACCTGCCAGCACCACCTTCCAACCTGCACTGAGAACGATCTGAGCAGCGTGTGGATCGTGGAAGAAATTCGCTTCAGCAGCCGGGGTGATATTTCCTGGGCAATGCACAGCTCCTCCCATGATCACCACTTCTTTTACGAGGTCAATAATTCTTGGTTCAAGGATGACTGCCATGGCAATATTGGTCAGCGGTCCGATCGGCAGCAGGGTAACCTCATGTGGGTTGTTCAGAATGGCATCAATGATGGCTTGCGGTGCACGCAAGGCACTTTCCTGCATATGTGCTTCAGGCAGGAGCATATCTCCCAACCCATTTGCACCATGTACAAAAGGTGAGGTATCCAGTGGAACATACAAAGGAATGGCTGCACCACGTGCCAGTGGTAAATGCTCTTTGCCGGCTGCTTCCATCAGGAGTTTTGCATTCCTTGTAGTTTTCTCAACTGTCACGTTCCCAAAAACGGTTGAAACTCCGGTGATCTCGATCTGCGGATCCGCCAGCAGCATGGCGATGGCATAAGTATCATCAATGCCAGGATCTGTGTCTATCCAAACTTTTTTCATAGCTACCTCATAATGAATTTATTAATAAATGATAATCGCGACAAATATTTTCCAGATTCATCCATCCTGGATTCTTCACCTCAAATAATATCCCAGATTACTTTGCAGGAGAAGGGAAAACTTAATTTGCACAAGGTGATTTTTTAGATGGCACTCCGTCACGCTGCACGTACATCATGGTTCGATCAGCACGAATGCTTGTAGAGTATTTGAACGAATTAAAGCACAACCCGGTTGAAAAAGAAGAACTCTATTACTGGAGAGTCGATCGCACCAAAGAGCCCTGTCATGAACAGATCTCCCCTTTAAAGCCAGCCGAAGAGATTAAAGCCGAATTAAGGAAAAAACAAGAAGAACAAAAAAAGAGGCTGTCTAAAAAGTAGACTTCCCCTTTTTCATCTCCCACTAAATGCCAAACTTTGCATGCTGGAGGGTCTGTTCGCCCCACGGCAGGGCATTTATTATAGATTTTCTCCCACAATTGCTTGTCAAAAAAGAAAAATCCAGACTTTTGGGACAGCCCCTTTTTCTTTTTATAAAATAGATCAGCCTGCTCTAATTAAATGTACCGGAACTCCATTCATTTTGTACTGTCCATTGCTGTTCTTCAGAATGTTCTGCACATGGTTCTCAGATACATCCAATAGAGTATGGTCATTAAAAATGTGGATCTTTCCAATGGTTTTACCGGAAACACCCAGTTCACCGGTGATCGTTCCTACTACATCCCCAGGTCGAAGTCCTTGTTTTTTACCCAGGTTCATTTTCAAGCAAACCATCCCTTTTTCTTGTTCATGTACGTAGGAATCATCAGCATATTTCTTTGAGGAATGGGAACTGTGTTTTTTTGAATTCCGTTTAAATTCCTTCGGAAAATCATTTTTATAGGTTTCTTCCCGGCGAGAAGTCTTTTCCAGTTTGTGGTTTTCTTCTGGTACAGGATTCTCACTACCTCGCATGAGATGGATTGCGGCTGCTGCCAGATCAAGCGCCGAATAATCACGATCCATCAATTGTTTTACAAGAGCACGTTCGCGTTCCAGATCAGGGCTATTTAATTGTTCCACCAATTTTTGAACATAACTCTCATCGCGCTTTGCCAGAATTTCTCCACGTGAAGGTACAGAGCATTCCTGGATCTTCTGGTGAGAGAAAGACTCGATCTGATGCAGTTTGCCGCTTTCTTTTTTTGTCAAAAAGGAAATTGCATTCCCACGGCATCCAGCTCGCCCGGTTCTGCCAATGCGGTGGATATAATCTTCAGCATCAGCGGGGCTATCATAATTAATCACATGCGAGACCCCTTTGATATCCAATCCACGTGCAGCCACATCTGTCGCTACCATCATTGTGATCTGGTGTTTGCGAAAACTCAATAACACCGATTCGCGTTGTTTTTGGTTGAGATCTCCATGCATGGCGCGGGCAGCATAACCCAACGTTGCCAGGTCATCCGCCAGTTCTTGAGCACGGCGTTTCGTGCGTACAAAAACCAGTGCACTCTGTACCATGTCCATTTCAAGGATCTTCAGCAAGGCCGAGAATTTACTATCCTCACGCACAAAATAACAGCGCTGGTCTATCTCATCCAGCGTGCGGTTGGTAGGATTGATCATGATCTCTTGTGGTTCTACCAGATATTTATCAGCCAGCATACGTACCGCTTTTGGCATGGTTGCAGAAAACAAAGCTTTTTGTTCTACATTTGGCAAATGCTTTAAGATCTCTTCGATATCTTCTATGAAACCCATTTCCAGCATTTCATCTGCTTCGTCTAAAACCAGATAGCGTACCTGTGTTAGATCGATCACATTTTTGCGGATCAAGTCCATTAAGCGACCGGTGGTTGCAACCACAATATCGGTTCCTTTTTTTAATTCTCGAATTTGAATATCGTAGGATTGCCCGCCATAGACAGTTGTAATGCGGGTAGCTGAGAATTGTGCGATCCGTTTGGCTTCTTGAGCAATTTGCGTTGTCAATTCACGAGTAGGAGCTAAGATCAGCGCTTGAATATATCCAATTCCGGGTTGTGTATTTTGCAAAATAGGAAGGATGAATGCAGCGGTTTTTCCGGTTCCAGTTTGGGCTTGCCCCAAAACATCCATACCCTCCAGCATCAATGGGATCGCTGATTGCTGAATGGGAGTCGGTTGGTGAAAACCAAGTTGTTCAACCGCCTGTAAATATTGTTCATCCAAACCAAAATCTTTAAAAAATAAATCCATTTTTTCTCCTGTTAATAAAAAAAGCACCCTTCTGAAACCAGCAAGGTGCTTTGAACCTGGCAAGATCTCTATTCCGATGGAAGTTCCATCACGGGGGTTATTTTACCACAAATAACTCAAAATGGAATTTATCTTCCTCCCTTTCCTTAATACAGATGTTTTAAATTCGTGATTAATTTCAATTTCGCATGTAAAATGAACCTTGAAACGATATTGTATTTTTTAGCGTTTTACATACAATTATATTGAATCGAATAGGAGGAACCCAATGAGAAAGCCCCTCAATCTCGCAGTTATTTCAATTTGTTGTTTGGCTATCATTTCGGTAGCTTGCAGTTTCCCATTCTTCCAGGGCAGTGAAGAGGAAATTGTTATTCCCACGCTAGCACCCCAGGTGATCACTGTTCTTGTAACAGCCGTCCCCGAAGATACAGCAGCAGATTCTGCAGCTACACCTGCTTCGACTGCAATCGTAGTAATGGATGTAGATTGGGATGATCAGTGGACTATTTGGATGGGAGATAGCAGCAAAGGTTACACGATTGATTTTCTTGTTCAGGGAGATAATGTCAGCGGCTCAACTGTATTAACAAATCATAATTCCATTTCTTTCATTGGCACAATTCAAGAAGATGGTGGAACCGTGATAGGCACATGGGAAAACACCGATGGTACAGATGGGGAATTCACCATGTATATGGATGAATCAGAAGATCTGTTCACCGGTCGCTTGAGCAGCAGTTCTGCTTTTTGCGGAAGTCGAGATAGCAGTATCAAACCCTCAACCTGTTTCAAATAAAATCATCAGGTTCAACGAAAAGAGAAGCAAGTCATGCATTGCTTCTCTTTTTTTTATTTCCTTACCAGTGACCCCTTATTTTACAGATAAAACATGATTTTGCTTCAAAAAGGTGCTGATTTTTCACCTTAGATTGATTAATATTGCTTGAAAAAATTGATTAATTTGCCTTGAATTACGTCCCAAAATCATATATAATGTGGGAACAAGTGGAGAATAATGGGTGAAAGTGGAACGCCGGTAGAAACCGGCGTTCTGGTTATTCCAAGAGGTAGAACAGATGTTCTTCGGGCAATACGAACACACAATTGATGATAAAGGGAGATTGACCATCCCTGCCCGTTTTCGTGAGGATCTCGAAGAAGGCACTTATATCACGCTGGGTTTTGATAATAACCTGATGTGTATGAGTCAACATAATCTGGAAATATTATCTCACAAATTGCGCACACATAATATCATGGATCCGTTTGCACGCAAACTCCGCCGCATGTTCTATTCTTACGGCGTGCTGGTTGAATCCGATAAAATGGGGCGAATTCTAATTCCACAAAACCTGCGCGACATGGTCAAACTGGATCTCAATGTGGTCATCACCGGGTCAGGCGATTATTTCGAGATTTGGTCAGCTTCACAGTGGAATTCAGAATCGGATCAACTGCAAAAATCTGATCTAAAGGATAAGAAACTTGAATACTTGGACCTTACATTCGAGGAGCCATGAAATCAGCCGATCAGATGTATCCCCATATTCCTGTATTAAACCGGGAAGTACTCGCATATCTTAAACCCATCAGGGATGGAAAATACCTGGATGCTACCTTAGGTGCCGGTGGCCATGCAGAAGCAATTCTCGCTGCTAGCCAGCCTACTGGCTTATTACTTGGATTGGATATAGACCAAAACGCAGTCATTATTGCAGAAGAGCGATTACAGAAATTCTCATCACGAGTAACCATTTTTAACGTTTCTTATATTGAAATGCAAGACTGTCTTCGAAAAATGGATTGGAGTTGCGTGGATGGAATTCTCTTCGACCTGGGTGTTTCTTCAATGCAGGTTGACGCCGCGGATCGAGGATTTTCTTTTAACAAAGAAGGACCACTCGATATGCGCTTCAACGATCACAGTGACTTCCGCGCATACGACTTGATCAACAATTGGAGCGAAGAAGAAATATCTTCCATTCTCTGGAATTACGGAGAAGAACCGAAGGCACGCGCTATTGCAAAAGCCATTTGTATTGCGCGCCCTATCAAAACCACCACCCAACTGGCACAGGTGGTCTTGTCAGCTTACCATGGCAGCCATTCGAAAATTCATCCTGCGACCAGAACTTTTCAGGCAGTGCGAATCGCAGTTAATCAAGAACTCACGGTATTGGAAGAAGGGATCAGTCTGGGAATTAAACAACTGTGCGCTGGTGGGATGATCGCAGTGATTTCCTTTCATTCGCTTGAAGATAGGATTGTAAAGGAAATTTTCAAACGCGAATCCAAAGATTGCATCTGCCCTCCAGAGCAGCCTGTTTGCACCTGCGATCATAAAGCCAGTTTGAAAATTCTTACAAAAAAACCTGCCACCGCTTCTGATGAAGAGATTAGAATAAATCCCCGATCGCGCAGTGCAAAGTTAAGGGTTGCGCAGAAAATCGGATAAAAACTATGGCAAAGAAATTTATTCAGGCATACAAACAGACACCCCGTCGTAAACAGATCCAGAAACTGGGCCTGTATGTCTTGCCTGTGATTACCCTGGGAACTGTCTTCGCTTTATATCTGGTTTTCAGTGCTCAAGCTGCGTCTGCAGGATTGGAGATCCGTTCTTATCTGGATAAAAAAGAAGAACTGCAGCGCACAGTTGCTAATGAAAATACACAGTTAGCTTGGCTTCTTTCATATTCCAATATGACAAAAAGAGCCGAAAAATTGGGATTCAGTCAGATCTCCTCGCTAAACATCGCTTATATGGTTCTGCCTTCATACCCGGGTCGTACTGTCAAGTTGACCTCACCTGTACCGGGTAGTGATTCGGTGGGGGATGTGGTTCTCAATTCCGCGTATCAAGAATCACTTCTTGATTTCTTGGGTGATTTCTTATTCACCACTTCCAGCGAAGAGGTCGAGCCATGAAGTATAAATCCGGTGCTCGGCTGAACCTCATCGGGGCGATCAGTTCATTCATTGCTATTATGATCATTTTTCAAATATTCCGCATTCAAAACAGCAATGAATATATTAAATTAAGTGAATGGGCAGATGAGCAGTATACCTATGAAAAGAGAACTGTATATCCCGAGCGCGGGAATATCTACGATCGTTGGGGGCATCTACTGGCAGGTAATGAAGAGGTATATGAAGTAGGTGTTCTGTTGCAATACGTGAAAAATGCTTCCACTATCGCTGAAACACTTTCTGCGATTCCAGATGTAGATGCTGAAAAGGCTTTCGAAACCGCTTCATTGGATTATGGAGAAGGAAAAAATATCTACGGTATCATCGCCGACTTTTTACCATCTGGTATCGTAAATGCTTTATCGAATATCAAGGATGAGTATGAAACGCTCAATCCTGAAGGGGAGGATCCAGACCTGCCCAGCTTGCGGGGCATGGTCTGGTATCCTCATTTACAGCGCAGCTACCCGGAGAATACCTTGGCTGCCAATGTGCTCGGATTTTATAAATTTCGCGACCGTAAAAATGGAGAAGGATTCTATGGTGTCGAGGAATACTATAATGATATTCTTTCAGGTCCACCAGTAACGGTTGAAATTCCCCTTGACCCATATATGATCGAAGAAACCCCTATCCTTCCCTCTGGAGCCAGTTTGGTATTGACCATTGATCGTGAGATCCAAGCGATGGTCGAGGAAAAACTGGATGAAGCGGTAGAACATTACAAGGCTGAATCAGCCACTGTCATTGTCATGAACCCTCAAAATGGAGAAATCCTGGCAATGGCTTCTCAACCACGTATCAATCTCAACCAATACTGGATCTACGAACAAGAACTGGAAGATACAACCCCCTTCAACCGCGCGATCTCTGAAACCTATGAACCTGGTTCAGTTTTCAAAATAATCACCATGGCTGCAGCACTCGATTCGGGTGAAGTTGAGCTTGATGCTACATTCGATGTTGGCCAGTATTTTGAATACTTTGGCAGCTATATCTATAACTGGAACCGGAAATCTTGGGGGGAGCAGGATGCACTTGGCTGTATGCAGCATTCTCTTAATGTTTGTTTGGCAAAGATCGCTACCGAAGAATTAAAAGCTGATGCATTTTATTCTTATCTTCAGGCATTCGGTATCGGCCGCCGTACAAATATCGATTTGGGTGGAGAAGAAATTTGGCCGCTTGGCCTTCCAGGAGATGACGGATGGTATCCTATCAACCTGGCTACCAACTCTTTTGGTCAGGGCGTAGCCGTCACCCCGATTCAAATGGCGACCGCTGCAGCTGCCATCGCCAATGATGGCAAAATGATGAAACCGCATGTGGTCAAAGCGATCATTGATAATGGCGAAACATACGAGACTGCTCCGCAGGTATTGAGCGTCCCTATCAGTGAAAAGACAGCAGATATCATGAATGAACTGCTGGCAAAATCGCTGGAAGGTGGCGAAGGATCATTAGCATTGGTTGATGGGTATCGTATTGCCGGAAAAACAGGTACCGCAGAAATTCCCGTTGAAGGAGAATATGATTCCAATCTTTCCAATACCTCTTTTGTAGGTTGGGGTCCGGTGGATGATCCACAATTTCTGGTTTATGTATGGATTGAGAAGCCCGATCCGGAGATTGGATACTGGGGTTCTTATGTTGCCGCACCGGTTTTTCGCGATATTGTTGAGAAACTGGTCGTCATGCTGAATATACCGCCTGATTCGGTACGGCAGACCCTGTATGCAGTTGGGAGCGAAAATGATCCAATTAACTGATCTCTTTGGTTCTTTTGATATCAAAATCAACAAGCATGAAAACGGAATGCTTTCTGAAGCAACCATCGATTCACGTCGTGTAATCCCCGGGTCGCTCTTCTTTGCTCTTAAAGGAGAGCGTGTTGACGGGCATGCTTTTATCCCGCAGGCAATTGCTGCGGGTGCTCAAGTAGTGGTTCTTGATCAAGAAATCGTCTGTGATTTTCCTGTTTTAGATCTGGAAGCCATTGATAAAACCCAGCCACTCACCATTCCTCCATTACCCTTTGGAATTAAAGTAAAGGATACGCTGCAAGTAATGCAGAAGATCGCGGCTTATCAAAGGAAAAGCAGAAACCTGAAGGTGATTGGCATTACCGGCAGCGTGGGGAAATCATCTACCAAGGAATTGGCAGCCGAAGTGCTGGGAAAGCATTTTGCTACTCATAAAAATCCGGGTAATTACAATAATGAGATCGGTCTCCCGCTTACCCTCATGAACTGTGGGTATGGACAGGAATGTGTAATATTGGAAATGGGTTTCTACTATCCCGGTGAAATCAAGTTTTTGTGTGAAATAGCCTCCCCGGAGATTGGCATTGTTACCAACATCGGTACTGTTCATGCCGAACGCGCCGGGTCGCAGCAAATGATCGCTGAAGGCAAAGCAGAATTGATCGAGTCACTTCCTGATCGCGGTGTAGCGATCTTGAACTATGATGATCCTTTCGTACGCCCGATGAGTGAAAAGACCCGTGCAAAGGTACTTTTCTATGGTCTCTCACCGGCTGCAGACCTCTGGGCAGATGCAATTCAAGGCAATGGGCTGAAAGGCATCACTTTTGATATTCATTATCAAGGGTTGAAATACCATGTGCAGGTACCCCTGCTCGGAAGGCATTCCGTCCAGACGATTTTACGATCAGCAGCAGCAGGCCTGGCAATGGGAATGAACTGGGATGAAATCATCCTTGGGCTGCAAAAAGGGCATTCACAATTACGTCTGGTGGCTGTGCGCACGGAAACTGGCGCTCTCATCCTGGATGATACCTACAATGCCACACCCGAATCCATGCTCGCCGCGTTGGATCTATTGGACGAGCTGAAAGGGCATAAAGTTGCCGTACTAGGTGACATGCTTGAATTAGGAGCCTACGAAGAAATTGGTCATCATCAGGTCGGCGAGAAAGCTGCTGTGGTTGTGAATCACCTGATCACCGTCGGAAAATTGGGGCGCATTATCGCTGATACAGCCAGACAAGCTGGTTTACCTGAAAACGCCATTACTTCGGTCAATAATTCAGCCGAAGCGGTAGAAATCCTGAAATACAACCTTACAGCAGAAGATGTGGTTTTGATAAAAGGTTCGCATGGTCTGCGCATGGATACCATTTCTGCTGCATTGGAGAAAACACAATGAGAGAAACAAGTGTGTCGATTATGCTGGTGGTTCTGAGCTTTGTCCTTTCTTTGATCTGGGGAGGTCCCATGATCAAGCTCATGCGCCATTTCAAGATCGGAAAGATCATCCGTGAAGATGGCCCTGAAAGCCACATCGAAAAACTGGGTACCCCAACCATGGGAGGCTTCATCATTATCATCCCGGTCATTATTCTGACCATTTTACTCAATGCAGCCACAGTGCTTGGATTTGATATTTCCGGGTTATCCGTTCTCCTTCCATTGGGTGTTATGGTCATTTTCAGTATCCTCGGAGCCATTGATGATTGGGAGGGCATTCGCGGGCCGCGCAAAGGATTGGGGATGTCAGCACAAATGAAATTTCTGATGCAGACGATATTCGCTCTGATCACCGCTTTCCTCTTAAAATATGCGCTGCATGTACCCGAACTGTACTGGCCTGGGTATCCAGAGGCAATTCCATTGGGAGTTGCCTTCATCCCTATAGCAACTTTTATTATCGTCGGTTTTTCGAATGGCATGAATTTTACTGATGGATTGGACGGATTGGCAAGTTTGATATCCATCACTGCCTTTGCCGCTTATGGGGTAATTTCCCTGATGCAAGGCCAGTCTTTCCTCGCCAATTTCTGCTTCACGATCGTTGGTGCCCTTTTAGGTTTTCTATGGTTCAACGTTCATCCGGCTCAATTATTCATGGGCGACAATGGCTCATTAGCCCTTGGGGCAGCGCTGGCAACTGTAGCATTGATGACCGGGCACTGGCTGCTTCTACCTCTTATTGCGATTATTCCAACCAACGAGGTTCTAAGTGTCGCTTTACAGATCGCCTATTTCCGATTTTCAGGTGGAAAACGCTTGTTTAAAATGGCCCCCCTTCATCATCATTTTGAACTAAGCGGTTGGAGTGAAACACAAGTCGTACAGCGTTTTTGGATCATTAATCTGCTGTTCGTATTAATTGGAATCGCCATCAGTATGGTGAGATAAAGATGAGAAATTACAGAGGAATGCACGTGCTTGTACTGGGAGGCGCCCGCCAAGGGATCGCTCTTGCACGCTTCCTCTCCGAACAGAAAGCGCTCGTCACCTTGAATGACAACCGACCCATCGAGGCTTTCGCGGACCTGCTTAATGATTTTGCTGAGTACCATATCCAAACACATTTTGGAGATCACCCGCTTGCCCTTTTGGAAGGGCTTGATCTGCTATGCATTTCAGGTGGTGTACCCCTTGATCTTCCGATTGTTCAGGAAGCAGTCAAACGCGGTATCCCTCTATCCAACGATTCTCAGGTCTTGTTTGAAGGTCTGAAAGCTAAAGCGATCGGGATCACTGGCTCGGCTGGCAAAACCACCACCACCACCATGGTAGGTGAAATAGCCAAGAAAGCTTGTGGAAAAGATCAAAAAGCCTGGATCGGTGGGAATATCGGTACTCCGCTGATTCCATT
This sequence comes from Anaerolineaceae bacterium UBA4781, assembly GCA_002403105.1. Taxonomy (GTDB): domain Bacteria; phylum Chloroflexota; class Anaerolineae; order Anaerolineales; family Anaerolineaceae; genus UBA4781. Next base: position 14,175 of record DHHD01000027.1, on the reverse strand, counting down.
TCTTAAAGAAATCCGGAGTGAAGATATTGTGGTCTTGGAGCTCTCCAGTTTTCAACTGGAACTGATGACGATATCACCTGCTATTGCTGCTATTACCAATATCACTCCCAATCATCTTGACCGGCACGGCACCATGCAAGCCTATACAGCAGCTAAAGCGCATATCCTAACCTATCAAAAACCCACTGATGCTGCCATCTTGAATCGTGAAGATCCAGGGGCTTGGAATTTGTGCAACATGGTGCAGGGAAAATTAATTTCCTTTGGGTTGAATGAAACGAATGGATATCTACCAGGTACCTTCCTGCGCGGAAATTCCCTTTGGATAAAAGATGGAGATTTTGAGCAAGAAATTTGTTCCACTGATTCCATTCATTTACGTGGAGAACATAACTTGATCAATGCATTGGCCGCCTGTGCAACCGCCTGGGCAGCCGGCTTTTCCGTGCAAGCCATGCAAGCAGGTATCGCAGAAGTCCGTGGTATCCCCCACAGGCTGGAGTTTGTGCGCCGCTGGCATGGCGCGGATTGGTATAACGATTCGATCGCCACTGCACCAGAAAGAACGCTTGCAGCCATTCGCTCCTTCCATGAACCGTTGGTTTTATTGCTGGGTGGCAGGGACAAACATTTACCCTGGATGGATTTTGCTGCAGAAATTCACTCTCGCGTTGATCACATTATCCTGTTCGGAGAAGCGGCTGACCTGATCTATAACGCACTGGATGCGTACGAACAACATCAATTCCCATACACACTAGAAAAAGTTCCTACATTGTTCGAAGCAGTACAGGCTGCTGCCCAAACAATAGAAGATGGTGATGTGGTACTGCTTTCTCCCGGTGGAACAAGTTACGATGCTTTTAAGGATTTTGAAGAACGGGGAGAGTTGTTTCGGAAGGCAGTGGAGGCACTGGAATGAACACCAAACCAGGAAACATGAAAAAGAAAGAACGATCTCTTCACCTTGGTATTGATGTGCCATTTTTGGTTTGCGTGTTGGCTTTGCTGGCTGTCGGTTTGCTGATGGTTTATTCAGCAGGTTGGGAATATTCTGTCACAACGTTGGGTGAAAAGCCAGATTATCTATTCAATCGTCAGATTCGCTTCGTCTTCATTGGATGTATCGGAGCAGCTTTGATTTATTCCATTGATTACCATCGATTTAAAAAGCTTCTCTTCCCCATGATGGCGATTATTATTATCCTTCTGATCTTAGTCTCGTTTGTATACGGTGAAACCCGCTTGGGTGCCAAGCGTTCATTATTTCAGGGTTCCATCCAACCCTCTGAATTTGCTAAATTGGCTGTTGTGATCTATCTGGCTTTTTGGCTGTATGCCAAACAGGAAGTATTGGATTCTGTGAAATTCGGATTAGTACCGCTAGCCGGTATTTTAGGGTTGATCGCCGGATTGATCATGGCACAGCCTGATTTTTCTGCGGTGCTCACGGTAGTTCTCATGGGTGGCATCATGTTTTTCATCGGGGGAGGAAACATCCGTCAGATCATCGTTGTGATCGTGATCGTACTGGTGATCGGATCGATCTTGATCATCATTTATCCGACGGCACATACCCGTGTGAGTGATTTCGTGGCTGGTTTGCAGGATCCTCAGAATGCTTCTTATCAAACACAGCGTTCTATTGAAGCCATCGTGAGAGGTGGTTTCTGGGGAGTTGGTATTGGGCATGCTACGACCAAGTTCACCGGGTTACCGGTTGCTCCCACAGATTCTATCTATGCAGTAATCGTTGAGGAATTGGGCCTTTTTGGGTCATCCATTGTTGTTTTACTTTTTCTATTCCTTCTGTGGAGAGGATTATATATTGCCAATCAAGCACCCGACCTGCTGGGGAAACTGCTGGCAGCCGGTATTACCATCTGGATTTTCGTCGAAGCAGCCATCAATATCTGTGTGATGGTCAATATAATACCTATCGCTGGAAACGCTTTGCCCTTCATCAGTGCAGGTGGTTCGAGTATGGTCACAGTGCTGGCTGGTATTGGATTTATTTTAAATGTTTCGAGAGCAACAGCCAATCAAAAAAATAAAGAAGAAGGGAGACCCTTGGATGAAATTGTTGATCTGCGCGGGAATGACGGGTGGCGGAGTGTATCCCGCTCTCGCCGTTCTTCAAACGCTCACTAAAAGAGTAGATGAAATACTGTGGATCGGTAGTGAAGATGGTATGGAAAATGAGCTGATCACCCGATTGGGTATCCCCTTTAAAGCCATTCCTGCCGCCGGAATCCATGGGGTCGGTTTACTCAAATTGCCCGGCAATTTGAGTAAATTGGCGCACGGTTATCGAGAAGCGCGCAAGATCATTCGTGTTTTCCAACCGGATGTCTTCTTCTCAACCGGCGGATATCTATCTGTTCCGGTTGCTCTGGCAGCTCGCAGCATTCCCTCAGTGGTTTTTATTCCGGATGTGGAACCGGGATTGGCATTGAAAGTACTAATAAAATATTCCGATCACGTTCTGACCAGTACTACAGAGTCAGAACACTATATTTCACAGAAAAAGAAAATAACCTTCTGTGGATACCCGTTGCGTAAGGAGATCACACGCTGGAACAAGAACAGCGCGCGGAAAGAATTAGCCCTTTCGGATGATCTGCCTGTACTGCTGATCTTTGGTGGCAGCAAGGGCGCTCAATCCATTAATCGTGCTATGGTTCCCATGCTCCCTGAGATTCTGAAATCCGTACAGGTGGTACACATCAGCGGTTCAGAGAATTGGCAAGAAACACAAGAGAATACAAAAATGCTGGATGGTACATTAAAAAAGCATTATCATCTCTTCCCTTACTTGCATGAGAATATGGGCGCCGCTTTAGCTTCGGCTGATCTGGTAATTTGTCGAGCCGGGGCGTCAACACTGGGTGAGCTGCCATATTTCAATTTACCCGCCATCCTGGTTCCTTACCCCTACGCCTGGCGGTACCAAAAGACCAATGCTGACCATTTGGAGAGATCTGGTGCTGCTTTGATCTTGCGGGATGCGGATCTGGCAAGTTCATTGAAACAAACCGTTCTAGATCTGCTTAATGATCCACAGCGCTTGCAGAAAATGCAAGTTGCCATGCGTAAATTATCCACTCCATCCGCAACTCAGAAAATTGCGGAAATCATTCTGGAATCAAGTGCACAAAACAAACAGAAAGGAGCAACAGCATGATCAGTTTGGGAGTTCTTTTCTGGATATTCATTATCATGTTCGCTTTGATCGGAGCCATTAGAGGTTGGACAAAAGAGATCCTGGTCACATTCAGCGCTGTAATGGGGATCTTCGCGATCACTATTCTGGAGACATACGTACCTTTTGTGAAAACCTATTTAGCTTCCAATCCCATTACCTCCAAAGTATGGATGCGTATCATCATTTTCATTGCAATGGTCTTTTTCGGTTATCAGACACCCAATATTCCCCGTTTTTCAGGGGATGAAAGACTGGCGCGCGGTCGCCTGCAGGATATTTTGCTAGGGTTGATCATCGGTGGGATAAATGGATATCTGATCTATGGTTCGTTGTGGTTTTTCCTGGCGGATGCCAATTATCCATTTGAAATCTTGATCCCACCCATCACTGGAACACCCGCCGGGGAATCTGCGCTGGCGTTGATCCCTTACCTTCCCCCGGTTTGGATGACAACCCCTACCATTTATTATGCAGTGGCAGGTTCATTTATCTTTGTATTGGTAATGTTTATATGAAAAAACACTATCACTTTATCGG
>DHHD01000027.1:0-10346 GCA_002403105.1 Anaerolineaceae bacterium UBA4781 | reverse complement strand
CCGGTGCCGATATGGTGATTCGATCTTCCGCTATACAAGATGATAATGTGGAAGTAAAGGCTGCCCATACTGCCGGTATTCCGGTTCTGAAAAGGGTCGATTTCCTGCAAACGTTAACCAGCAACCATAAAGTGATCGCAGTAGCAGGAACACACGGTAAAACGACCACCACTGCCATGGCAGCCTGGGTCTTCAATCAACTTGATCTCGACCCATCCTTTATTATTGGCGGAACATCGAAAGATCTAAAAAGTAATGCCCATGCCGGAAAAGGCGAGTACTTTGTTGTCGAAGCCGATGAATATGACTTCATGTTCCTGGGCTTGGCTCCTGATTATCTCATCCTCACCATTGTGGAATACGATCACCCTGATTGCTACCCCACCCATGCAGCATATAACAATGCCTTTAAAGAACTTATTCGCAAGATGAAAAAAGATGGTGTTTTGCTGGTTTGTGCAGATCACACCCCGACCTTTAAAATTGGAAAATGGGCTGAGCAGTTTGGAACTGTTCTTTATTACGGCTCTTCTTCCGGCCAATACCGCTTGGAGGATCTACACCATAAAGAACAGCAAGGGGTCGGTTTCAGATTGTACTTCCCGGATGGAAGCAAGCTGGATCAGGAACTTTCCATCCCTGGTGATCACAATGCATCCAATGCTGCTGCGGTTCTGGCATTAATTGACCGGTTAGGTCTTTCGGTGGAAATTGCCTCTCAAGCATTAGCAAAATTTTCTGGTACCAGTCGACGCTTTGATATTGTAGGGACTTTTCAGGGTATTACCCTGATCGATGATTACGGGCACCACCCTACCGAGATCCGTTCTACTATTCAAGCTGCCAGAAAAAAATACCCACACAATCGCATTTTCACAGTTTGGCAGCCGCATACGTACAGCCGAACACAGGAATTATTTGAGGATTATCTGGAAGCCTTTCATGATAGTGATGTGGTCATTGTTACTGAGATCTATGCTTCACGTGAAAAAATTCAGGATTATTCTGCCAAACTGGTCGCTGGTCAGATTAAGAATACCAATGTGCATTTCATCGCTGCTTTGCAAGACACGACAAAATTCTTACTGCAAGAATTAAAGAGTGGTGATGTGGTGCTGGTTCTTTCTGCCGGAGATGCCAACCGAATCAATCAGGATCTTTCCAGAGAGTTATCCACTCCTTTAATTGAAAGGAGAGCTCATGCTTGAAGCTGATCTGAAGTGCTTGCAGGAAATTTTTGGTGATAGATTGCAAGAAAATATTCAAATGAAAAATTACACCACCATGCAAACCGGTGGTTTCGCAGACGCATTATTAATTGCACAAGATGCTCAAGAATTGGAAGCATTTACCAGCCAGGTTTGGGAATTGGGACTCCCTGTATTAGTTTTGGGAAGTGGTTCAAATATTTTGGTCAGCGATGCCGGAATTCGCGAGGTTGTTATCATCAACCACGCCCATAACCTCAGTATTCATAGTTATCAGGGTAATATCCAGGTAACTGCTGAATCCGGTGCCATGATGTCTAAAGTAGCCAGACAAGCCATCAACCGCCAGTTATCGGGTCTCGAATGGGCTGCTACCCTACCCGGGACAGTTGGTGGAGCAGTATATGGCAATGCCGGCTGTTTTGGAAAAGAAACTGCTGATAATTTTATTCAGGCAGAAATCTTGCACCGAAAACAGGGAAAAGTGGTGTATGGCAAAGAAATGATGGCTTTTGAATACCGCTCCAGTATCTTGAAACGCAGTTCTGAAGAGTGCGTAGTGCTGGCTGCCAGTTTCTCTGTGCAACCCGGTGATTATGATGAAATGCTGCAAAAAATCGAAACTTACCAAGAACGCCGCCAGAAAAACCAACCCTTTGGTCCCAGCATGGGCTCCATATTTCGCAATCCACAGAATGAAAAAGCTGGCAGGTTGATCGAGGCAGTTGGATTGAAAGGGAAAAAGTGCGGTGGAGCAGAGATCAGCGATCAACACGCGAATTTCATCATCAATACTTCTGGTGGCACTGCACAGGATGTTTGGAATTTGATTCAGACTATTGAAAACGCGGTTCATCAGAAATTCGGATTTTTCTTGCACCCCGAGATCCAGCTTATTGGTGATTGGGATGCAAAGATTTTCCAGGAATTTGAAACATACCAAACAACACAGGAGAACGCATGAAAAAGATCCGCATCGGCATACTGTTTGGGGGTCGTTCCGGAGAACATGAGGTATCCCTCATGTCCTCAAGATCTGTCCTTTCCGTTCTGGATCCCTTGAAATATGACATCACTGAAATAGGGATCACTCATACAGGCGAATGGTGGAGTGGCAAACATACCTGGCAGAAGTTTCAGGATAATTCTTTTCAAGATCTCTATCGCGTGCTCCTCACTCCCGAACCTGGGAAAACAGTGCTGTATAAACACGAAAATGAAAAAATGGAAGCACTCACCGAATTAGACGTGATCTTCCCGGTGCTGCATGGAACCTTTGGAGAAGATGGCACACTGCAAGGGTTCTTTGAAATGGCTGATATTGCTTATGTGGGCGCGGGTGTTCTGGGCTCTGCGGTTGGAATGGATAAGGGTCTTTTCAAAGATGTGATGCGCTCGAATGACATCCCTGTGGTCGATTGGATCGTTGCCAGCCGCAAAGATGCTGAGAGAAATATCGACGAACTCATTCGAAATACTGAAGCTTTGGGTTCCTACCCTTTTTTCATAAAACCAGCCAACCTGGGTTCTTCGGTAGGTATCAGTAAATGCAAAAATCATTCTGATCTGCTCGAAGGTATTTTACAGGCATGTCGTTTCGACCGCCGCGTCTTGATCGAACGCGGTGTGGAAAATGCACGTGAGATCGAGGTTAGTGTGCTGGGGAATGAACATCCACGCGCCTCACTACCCGGAGAAATAAAACCATCGGATGAGTTTTACAGTTACAACGCCAAATATATCGATGATCGATCAGAATTGATCATTCCCGCTCCCCTTTCGCAAAAAGTGATCGCTGAAATACAAGATATGGCTCTCCGTACATACAAAGCGATCGACTGCGCTGGGATGGCGCGGGTTGATTTTCTGTTGAATGGTGAGACGAACCAGATCTATGTCAACGAGGTAAACACTATCCCTGGTTTCACCAAGATCAGCATGTATCCCAAACTGTGGGAAGCCAGTGGCTTGACGTATTCGGAATTGATTGATGAATTGATCGATCTGGCATTTGAACGAAAAGCGGAAAGAAACCGCAGTGAAAGGAAATATTCAGCCTAATATGAAAAAGAAAGACCATGCTGAGCCTTTGAAAAGGTCAGATATCTTAAGGCAGAAACGCCAGGAACAGCAGAAAGAATGGCTGCACACGGTTGATTCCCGTGCGGAGCATATGGCTGCGCGCCCTGCTTCTGAAGCCTTTGATGAGAATCAGCATGATTTTCGCCCACTGCGGGATGAAAAGAACCCACTCGCTCATATTGCCATTGATGATAAAGAGTACACGACTCCAAAGATTCATTTGAGCTGGCGGTTCCTAAGTGCAGCCATCGCACTGGCAAGTCTGCTTTTGTTGATCAGTGCCTGGCGTTCAGCAGATTACCATGTAACCGATGTTGAAATCGAAGGGATCAATCGCGTGACAAAAGAGGAGATCACTTCTGTGCTGAATATTGACCAGCAGCACATTTTCATGCTCTCTCCGCTGGCGCTCGAGCAAACCATCATAAAGAATTTCCCCGAGCTTTATGATGTGCAGGTCTCCCTTTCATTCCCGGCTAGGGTTACCGTACGCGTTAAAGAACGCCAACCCTACCTGATCTGGAATTATCAGGGTAAGAACCTGTGGATCGATGCAGAAGGATACCTGCTTCCAGGGCGTGGTTCCGCAGATATTGCTCTCATCATTGAATCCAATGAAAAACCTCCCTTCTACATCCCGGAGGAGAGCATCATTCTGCAAGGTGAAAAGCGACTTAGAAAGACTGTTGTTGCGAAAGGAGAAAACGATACTTTAGCACTATTTAATATCTATCAAAAGATCGATCCGATCACCTATCAGGCTATTAAAGAACTCAATCAACTGCTGCCAGAACAGGGCACCATCTTGTTTGATGCCCGCAGAGGGTTGGGTTGGAATGATGCCCGTGGATTTCAAGTATATGTAGGTTCAGATCTACAGGATATCACCGCCAAGATGAATATGATCGAAGAGATCGTTAAAACACTTATCAAAGCCGCCACTGCACCCACACTCATCAGCGTGGAACAAATAAATGCACCATACTACCGTTTGGATTAAGAAAAATGGAAGAAGAGATCATAGTAGGTATTGATATAGGAACGACCAAAGTTTGCACCCTCATTGCACGTGTGGAGGAGGATGATTCTTTTCGCATACTGGGTGTTGGTATCGAAGTCTCCGATGGCATGCGAAAAGGCATGATCATTGATCTTCAAAAAACAACCAATGCCATCGCGAAATCCATTGAAAAAGCACAGCGCTCATCCGGTTATGAGATCACTTCAGCTTTGGTAAGCATCGCCGGGTCGCATGTTTCTTCGATCAACAGCCGCGGAACAGTGGGCATTACCAATGGAGTTGTGAGTCAGATCGATATCAATCGTGCATTAGAAGCTGCGCAGGTGGTAGCCATTCCGCATGATCGGGAAGTGCTGCATGTTATTCAACGCGGTTTTACCATCGATGGTCAAGAAGGGATCAACGAGCCGATCGGAATGCACGGCTACCGTTTGGAAGTGGAAACACACATCATCACAGCCTCAGCAGCTTCTGTCGAGAATATCCGTAAATGTGTTGAAGCAGCAAATGTGAAAGTGAAAGCCTTTGTGCTGAATCCACTGGCATCTGCTGAAGTGGTGTTGACCGAAGCCGAACGCCAAATGGGTGTCATGGTATGTGATATTGGCGGTGGCACAACTGACCTGGCTGTGTACATCAATAACAATGTTTGGTACACAACTGTGATTTCTGTCGGCGGTGATCTGGTCACATCGGATATTGCATATGGGCTGCGTCTCTCGCTGCCGGATGCGGAAAAAGTGAAGGTTGAGTACGGTCGTGCGAAGGAATCAACGACCAACGATCACGACACATTCAGTATTCGCTCTTTCGGTGAAGAAGAAGCCACGGAATTTCACTACGCAGATCTGGCATATATCATTGAAGCCCGTATTGAAGAAATTTTTAATTTCGTCTTACAGGAACTGAAACGATCCGGTTATGACGGTCTTCTGCCGGCAGGGATCGTATTGACAGGTGGCTCCAGTTTATTACCAGGAATTCGAGATCTGGCAGGTGATGTTCTGGGTTTGCCAGTTCGGGTTGCCCAGCCGGATGATTTGAATGGTCTGGTTGATCAGTTGTACTCACCGGCATATTCCACCAGTGTGGGATTGCTGAAGTGGGCGGGAATTCTTACCCGTGCGGTGAAACGATCTACCCGCACGCGAGGCTTACCGCCTATTGGAGTGTTGGAACGCGTGAAAGAACTTGTGAAACGCTTCCTACCTCAGTAAATGTAAGTTAAGGAGAACGATGCAGATCGGAGGAGAAAAAATGGAGACAAATATGTATCAACAAGGTGAATCATTTGCACGCATCAAGGTAGTAGGAGTAGGCGGTGGAGGTTGTAACGCTGTCAACCGTATGATCGCCGAAGGAATACGCGGAATCGAGTTCATTTCGATCAACACTGATGGACAAGCGCTGCTCTTCTCGCAGGCTGAAACTCGTGTGCGCATTGGTGAAAAGGTCACCCGTGGCAGAGGTGCGGGTGGCGTGCCCGAAGTAGGCCGCAAAGCCGCTGAGGAATCTTCAGAAGAGCTCTATCAGGTATTAAAAGGGTGCGATATGGTGTTCGTGACAGCAGGGATGGGTGGCGGCACCGGTACCGGCGCAGCACCTGTGATTGCCCAGATAGCTAAAGAAGTAGGCGCCCTGACCATTGGTGTGGTCACCAAACCCTTTACCTTTGAAGGCGCTCAGCGCATGCAAGCTGCTGAAATGGGAATCACCAAACTCAAAGAGCAGGCAGATACACTGATCGTGATCCCGAATGATCGCTTATTACAGATCGTTGACAAACGCGCATCACTTGAAGAAGCTTTTTCAGCAGCCGATGACGTTCTGCGTCAGGGTATTCAGGGTATTTCAGAACTCATCACGGTTCCCGGTCGCATCAACCTCGATTTTGCAGACGTACGTACCATTATGTCTGAAGGCGGAGCCGCCCTCATGGCAGTTGGGCACGGCAGTGGCGAAACACGTGCTCGTGATGCAGCCGAAAAAGCTATATCCAGCAATCTATTGGATATCACCATCGACGGAGCGCGCGGTATCCTGTTCAATGTGACTGGCGGACCAGATCTGACCCTCTTTGAGGTGAATGAAGCGGCTGCCATCATCAAAGAAACAGCTCATCCCGATGTCAATCTCATCTTTGGTGCTGTCATTGATCCCAATATGGGTGATGAGTGCCGCATTACAGTGATTGCCACTGGTTTCGATCAAGCTAACATGCGTTCCCGCTTTCATCGCATTGGCGAAATAAGTGAGAAAAGGAATAATGGAAGTGGTCGTGGTATTCCACCGGTAGATAATAATGAACCTGCATACACAAAGACCATTTTTGAACCGCGGGTTTACAACACAGAAGATATTGATAAAATTCCGGCTTTTATCAGAAATCGCGATAACGATTAACTGAGATTCTAGGAAATCCTTTTTCTCCTTTGTAAGGGGTATGAGCTCTCACCCGGCTCATACCCCACCCTTCAAAAGCGAGAATGTTTTGCTTTTTCTTGTTCATCCTCTTTGTGTCCCATTTCCACTATTAAAAAACAGAAATATTTAAGATTAATTCTCTCCCCTTACTTGAATCCTCATTTTTTTTATGCTAGAATGACCCCACTGATATAGATACGCCGCTAATGATCCCCCATATATGGGGGATTTTTCTAAGCTTTGCATCGCTCAACGCTGTGAGGTACTTTTCAAATCACCCAAGGAGTAATACCTATGCGCTGTCCGCATTGTGAAAGTGAGAATACCAGAGTAATTGATACAACCCACGATGCCAAAGGGGGTATCCGCCGCCGAAGAGTATGTGAAGATTGTGACCAACGTTTTAGCACCTATGAACGTGCGGTCCTTTCTACGCCCCTCATCATTAAACGCGATAACACCCGCGAAGAATTTGATAAGGAAAAATTGCTGCAAGGTATCCGCCTGGCGTGCACAAAACGTCCTGTATCGGCGGAAGATATTGAACGGCTGGGTGGGGAGATCGAAGCCAAGCTGCAGCAAACCTCAAAATTGGAGATCTCTTCAAAAATGATCGGTGACTTTGTCATTGAAGGATTACGAAAACTGGATGATGTTGCCTATATTCGTTTTGCCAGTGTCTATCTGCCCCTTGGAAACCTGAATGCGTTGCGTGATGAGATCGATCGTTTACTGGAAAATAAAGGAGAAAATTAATGACCTCAAATTCCGCCAGCCTGCCGCCAAAAACAATCCATCCTTTAGCTGAAATGCCGCAAGGTCTGCCGAAAGTAGAGTTCAGTGAAAACAGCTACCAGGTTTTCACAAAAAGGTATGTTCGAAAAGGGGAAGATGGTCAATTGACCGAAACGCCAGAAGAAACCTTCTGGCGTGTGGCTTATACAATAGCCGCGGTAGAAAATAAAGGAGATGAAGCGATCATTGAAACCGCCAAACAGTTCTACACATTGATGGCGAAGATGAAATTCTTACCGAACTCCCCCACTTTTACAGGTGCAGGCACCCCGCTTGGGCAGTTGGCTGCTTGTTTTGTATTGCCTATCAGCGATGATATGGGTAAAAAATCGAGTGGGATCTTCCAAACCCTGCGCGATGCCGCCCTCATCCAGCAAACCGGCGGCGGTAATGGTTTTTCCTTCTCCTCTCTACGCCCTTCCGGTTCTCTGGTAAAATCGTCCGCCGGAAAAGCTACCGGCCCTATCGGATTTATGCGCGTTTTTGATCACGCTTTTGGCGAAGTCGCTCAGGGTGGTACCCGGCGAGGTGCCAATATGGCGGTTTTACGCGTGGATCATCCGGATGTCGAAGCATTCATCACCTGCAAAACCCGCGAGAACGCCATCACGAATTTTAATATTTCCGTTGGCATCACCGATGCATTCATGCAGGCAGTGGAAGAGGATGCCATGTGGGATCTGCACTTTCCCGATGTCAATAATCCGCTTTACCGCAATTTCGAAGGAACCTTTGAAGACGCAGAAAAAGCCGGCATCCCGCTGGTTACCTATAAAACAGTGCGAGCTCGCGATCTTTTCAATTTAATCGTATTTCAATCTCATCACAATGGCGAACCTGGCATGCTTTTCCTGGATACTGCCAACCTCACCAATCCCGTCCCCGATCTTTATAGTCTCGAAGCTACCAATCCATGCGGGGAACAATGGCTTGGACCCTATGAAAATTGCTGCCTTGGCTCCATCAATCTCTCCCAGCATTTTAATGCAGAGAAGGGTGTAGATTGGGATGCCATCCGCAGCAGCGTTCAATTGGCTGTGCGCTTTTTGGATGACGTGGTGGATGCCAATAAATATGTTCCATCCGTTCCACAATTGCGTGAAAATGCGCTGCGCGCGCGCCGTATTGGATTAGGATTCATGGGTTTGGCAGATCTAATGTATCTCTGCGGAATTCGCTATGGCTCTGAAGAAGGGCAGGAATTCGCGTCTCAGATCATGGAATTTATCCGCTATCATGCCATGCTCACCAGCATCGAGCTGGCAAAAGAATTTTCACCCTTCCCTGCCATCAAAGACAGTATTTACAATCCGCAGCATATTGCCTGGCAGCCACCCCAAGCTCTAATTGCCTATACGCATGATTGGGACCGCCCGGCATTGGACTGGGCTAGGGTCGTTGAGGGCATTCGGGCTTATGGTATCCGCAATGCTGCCCTCACCACCATCGCCCCCACCGGCACCATTTCTACCGTTGCAGGCTGTGAAGGCTATGGTTGTGAACCGGTTTTCGCTCTGGCATACGTGCGCCATGTGGATGATGGTGGCAAAGACCTCGAATTAACCTATCTGAGCCCAACTCTGCAAGCTGCCCTGAATGAATGTGATTACACACCCGAAGAACGGGAAGCCATTGTACAGGAAATTTTAAATGATGGTTCTTGTCAAGAAGTTGACCAGCTACCTGATTCCATCCGCAATGTATTTGTAGTCTCACAGGATATCAGCGGTGAAGAACATGTGCGTATGCAAGCCGTGCTGCAGGCATTTGTAGATAACAGCATTTCGAAAACCATTAACTTCCCATCCAGTGCACGCGAGAATGAAATTGCCGCTGCCTTCTCGCTGGCCTGGAAAATGGGTTGCAAAGGCATCACCGTGTATGTGACCGGTTCCCGTGAACAGGTTGTGCTTGAAACCGCCGCCACGCGCAGTCACAAACAAAGCGCGGAAGTGCGTGATATGGTTGAACCAAGCAGCGATCCCCTCACTCCGGTATGGTTAACCGAAGAAAACTTCGATCAACCTGACCTGTGGACCGAAGCCAAGAAGCCACGCCCACGCTTTCTGCCGGGCATGACCTATGGCATCAAAACACCGGTCGGTAAGACGTTCATCACCATCAACGAAAACGGCTTTAACCAACCCTTTGAGGTATTCATCAATACCGCCAAGGCCGGTTCGGATGTGGCTGCCGATTCAGAAGCCATGGCACGCTTGATCTCCTATGTCCTGCGCTTATCCTCACCTGTTGAACCCAGCCAGCGCCTGCAGGAGATCTGGCGCCAGTTAGGCGGGTTGGGCGGCGGACGCCCGTTGGGCTTCGGTCCCAACCGCGTGCGTTCTCTACCCGATGGTGTGGCTCAGGTTCTGGCAGAATATATGGAGCAGCGCAGCGAGCGCATCGCCCTCGAAGAACCCATGCGTCTGGATGATCTGCTAAAAAATACCCAGGCTCCTGCCAAACAAGAAGCGCCTGAAACACCCAAAGAGGATCAGTATGCATTAAAGATCGGCGACCTGTGCCCCGAATGCGGGCAGGCTGCTCTGGTGAACGAAGAAGGCTGCCGCAAATGTTATGCTTGCGGATATAGTGAGTGCTAACATAGGAAATAGAGAATCCTTCAATTCAATAAGGTACAAAAGATTTATTTAGTACTGGATCATCGGAGGAACTATGGCTAAAAAATTGATCCTGGTAGCTGGCAACATCGGTTCCGGAAAGACCTCCCTCACCGAACGCATTGGCGAGCAACTTGGCTGGCGCACCGCTTATGAATCGGTGGTCAATAATCCCTACCTGCCTAATTTCTATAA
>DHHD01000091.1:1465-27475 GCA_002403105.1 Anaerolineaceae bacterium UBA4781 | reverse complement strand
CACTTCTTTTTCAACAGTCTCGATAATTCTTGTTGACGAATCAACCCATTGAAAGGTATAATCCCTCTGTTACTTTGCAGGAGGTAAACTGTGGAACGTTATTTTCAAATCGCTCTCATGATCACATCGGTTGCTTTGATAGCCAGCATTGTGCTGCAATCAAAGGGCGTTGGACTTGGTGGTCTGACCGGTGCTGATCTTGGTTCCAACATTACCACACGGCGTGGACTTGAAAAAACCATGTTCAAGATCACCATTGTGCTGGCAGTGTTTTTTATTGCACTGGTTCTCGGAACAATCGCAGTAGCAAAATAATCCTTCGCACGATCTTAAAATGGGCTGCTCCTGTATGATTGGAGTATGCCCATTTTTATGCTAGAATTCTTTTCCGATGAAAAATATACGATGGCAACTAATCATTATCCTGGTAACAGGATTTATTATTGGCATTCTCCTCATCAGTCAGCAAACAGGTTTTAACATTACTCGCACAGTTTCAAACCGGGGAGGAACATACACCGAAGCATTGGTCGGCAATCTGCAGCGATTGAATCCAGTATTAGATTACTATAATGCTGCGGATCGCGATGTGGACAGTTTGATCTTCAGTTCATTGATCAGTTATGATGAAAATGGATTGCCACAACCTGAATTAGCAACGGATTGGGGTATTTCGTACGATGGTCTTTCCTACAATTTCGAGATTGACCCGGATGCGACCTGGCATGATGGAACACCGGTTACGAGCACGGATATTGCATTTACCATCGATCTTCTGCGCAGTTCCGAGTCTGTTCTTCCGGATGATCTGAAGGAATTCTGGAACAATGTTGCGGTTATCCCACTGGGCGACCAGGCAATCCAGTTCCGCTTACCTGAAGCTTTCGCTCCGTTCATGGATTATCTTTCTTTTGGCATTCTGCCCAGCCATTTATTAGGAGATCTCTCCTACCAGGAGATTCTGAATTCCTCTTTTAATCTTGAACCGGTTGGAAGTGGCCCCTATCAATTCGAGCGATTGATCACAGAAAATGGAACGATCAAGGGTGTGGTCCTTTCTGCGAATTCCGCGTATTTCGGTGGGGAACCACTGATCAGCCAGATCATTTTTATGTATTATGCTGATGCAACTTCAGCGTATAGCGCGTATACAGAAGGAACAGTACAGGGAATCAGCGAAGTGTCGGATGAAATTCTAATGGATGTTCTGAATAATCCTGAAGTTTCTGTATATTCCACAGTTGAACCTGAAGTTTCCATGGTACTGCTCAATTTGAATAACAGCAAAGTGAAATATTTACAGGATGAAAATGTCCGAAAAGCACTGCTGCATTCCCTCGACCGCCGGCGTATGATCGATTCCGTCTTGGCAGGGCAGGGTGTCATTTCGAACATACCGCTTATCCCTTCCAACTGGGCATATTACGATGGAATTCAAGAATTTGCCTATGATACACAAAAAGCAGCTCAGTACTTTAAAGAAGCTGGTTTTACGCTCGATTCCAGTACTGAAAATGCGATTCTGAAGGATGAAGATGGCACGACCCTAAAAATTGAATTGGCTCATCCTGATGATGCCACGCATACAGCGATCGCTCAAGCAATTCAAGCTGATTGGCAAAAAATGGGGATCGAAGTCGAGCTGGTAGCTGTTCCATATGATGTACTGATACTGGATTATCTCAAACCTTTGACTTATCAAGCAGCGTTGATCGATCTGAATTTCGAAAGATCACCTGATCCTGATCCCTATCCATTCTGGGATCAATCACAGCAAAGCAATGGTCAGAATTTCTCCCAATGGGAGAATTCGGTGGTCAGTGAATATCTGGAAGAAGCCAGAGTAGCGGTCGATCAGGAAGAGCGGGCAAAGCTCTACCGAAATTTCCAAGTCATGTTCCAGGATGAACTCCCAGCTCTCCCGTTATACTATCCGGTTCATAATTATGCTGTGGATGATGGCGTGAATGGCATTCGGATCGGCTCATTCTACGATTCGCCGGATCGCTTTTTCTCCATCCTGGAATGGTATATGGTCGCAAAAACAAATAATAAGTAAAGGGGCAAGAATGCTAGCTAAAACCGGAAAAGGGGATACTGGATACACCGATTTGTTAGGGGGGGGGCATGTGAAGAAAGACCATCCAATTATCGAATTGGTTGGCGAGATCGATGAATTAACAGCTTGGATCGGGGTAGCACGCAGTGATACCCCCGATATTGCTCTTCAGGAAATTCTAGGAAAAATTCAAAACCATCTTTCAACGATCATGGCAACAGTTAGTTCCTCGCATTTAAATACCCGAAATATTTCTTCGGAAATAACTCAGAATATTCAGGTTCTTGAAGGTTGGATAACAACCTTTGAAGAAGATGCAAAATTCCCACATGCTTTTATCCAGGCGGGTAATTCCAAGCGTGGGGCGGTATTAAACCTGATACGTACGATTTCGCGCAGGGTGGAAAGAAAAGCGGTGGCAACTTTTTCTTCTGATGATGCGCAGTATTTCTCTATATATGCTTATCTGAATAGACTTTCAACTCTTTTCTATGTACTTTGGATAAGAATTGAAAAGGATCAAAATTAATTTCTTCGTTTTCCCATAACAAATTCACCAGTTTTTCATACTCACCAGTCAAAATAAGGTCATGTTATTGCAGGAGATGAATATGAAAACGAAATTAACTATTTCAATGGAAACAAGGAAACGCTTTATTCTCAATATACTGATGTTTCTTTTATTTATTGTCGTTACTCTATCCAGTATTTATTTTTTATACGTTCCAGCAGGTTATCAAGGAGGTCGCAATGTACGTTTCAACATGGAAATCATCTTTGTTCGTGAAAGCTGGATTGATATCCATGTCTGGACAGGTTTTATTCTCTCTGCCTTACTATCTCTGCATTTCATTTTTCATTTGACATGGTTTAAAAATACGTTCTGGCGTTCGATTCAAAATTGGAAAAATAATCTTAAATCAAACAAGCTGGCTTTCTTTAATATCCTTGATGATGGCCTGGCTGCTATTTTTTTTATTCTATGTTTGATTTCTGGATTAGCATTGTTCTTTATACCGGGTGGAAAGGGAAGTGATTCAATCCTGTTTTTACAAATTACACGGGGAACATGGAAAGCGATCCACATCTGGACGGGTATAGGAATGTTGGTAACCTTTGTAATCCACCTTATTATTCATTGGTGTTGGGTGAAAAAAGTAAGTCGAAAGTTGTTCCAAAGAATATACCCAACAGTGAATATAAATGCCAATGTGTGATTATTAAGTGATAGGGAATTGGAAAATAGGAAAGGATTCCCCCAGATATTCAAAACCTGTTCTTTGATAAAGGTGGATGGAAGCCTGGTTGTCATACTGGGTATTCACCGTGACCTGACGGATCCAGGGGACTGAGAAATGCCAGAGCATATTCCGCACCAGATTGGCGCCAATGTTGCGATTGCGATAATCGGGTAGCACTGCCAGGCGTGTGAGATGCGCTCTATATAGATCAGCAGTGCTGATCTGAAAACCGACTATTTTCCCCTCCATCACCGCTACTGTAGAATAAGCCGATTGTTCGAATGCCAGCGTGATGGTGGTCTGGGAAAATTTCCAAAAAGATGTGAATGACAGATCATCAATCTGAGAAACCCGAGAAAGATCATCTAATTTCATTTTATGAATTTGGATGTCTTTCTCCTTTTCCATTTTAGGGGGTAGTGGACCTCGCCATAATAAGACGATCACTTTTTGAGCTTTTTGCCATCCAGTGGTTTGTAAAAGCGTCTCCATCCAATTTTGATAACATAGTGCAGCGATCAAATCATCAGCTTCAAAAAGATATCTTTCCATGATGGATGAGAAAAGTGTTTTCCAAACATAAGAGTATTTACATTCCTGACGGATACTAAAAAAACGCACCCAATGCAGGTGAGGGGGATCGGGGGCTAAACTGAGCACACCATTTATTTTTATCCCGGTATGCAAAATTAAAGAGGGGGATCTGCGGAGCCATTCGAGAGGACTGCGCCAATCCAAATGTGCATGGGTGCGGTTTTGGTTTTTTAGAAAATCAAGTACTGCTTGAGAATTACTAAATTCATCAAAGGTGCTGACTGTTTCGGCAGGGAGCGTCATTGGTTGGCTAGATCTGGCTCTGAATTCTGGTCTGATGGGAGATTCTGCAAGATCAGTTGAATTGCGGCTGACATAACCCTCAGATCTTCAGGTTGGAACCCTTTTAATTTCTGTGCAAATTCCATATAGGGTAAATTCACAGGATCGATGATGAAAGCTTGCAGATCAACAGGGAATGCGAGAAAGGCTTGCTGGTTTTGCTGCGATTTCTGCCAAATGCCGATCGGGCTGTTTTGGTCAAAGAAAACACTCAGATCCATGGATAAGACATCTGTAATCTTTTGCAGATCACTCACGGGGATTTCCAAAATACCAGATTCATAGCGTTTCAGTCGAGAACGGGATATGGTACAACGTTCAGACATTTCTTTTAAGGTGATATTTTTTCTTTCGCGTTCAATTTGCAGCAAAGTGCCGATCACGCTGTTCCGAATTTCTACGAGATGAGACAAATTGCTGATGGTAGGATTTGGAATCTCAAATTCTTGATCTCCAATGAATTTAGACAACGGAATATTAAACAGATAGGATAGAGTTTCCAATTCAGGTAAACTGGGGGAAAGCTCGCCACTTTCTATTTTTTTATAGCGAAAACCGGTGGCGCCGATCGCATCTGCACAGCTCTTCAAGGATTTTCCGGAACTTACACGAGCTTGAGAGATTATTTGAGCAATTTTTTCCAGGTTAACTTTGGATGATCCCATAACGAACCTCTTTCATGAATGCGTATATTTTATTATAGCGTAGGTTGTTTATTGAGGAAAAAATAGAAAAAGGATTTCCCGTTGCTGGATTTTCCACAGCACCCAAAGCTGTAAAACGAAAAATTTCATAAATGCAAACAGCCAACTATTAATAGAATGTCCACTTCCAAGTATATATATCATGATGAGTATAAGCGAAACATTTCATCAAAAGTCGATTTCAACTACCTTATTACGTCGTTGTGACTTATCGAGAAATTTATACCGAAATGGAGATTTCTCAGTCGCCATGCTCCTTCGAAATGACGATAAAAAAAGAAAGTGAGTTATTCTCTATTTCCATATTTACCACGTCATCCCGTAGCGAGGTATCTCGCCATGAGCAAAATAAACCAGCCAAGAATCGGATATTCCCAATACCAAGCAATTACGTCATGGTGAGCGTCAGTGAACCATCTGTCACCCACGAAGTTTCATCAATAAACAATTCATACAAATCCGAAAGGTTCATTGCGACATACAGATCTATTGACTTTGCTTTGAACAGATCCTTCGATCGCTGCGTTCCCTCAGGGTGACATATTAACTTAGTCATGGTGAGCGTCAACGAACCATTTGTCTATAAGTTGAAAGAATCATCTGAAAGTGAAGAATCCGATTCTTAATTTCCAATGCTTTCTTACAGCATTGTGACCTATTAAAAAATTCTTTCGGAAATGGAGAGATTCCTCAGTCGCGTGCGCTCCATCGGAATGACGGTGAATAATAAAAGATCCCTTAAATATTTATATGGATTCTTTCGTTAAGAAAAAGAAGCGCTTTTCCAAACAAATTCCCCGGCAATCATGGTAGCGAGCGGGGAAAGATCGCACAAGGATGTCGCAGAAATTGTGAATGGATCCGCAGACAGGATTATGAGATCAGCCAGAGAATCAGTTGAAAGTATTCCAAGAGAAGATCGGTTTTGAAGAATACGGACTGGTGTGCAGGTATACGCTTCGAGCGCAGTTTGCATAGATAGTGCTTGTTGTGGGTACCATGTTTCATTGGTCTTGCTGTTTTGTCGTGCAACTGCTGCGTGCATGCCGAGAAAGGGGCTGGGGGATTCAACCGGGGCATCCGAACCGAAAATTAACGGAATACCTGCTGATTGAACAGAATTCCAGGCATAGGCGCATTCACAACGCTTCCCCCAATATTTCTGTGCGGTTTCCATATCTGAGAGCACATGGATAGGCTGCATGGAAGCGACCACACGAAGATTAGCCATATGTTGAATATCTGTCGAGTCAATGATCTGTACGTGTTCCAGGCGATGAGGGAGTATGGGTTTTTGTAGATGATTGGATGAGGATACTGCTTCAATTCCATCCAACGCACACCGGATCGCTTTATCCCCGATCGCATGGATGGCAAGGCTGACCCCATTTTGAGCCGCCAAAGTACCGATCTCGATCAGTTCGGCAGTCGAAAGGATTAGCATCCCACGATTATCCTGCGAACCTTCATAAGGAGCGAGCATGGCAGCGGTTTGGGGTCCGAGAGCACCATCCATGAATAATTTTAGCCAACCGATACGCAGACTCTCATTTCCCATGCCCGTAAAGAGACCATTCCGGATCGCATCTTGAAGATGGTTAGCAGGAATGTTTTTTACAACCCTCAATGGAAATCCGGCGCTCTTTTTCATTTTTTCCAAAAGGGAATAGATATTCCATTCATCCATGTCATGCACAGCAGTGATACCGAACTGTATAAGCTGCTCTTGAGCTTTTAAAAGGGCAAATTGCATTTGTGCATCGTTGGGCGGCGGGAATACTTTCTCAATGAGAAGAGAAGCCGACTCAAGCAGAATTCCGGTTGGCTCTCCTGAGGAATTTCTTTCTATTTTTCCACCGGGGGGATCGGTGGTATTTCTATCGATTCCTGCTAATGCCAGAGCTGCGCTGTTGACCCAACTTGCATGCAGTGATTTGGCTGCCAAATATATTGGTTGATTTTTACTGATCGCATCCAGATCATCTTTGGAACCAATTCCGTCTTCCCAAAGATTATGATTCCAGCCCTGACCGCGAATCCAAACTCCTGCAGGGGTATTTTGAACTACTTCGTCAACTCTATGTAAGCATTCTTTTTTAGTGTTCGTTTCGCAATCTATGGAAGCAAGTTTTAACCCATACTGCAAGAGATGAATATGAGCGTCGGTAATGCCAGGTAACACACTTTTACCATGCAGGTCTACGATCTCACTAGCACGATCCGCTAAATTCAAGATGTCTTCATTCTTGCCGATCGCGAAGACGTGCTGTCCTTGAATTGCAAGCGCTTCAGCCAGCGGCTGCGGCGCATGCATGGTATGAATGATCGCGTTATGGAGAATCAACATGACTTAAGAATGCAGCATTTGCTCGATCAAATTTTCCAGTTCTTCTTCAGAATAATAGAAAAATGTGATCGATCCACCCTGCTTTCCATGGTTGACAGCCACCTTAGTACCAAATTGCGAGCGCAATTGCTTCTCGATATTTTGAATTTCTGCTGGGATTTCTTTTTTAGGAGCAGGGGAAGGACTTTTTCGTTCAACCAGTTTACGGATCAGATCTTCTGTCTGGCGGACATTGAGATCGTTATTGATAATGCTTTTCATCGCTGCGCTTTGGGCAACAGGATTCTCCAATCCCAATAATGCCCGACCATGCCCCTCGCTGATCTTTCCTTCTGCAATCGCATGAATCACGTCTGGAGGGAGTTTCAATAACCGGATGGTGTTGGTAACCGCGGTGCGGCTTTTACCGACCCGCAGGGCGATCTCTTCGTGGGAGAGTTTGAATTCCTCTGCCAGTTGTTGATAGGCTTCCGCCGCTTCAATGGCTGAGAGGTCTTCGCGCTGTAAATTTTCGATCAACGCCAGTTCTAATTGCTGCTGGTTGGTCATATTTTCACGAATAAGGACGGGTACCGATTCAAGACCTGCCAGACCTGCCGCTCGCAGGCGACGTTCCCCGGCGATCAAAATAAAATCACCAACCTGATTCTCATCCGCTGTGACAATGAGCGGTTGGATAATTCCATGTTCTTTGATAGAAGCACATAGATCCTGCAAATCTTCGTTCTGGATTTCAGAGCGTGGTTGGTAGGGGTTGGGGCTGATCCGTTCAATGGGTACGTAACTTACTCCCTCGGCAGACGTCGTGCTTGAAAAATCTCCACCGGGGATGAGCGCATCCAGACCTTTCCCTAATCCTTTTCTTTGTGCCATACGATTTTCCTCAAATTCTTTCAATCATCGGTTGCCAGCTCTTCAACATCAGGAACTGTTTTTCCATCTTGATGCAAGATCTCACGTGCCAGAGCATCATAAGCTCGGGCTGCCGAAGAGGTGGGAGCATAAACGGTGATGGGTAATCCGTACGAAGGTGCTTCTGCCAATCGGATGCTGCGTGGAATGATCGTTTGAAATACCCGGTCAGGAAAAAATTTGTGAACTTCCTGTACCACATCCATGGCAAGCTTTGTTCTACCGTCATACATGGTTAGAAGAACTCCACGCACATTCAAATCGGGATACAGAGAGCGTTTGATACGCTGCAAGGTGTCAGTCAATTGCCCCAACCCTTCGAGCGCCAGGTATTCGCACTGAACCGGAATGAGAACCCCATCTTTGGCGGCCAGCAATCCGTTGATGGTGAGGATACTGAGAGAGGGTGGACAATCAATGAGGATGTAATCATACCGATCGACCAGCGGTTCGATCATTTCACGTAAGCGAAAATCTCGTTTTTGCACATCCATTAATTCCACTTCGGCACCAGCCAGGGCGGGTGAGGAGGGGAGGATGGAAATCTTTAAACGGGGATTATGCAAGATGCTTGGACCGATCGGTGTCAATCCGATCAATACTTCATAGGTACCTTTTTTAACTGTTAATTTATCAATACCAAGAGAGGAAGTGGCATTAGCCTGTGGATCAACATCAACGATCAGTACTCTTTGGTCATAATGCCCTAGAAAAGCGCCCAAATTAATGGCAGAAGTTGTCTTACCAACCCCTCCCTTTTGATTTACCAGTGTGTATATCTTTGCCATCATATCTCTATTCTACTTAATGATTTCAACCATGTTGTGTTGAATATCTTGCAAGGTTGGAATACTTTGCAGGCCAATACGGCTGACGGAAAGCGATGCCAATTGCACTGCGATCCTGGCTGATTGCCATGCGTCACCAGTGATGAATAAACGAGAAAAATAAACTGCCGCGAAGATATCACCGGCTCCTGTAGCATCCACGATGGGAATATTGGGCGCAGGAAAATAACGTGCATCCCCTTTCCAATAAACCCGAGCTCCATCTTCTGCTTCAGTGACCACCAGGATCTTGCTCAATCTTGCCATTTCAGCAATGACCTTTTCATCTTCACCAACATCATCCACGCTGATGACAACAGCTTGCATCAGAGGTAATGCTTTTTCTGCCCAATCCCAGGTGATCGGATGTACCAAACCCTCTTCATCCCAACTGCGCATCCAACCCTGTGGTGTGGCACATAGAAAAGAACTCCCTGCTAAAAACTGTACCGTCTCAAAGGGAATTTCCTGCGCGACCGGTCCACAATGGATGATATCCGATAACAACCATTCCGAGGGAATGCAATCTGGCAAAATGCAATCTGCCTGACTGTAGCAATACTGACTTCTTTTTCCATCCTGCATGATGTTTTCGAATTGGGTTGCTTTTTCGGTATTGCAGCGATGAATGCTCGGCTGCTTTACCGAGGGAAATTTTATATCTTGCGGATAGGCAGTTACCATTCGTACGGAATGCCCGAGAGCGCAAGCGGTTAGTCCGGAATACGCAACAGTACCACCCAACTCTATCCCCGAAGGGGTGAGATCTTGGGTTATATGTCCAAGAACCAGGTAAGAAATTTCATTTGATGACATGCATGCATTGCTATTCAGAACGTTTTTTAAATATCTGTAAAATTATAGCATTAAGTACTTTTCTTCACGACCGTTCACTCACCTAAACATTCCCTGTTTCAAATTCTTCTAGCGGTACTATAATTTTGAAAGCAAACCTTTGTGGAAAAAATTAAAAAGTATTGCATTTTACAACGAAGAGGGGAAGCATGAAACGGATCAATGATCTACCGCTTGAAGAACGCCCACGTGAGAAAATGTTAAAAAGTGGGATCAGCAGTTTGAGTGATTCAGAACTGCTGGCAATACTATTGCGAGTAGGCGTAGAAGGGGAGAGTGCTGTGGCGCTGGGGGCTCATCTTCTGGATGAATTCCAGGGTATTGCTGGTATCCACGCTGCCGAGACGGAGGAATTATGTGCCGTGCATGGAATTGGGCTGGCAAAAGCTGCTCAAATCAAAGCAGCAGTGGAGCTCGGTTCGCGCCTGCACCAGAAAACGATGGAAGATCGTCCGCTAATCGACAGCCCTGAAAAAGCTTATGAAGTTCTCAAATACGATATTATAGAGAATGACCGTGAAACACTGTGGCTGCTGGCTCTCAATACACGTCACCGTTTAATAAAAAAGAAAAAGCTATACCAGGGTACGCGCAGTTTTTCATCGGTTAGGGTGGCTGAAATTTTTGAGTTTGCACTGCTGCAGCATGCTGCAGCGATCATTCTGGCGCACAACCACCCCAGCGGAGAACCGTTTCCAAGCCAGGAGGACCTGCGCATCACCCAGGAGATCCGCAAAGCCGGTGAAATTTTGGAGATCCCTTTGCTGGATCATCTGATCATTGTTCCCGGAGCGTTTCAATCCATTAAAAAAGAGCAAAAAGGAATATTTGAAGGATCAGATCTGAATAGTGGTAAAAGCACTGCTTATACGATCGGTTGAATATCCATTACGAAAGGATCATTAACAAAAAAGCTGCTTTTTTTCAAGCAGCTTTTTATAGAATTTATTAACGGTGTTTATGATTAAGGAGTTTTAAAGAGCAGATCATCAAACTCAAAACGTGCGGTAGCGCCTTCCGCGGTCCAAATTGCGATCGCGATGTTGGTTCCAGGTATATCGTTGGTTTCATAATCATTTACAAATTCTCCATTGATGTAGAACTGGTAATACCCATCTTCTGCAACGATGGTGAGTTCATTCTGCTGATCCCAATCGATCGCACCGGAGGATTTGCCGGAGATCGGGAATTTTTGATCGCCGTCCTCAAGCTTGGTCAGGTAATACGAGCCTTCACTGTTATTGATCATGAAGGCATGTAAATTTTCATAATCTGCTTCGTTGAAAATGATCCCCCAGGAGTGGCTTTTATAATCACTGAAAACATCGCCTTTGAGGGTTACAACAAAATTTTCAGCTACACCAAAATACCACCATTGAATAACTCCGCTGAGATAGCCGGTGTTATTTTTGCCGCTCAGGTCGATGACCAACTTACCATCATCCATGGAAAGCAGAGAACTTGAAAGGTCACCCGAGTCGCTTCCCAGTTCCCAACCATTACGATTATCCTCAAAGGTGTCGCAAAAAACCACGTACCAATCTTCATGATAGGGTGTGGTGACGTCACAATCTTGATACACCTCATCAGAGTCATTCTCATCAAGATCTGGTTCTGCAGTTTCTACCAAACCACTCACCACCTGGGTTTTTGCGATGGCAGTCTGTATTGCAGAATCAGAAACTTGTGATGCTGCGTTTTCGGTTTGCGCGATGGCTCTTTGAATTGCTTCTTCAGAAGGGCTGGAACACGCGCATAATGCTGCTACAAAGAATAATACAAGAAAGTGCTTGATTGACATGAAAACCTCCGAACCATTAATATTTTTTCTTAGTATAACAATTTGATTCCTCTTTCGCAATTAGTAACATGTAATTTTTCAAACAGAAAGAAAGATGACCAATGCATATCTATTGTTTTTATCTAAATTTTTGAATTTGTTATGCTAAAATTATGAAGAATATTATTTAGCACAAAAAATTAATGTACTGAAAAAGGCAAAACCTGCGAAAGCTGGTGACGCAAAGCCGCGAGCCTACGATCCTTTGGATTATGGTAGTCGGGTTGCCGGTAAAACAAATACCGGACATAAGCCATCCGGTTTTTTCTTTAAAGAGGTGGCGAATATGGAAAGACTATTATTACTATATCTGCGTGATAGACGTACAGCTAATCTTGTCTTTATCTCAATCTTCTTACTCGAGGGTATCATCGGTTTCACATTTTACTTGAATAATACTCATGTATCCAATTTCACGCATTTAATGTATGTGGCTGTCACTTTGTCAGCTTTCTTTTTCCCACTATGGACAGCTATCGGACAGAGTATCACAGCCGGAGCGATTCTAGCCTTTGTCTATTATGTGACCAATGCAAGCAGGAAGGGAGATATCAAAGAATTCCTCATTATAACCATTGGCTATTTTCTTTCTGCGGCTTTTATCATCGGGATATTAAAAAACAAGATCATCAGTTTTTACTTACGCAAAGAAGAAATTTTTTACATTGATGAATTTACCGGTCTACCAAACATGTCAGCCCTCTTTCGAGATATTCAGCAGTGCAAGGATCTGAAGTCCGTACAATATATGAAATTTTTACTTATCGAAATTGTCAATCAAAAAGAGATCAGCGCGGCATTTGGAATGCAGATGTACTATAAATTGCAAAAAGAAATGGCACATCAAGCAAAAGCTTTCTTTCATTCTGAAATCAAAGCGTATCAAATTCGGTTATGCACTGTCGCTGTTCTATTTCCACCCAATAAAAAAATTGATCTTTATACAATGAAAGAAAGACCAACACAAACCATCGTTATTGATAATATACCGATCTTTTTTAATATCGTGTGCAGCGGATGTGAATTCCCACGCGATGGTACGACTGGCGATGAGTTGTTGCAAAAGGGTTTTCTCGCTTTACAAGAAGCGCATCGACGAGGTCAGAATTTCTACGAATACAATCCCGCTCTGCAAGCGCCGCAAAATGTTTGGCTGCTGGGGCAAATGCAGGCTGCAATGGAGAAACAAGAGATCATTTTCCATTATCAACCTATTCTGGATGCACAGGGATTGGTGCATAATGTTGAAGCACTGGTGCGCTGGGATCATCCCCAACTGGGTTTGCTGCCGCCTTCTGATTTTATTCCCGATCTGGAATTAACAGAAATATCTGATACTCTGGTGGATTACGCGCTGGATTATAACCTGCAAAATTTAAAACAATTATCCTTGCAGGGATTCGATCTGCATATTTCGATCAATGTGACGATAAAAAATCTACAGCAAAGGCATTTTGCCCAACGGGTGCTTGCAACTCTTAATGAATATCAATTACAACCATCCTCTCTGGTGTTGGAGATCACCGAACGCGGATTTCTGGCGGATAACGAAGAAAGCAACCGGAATATCCGCGAACTCTCACAGTGGGGTGTTTCTTTTCACATTGATGATTTTGGGGTGGGATTTACCAGTCTTGGAAATCTGCGCAAATTTGGCATTCGCAGTATCAAGATCGACCAGTCATTTATAGCAAATATGCAGAAAGATAAGATCAACCGGGCACTGGTTGATAGTGTGATCGCAATGGCGAAAGCCATTGGAATTTCGACCGTGGCTGAAGGAGTAGAATCGACCGACATGCTTGAAATTCTTCAAAGTATGGGGATTGATTATTTTCAGGGATATGCCATTGCCAGACCAATGCCATTTGATGAGCTGTGTGTCTGGCTGCAAAGCCATCAAGAAACGCGGAAAAAAGAAGAGGAGAAGAAGTAATTCGATCCTTTCTCTTTACACCAATTCGCGCGCATGATAGAATATTGGGCACGCATGGCGAGGTAGCTCAGTGGTAGAGCAGGGGACTCATAAGCCCTTGGTCGTGAGTTCAAATCTCACTCTCGCCATTTTTTTATTCAATTATCTGATGGAAATTAGTGAGGAGTGGCAAATCGGCAAACATTGCTATGCAGGTAAATCATTCAATTGTTGAAGAACTGTGGATAATTCTGGGTCAAATTTCCAGAAAATAGGTTGTGTAATCATACAGCTTTACAATTTATTCGTTATATAATTATCTAAGGATTGAAAGAAAATATCGGCATGGAAAATGGTTCACGTAAATTTATCGTGAATTAATCAGCATATTTTCTTTTGACAATGAATGAGCATTTTGTTGATATGAGGGCTTTGGATGCAAAATTGTTGTGATGAGGGAGATATTCACTGAAAGAATAAATGCAAATCATTATACTGGTTAGAGTATAAAGTTCATTTTAGACCATTTCACTAGGCAGTTTTAATTAGATTAAGCCAGGTTGATAAGGACAAGACATGTTATCTATCTCGATTTATGAGGGTAAAAACGTCTATAAAAGAATAACCGACAACTAATCGAATTCAAAGCATTTACAAAACCTATGAAATCATGCATTAATTGTAAGAAACAAATTCAAGTATCGGATAAATTTTGCCCTTACTGTGGGCATTCCCAAAATAAACAACCATCCCCCGGTATTCTTTATGTCCTGGTATTCGCTGTAATGGGTATTTTGTTTTGGCTTCTTCTTCGGGGCTGTGAGGGAGGATCTGGACTTGATCCCACCCGGCAGCCAAACTCAACAGCGTTATCATTACCTACCTCAACATCTGATCTACAAAAACAATCCATTAAAAACGAGGATCCGCTTGCAGCCATAGCAAAATATGGTTCAGACATTTCCCGCAAAGATGGCATGCGCCTTGTCTATGTGCCGGCAGGTGACTTTAGCATGGGCAGCAATAGCGGCTATTCAGATGAGCAACCGGTTCATACCGTTACCCTGGATGCGTTCTGGATAGGCCAAACTGAAGTTACCAATGGGATGTATGAGTCTTGTGTATCGGCTGGTGCATGTTCTGCCCAGAACAAGACTTATCATAACCCCTCCACAGGAAGCAACCATTTCGGTGAAAGCCAATACCGCAACTATCCCGCGGTTTATGTCAATTGGGAAGATGCCAGAGATTATTGCGGATGGGTGGGGGGAAGGTTGCCGACTGAGGCAGAATGGGAAAAAGCTGCCAGGGGCACTTCAGGATATACTTATCCTTGGGGCAATCAATCCATTACCCATTCGCTTGCAAATTATGACAATTATAAAGGAGATAGTGATGAAGTTGGTAGTTATTTGAAAGGTGCCAGCTCTTATGGCGCGCTGGATATGGCTGGAAATGTTTGGGAGTGGACGGCGGATTATTATAGTGAGAATTATTATACAAGCAGTCCATCCACTAATCCAAAAGGCCCATCTTCCGGAATTGCTCACGTCTTGAGAGGCGGATCGTTTTTCGCAGAAGAGGTTTATCAGCGGACAAGTATGCGTGTTACTCCTGGCAGCGCGGAAACTGAAAGCTATGGCTCAGGAAACTGGGGATTTCGCTGTGTTTTTGATGATTAATCTTTGCAATAAGTTGATAAAACAGTAAATTTTTAATGAAGTAATAAATAACTAAAGGAGGAAGTAAAGCAATAACTAAAATAAATTAGGAACTCGTTAGTATGGATGGAGATAAAGAATAATTCTAGATGAGGAGTAAAAATGTCAGTAGGTAACTATAATAAAACTGTGGGATCTGATAATCCCAGCATGTTTGTGATTTTATTGGACCAATCAGGATCGATGGTAGAAGATTTTGCTGGCTCTGATAAAATGACAAGGGCAGCCCAGGCGGTGAATAGGGTTATTGCTGAGCTTGGCAGGGCGTCTTTAAAAGAAAGTGAACACAGTCCCCGTTGTAGGATCGAGGTGATTGGGTATGGAAATGAATCGGCTGAATCAATCGTCAGCGGCATGATCACGGATGTCATGGCTCACCCGACTGAACTTGTATCTGAAGAAGTTGTGGATAGCAAAGGCGGCCTTACAGAAATGAAGAGCGGAATATGGGTCAAGCCGAAAGCCAATGGTGGCACGCCGATGACCTATGCTTATGAAAGGGCGGCTGAGAAAGTCAGTGCCTGGATCCAGGATCATCCTGATTGTTTCCCGCCGGTGGTTATCAATATTACTGATGGGGAGCCAAATCGCCCGGAATCCGCGAAAGCAGCAGCCAACCGCTTGATGGAACTGGCATCCAGTGATGGTCAGGTGTTGTTAATGAACGCTCATATCCAGGAAACACCCGCCGATTCGATCTTGGTGCCGGTATCGTTGCCTGAGTCGATCTCACCGTCCGCAAAGTTCCTGTTCGATATTTCCAGTGAAATCCCTGACAATCTGCTTGCCAATGCGATAAGTTCCGGACTGCCAGCTGGAAAAGGCTCCAGGGCTTTTCTATACCGCGCGAATGCAGAAGCACTGATTAAGCTGATTAACTTT
Source organism: Anaerolineaceae bacterium UBA4781 (assembly GCA_002403105.1). GTDB lineage: Bacteria > Chloroflexota > Anaerolineae > Anaerolineales > Anaerolineaceae > UBA4781. The sequence goes on along the minus strand of DHHD01000091.1, from coordinate 11,296 downwards.
GGTTCTTCTATGGGATTTAAGCGGTAAATGCCCAGAATATTTAAAAGGTGATTCCATAAATACTGCAAACGGCATTAAATCATTGAATTATGGCATTGTAGCTAGGTCCGGCGAGACAGTCTGCCAGGACGCTGTGTGTGTGAATGAAACAGCAGGAAAATATGCCGTCGCTGACGGAGTTAGTACGAGCTTTTTCCCCAAGATTTTCGCAGAGAAACTGGTCAATGAGTTTTGCCTGGACGAAGCTGACAACGATTGTTTATATGATGAAAACACTTTCCAGCAATGGCTGGCACGACCTCAGGGGGAGTGGTACGAAGAGGTTAGCCGGATAACCAAGGATTTGCCGGACAGTAAATGGCATATAACTAAATCTTTTTTGTCCGGCGAACCAGCCGGCTCCACATTGGTGGGTCTTGAAATGATCTCTTCCGAAAAACCCAGTAAGTACAGAGGGGTCATCATTGGCGACAGTTGCTTTTTTCATATACGGGACGGTCAGATCTTCCGGTCATACCTGGTGAAGGATTCCGAAGCTTTTGGCAATTTCACCGAGTCCTTTGCCAGCTATGCTAATATCTTTGATTACAACCCCAGCTGCTTCGAAGACACGGTTGAACTTGGCGATATTCTTGTTCTGGGAACAGATAAGATATCGGAGTGGATTTTTAAACATTCTGAGGCATTACCTGGCAAATGGAAGCGGTGTTTACGATGGCTGAGAAATTTCAGCCAGGGAAAATATGATCTGGAGAATTTTGTAAAAAACGCGAGAAATGCTGTAACAGATATTGAACTTGTGAATGATGATGTGGGTTTGATTGTTATGACCTTTTAATCTCAATCCTGAACCTTTTACCATTCAATCAATTCTCCGGGAGGAGTGCTAATATAGGAGGTTCTTTGATTATTTACCCATCTATTGGGCAATACCATGAAAGTCTGGTTTCATTTAAAGCCAATATTAATACACCTGAAGTCGCGGCAGGTGTGCCTATTCCGGCTGGGCCAACCGGTACCGATTTTGTCCATTCCTCCGGATCATTTGCGGTGGTCTATAAGATCAAGTTGAACGGAAACTATCGTGGGTTACGCCTCTGGATTAGGGAAGTTCCCAACTCTAAAAGGATTTATGGGGAAATTGAGAAATATATTAAAAACCTACCTCTGGATTATTTCCTTGATTACAAGTTATACGATGCAGTAAACGGGATCAGTGTAAAGATTGATGAAGAATGGCAACAATTTGGATTTATTTTCATGGATTGGATCCAGGGCCAGAATTTGTATTCTTTTATTAATGATAACATCCACCAACGGCCAGTGCTTGAGCATGCGGCTGAATTGTTTTTGAGAATGGTGATGGATCTGCATGCCAATCAAATTTCCCATGGTGACCTGCAGGGTAAAAATATTATACTCTTTTTCGATCAGTCGAATAGCGGACACCCCTTAAAGATCAAACTTGTGGATTACGACTCGATGTATGTTCCTGCCTTAACCGGTATGGACGACACCATTATTGGTTTGGCTGAGTACCAATCCCCATACCGTAAAGACTTGAGAAAATTGAGCCCAATTTCTGATTATTTCTCAGAACTGGTGATTTATCTCTCTCTTAAAATATATGCGGAGTGTCCACAATTTTGGACCAAAGACCAGGCTGATCACTTGTTGTTTGAGGATAACGATTTTTTGGATCCCTTCCATTCGGGAATCTTTTACGATCTACGAACTAAGAGATATGGAAACTCGGATGAAACGGCTAACCTGGCGAAAATTCTTTTGTATATGGCCACAGTTAAAGACATTAGGATGTTGCATCCGTTGGAAAAAGTGCTGGAAATGGCTAGGAATGGCCAATACCCACCCAATAGTTTTAATCAGCAGTTGGCTACTGCCAGGTCCACCCAACCACCAGCTAGATCGCCCGCGTTCGGCTCGACCACACCCAGCGGCCAAAGACCGTGGGGCACAATTCCTGTCTACCAACAAACGAAAAACACCTTGGTGTGCTCCTCGTGCCAATCCATTATTGCAGATCCATCGTTGATTTATTGCCCGTATTGTTTTTCTGCCATCTATGGAATGAAAACTTGCCCCAACTGCGGGGCGCGCAATGTTCCACGCAATGCCCATTTCTGCCCGCAATGCAGGTATAAGCAATGATTGAACCCCAAATAATCCAGGAGAACTTCCATGAGTGGAAAGAATGTCTTTGAAATGCCTGAAGCGGAAATCAATGAGCCTGTCGAAGATGAAGCATTAGATCCAATCACTGAGAAAGTAGAAGAGGGCGACACGCATGTGGAACATACTCTTGAAAACGAGAGGAGAGAACAACAGTGGCACTCTGGATGTTGGAGCCGTTTTCAGGGCGAAATCGGCGAAGGCATTGCTGAAAGGGTTGCAACGGAGAAATTAGGTTTGGTGCCGGACCCGCGTTTCGATCAATCCCGCGGCGGGCATGGCATTGACACCGTCTATCTGGAAGGGCGAAACCGACCGGTTGTTATTGAAGCCAAGTGTGATGAACGGGAAATCAGGGCGCTGCGGGAAGATCAAATGCAACCGGGATGGGTAGACCGAAATGCTCGTTTGATGTTATCTCCCGAAAATGAGAGATTCACAGCGGGTAATGCGGAGATTGGCCGGGAGATTTTAGATACCGGAGCATCCAGGGTTCGACGGATTGTGATCACGACCAATCCTGCAACGCTTGAAGTGAAAGCTTTTGAAGGCCAACCGGATTTGACTTGGAAAGAGATTGGCAAGTGGTACGCGGATGAATTCGAGCAGCCATTTTGATCAGTTAAAGATAAATTACTTGGTAATTTTGCCGGTTGGCGCGACGACCGGGAATGGAGAAAAATAAATGCAGAGAAAGTGTCCAAGCTGCGGGTGGGTAACATTTACTAATGAATATCGATGCTCCAATTGCGGAACGGTACTGCCGTCAATTCAAGCTGGAAGCGCGGCTCAACCACATTCATCTGATTCAGGCAACATGCCAAAACCATCCAAGCCTACTAATCCTTCCGGTACAATTCATAGCCCCACTCAGAAGAATCCTCCCCCGCCTATCCCCCGACAAACAATTCTCCACAAACAGCCGCATGTTCTGCCCGCGAGTCCAGCCTCATCCCCGGCAGTTGCTCCTAAGCCAATGCCTCAGCTGGCTTCAGTGAGGAAAACTTCCCCTATTCATGCTCCTCACCATCCTCTGCCCCAAAAGTTTTATCGATGGGGGCCGAGTCTGGTTGAAGGCAAAGTTTTAGATATTCGGCAAACCCAAAATGTTGATCGCGGTTTTAAAACAGGCGACTTATTAAGTATTGGAGCAAAAACAGTCCTGTTTTTCATTGATATAAAATATTTATTCATGTCCTGGGCATTGGGATCCAAGAAACCCAAAGACATGAAAACAATCGAAATATTGCGGATTGAATCACCGGCGAGAGGTGTTGTGGATGTTCGTATAGAAAAAGACATGGTCGGCGCAGGCATTAATATATGTGATTATGTATCTGTCTGGGGGAGAGAAATAACGGGTGTTGTCGTGATGAATAGAGGCTTCAATCATACAGTTAATGCGGAAATCAGGTTGAGATGATAAGAAAATGCTACCCAATTTGAATTCAAACGTAGAGGATTGGATTAACCAGTGTGAGCGTAATGATATCCAATCACAACACCCAATTTCTATTCAATTATCAGATATTCTTGACGGAATACCATTTCATCAAGTCCGATCTTTATCAAGCTTTTGGGAGGAGGAGCCAGTTGGTTCAATCCTACAGCATAGTATCGATTTCGCAACCTCTGCCCATGTCTACCAGAATTATCTTACCTTCGTCGTTCAAAGCACGGTATGCGGAATCAGAATCTTTTATTCCCTAAAAGAATCACAATCGTTATTGGATACGCTCGGCAGCACGTTTCCAGGGATAGTTCTGGATAATAATCCAATTCAAAATCTTGCTGACCAATTAGCGGAAAACCAAAATCAGATGGGTATGCTCAGCGGGATCCCGTCCTTAAAAACCAGCTTCGGGATACCATCTCATATTCAATCTCAATCATGGCCGATGATTCCAACCATGCTGGAAAGAGTTATTCGCGGCTTACAGGGAAAAAATTGGATATTCATTGTGCAAGCGTATGCCCGGCCGGCTGAGGAATTGATCGACGAGCGTAAAGAAATCCTGGAAATCCTGGCAAATATTCTACCAATGAAGCACAGCCAGCTGCAGAAATCAATCCAGCAAACCCAGCAAGATGCCAACCGGGCTACAATCACTTCTTCAGAGATGTTAGGGGGCGAGATCATCAATCGTCAGGCTGAATATGCCGCCCGGATATATGAGCGCCAATTGGATCGCGTGGACGCCTTCATGCGGACAGGGCGATGGCAGACTTCTATCTATTTTGGGGCACCTGACCAAGCTGCTGCTGAAAACCTAGCAGCACTGCTGCGGGGCGTTTATTCAGGCAAGGATTCATGGCCGGAAAGGCTGCAGGTCCATATGTGCCGGCCGAACGGAGAAAGACCGGAAAAATTTCAAACCTATCTCAGTTCTGATGAATTGGCGCTGCTGTGCAAACCACCAATTGAGGAAGCACCGGGGTATGAAATAAGGGATTATTCCGTTTTTGATATTGAAAAAGAAGTAGAGACCGGCCCCAGACTTGATTTGGGTCAGATAAAGTGGAATGAAAAACAATCCGGCAATATCTATTCAGTGGCTATCGGCCAGTTATCCAAACATGGGATTGTAGCTGGCGTAACCGGAAGCGGGAAAACAACAACTATCCTGAATCTACTCTACCAGCTTCGCAGGCAGCCTTCTCCAATTCCATTTATGGTCATTGAACCCGTAAAGCGGGAATACCGGTCCCTTCTGGGAGAGATTGACAGTACCTATCTGCATGCCCAGGGTCCTGTGCCGGATCTGCGTGTGTATACTCTAGGCAGCGATGTAATCTCTCCCTTCCGTATCAATCCTTTCGAGTTTGATGTGGGCAGCCAGCCGGGAAACACAGCTCTGCTCAATCACATTGATTTCTTGAAAGCGGTCTTTAATGCCGCTTTTATTCTCTACACCCCCATGCCTTATATCCTCGAGATAGCTTTGTATGAGGTTTATGAGGATAAAGGCTGGAATCTCGCCACGGAATCCAACCCGTTAATTGGAGATGAGGAATGGGAAGCGCGCAATCATTATCCAATTTTCCCGACATTGACTGATCTATATGAAAAGGTTGGAGAAGTGACTTCCCGCTTAGGCTATGAGTCTAAGGTAGAGCAGGATGTGACTGCGGGACTGAAAGCGCGCATTGGCGCATTGCGAATAGGCGCTAAGGGATTGATGCTTGATACACCGCGGGGCATCCCATTTGAAAAGTTGCTTAATCATCCAGTTGTGCTTGAATTGGAGAACATCGGGAATGATGAGGAAAAGACATTCATCATCGGGTTGGTCTTCGCACGTATCTACGGCTATCGGCGCATGCAGGCCGCGGAGGGAAAACTGCCGAAAGATTTCCAGCATCTATTGGTGGTGGAAGAAGCCCACCGACTGCTGAAGAACACCAATACGCAGGTGGATACTGAATCATCTAATTTACATGCGCAGGCTACGGACGTTTTCATGAGCATGCTGGCAGAGATACGCTTTTACAACCAAGGAGTCTTGGCAGCAGAACAGATTCCAGGAAAGATTACCCCGGATGTGATCAAAAACACCAATCTGAAAATCGTGCATAAACTGCTGGCCCAAGATGACCGCCAAACGCTGGGCTTTTCCATGAATATGAGTGATGCACAGATCAAACGAATGGCGACATTGAAACCTGGCGAGGCGATCGTTTTTTCCGAAGGGGATGACCATCCTTTATTAATCCAAGTCGAAGATTTTCATCGTAATCAACGCTTGCAAGCACCCTCATCCAATGAAGTTGCTCAGTTGGCCAACCAATTCATTGATCTGGGTTCGTACTCTAAGGTGCCTGACTTCCAAAAATACGGTTTGAGCGCGACCCGGCTGAACCGGCCGGATGCCATGGTTCTGGATAGCTGCCAAAAGATATTGTCCGGTTTATTACCTCCGGATTTTTGGGCAAGCGTCTTGCTACGGGCTGCGCAGGCTCCCGCGGGTTTGAGTAGGTTATTGAAAGAATTGAACCTGAAGGTTGCAACTGAAAGTACCCATCTTGACGCAAAACAGAAACAAGAGGTCTTTTTAGCTACCATAATTTTTGGGATCAGTGGAGCGTTAGAGGAAAGGCGAAAGGAAAGGAATTGGCGTTATTCAATTTCTGACAACCTACGTAGTCAACTTACGGAATGTTTGATAGGGTTGGGTCCTCGGGAAGAACAGAATGAATATCCAGAAAGTTTGAAGATTTTCAGAGAATCCTATCTTGCCAATTTGGAAAAAGAATCCGGGCCATTTTTGGTGTGCCGAAAATGCAGGAATAGTTGTTTATTTTATGCGGAGGTAAGGCGATTGACCAAGAGGAAAATGGTCCTTGAGTTTCGCGAGTTATTTTTGGATTCAGAAAGCAACAGTCGTGGCAGGGAGAGTCTGACGGCAGCGAATTATGTGCGGAATCAGGTCATCCGCTGGCTGGGAAGCGAGAACGACTCAGTTAACCCGGCTGCATACTGCTGTTTTGCTAATTTATTAAACCTGGCTGGACTGGAAGAATACCGGCAGACATCTCTAGCCGGCAGGATTGGGGATCATTTTCTACAGTTTTAGATAGCGATTTTTCGTCTGTAGGTGCTTTGATCCATTTAGCTACAAAATTAAACTATGTGTATAATAAAAAGTATTTACTTAATGTATTAAGATGGATTTATTAAATAATGCCTTTAAAGCGCATAACGAGATAATAGATTATAGATTTACTATGACCTGACTCTTAATTAGTAAGTTCTTCCGTTTTTCTAAATATCCTGATTTATAATAGAGCATAGGATTATTGAAAATTAACAACCGCCATATATAGGCTAAAAATATTAGAATTCACGAAATATTCCACCTGTGGGGGTATAGAAGCATGGTGGATGGGCATAGGACTCATAAGCCCTTGGTCGTGAGTTCAAATCTCACTCTCGCCATATATTTATTTAACTTGGTAAATATAAAATTTATACTCAGCGGTAGAGAAGATCTTCCACTTTTTCACATGAAAAGCGAAAGCCCATAAGCCCTTGGTCGAGCGTTTAAATCTTACTCTCTCTCTCTATCTTATTATTTAAATATCACGATCAAAAATACTCGCACAAGTACTTTGCCAGATCGGTGAGCGAAATGATACAAGTCCGGATGACTTAACAGAGAGGGGAACTTGCTATGAAGGCAAAAACCTCGCCCAGATCGTTCCATAATGACGATGAGCTACCTGACCGGCTGTATTGTTTTAACTTTGGTTGCATGCGCCTTAGGGTTTCCGGATCGATCACGCCCCGAGTTTGAGTAGAACTGCCGTGGTTGGTTTGGACGATTTTGCTGAGACTGACTTTCAGATGTGCGGGTAGTGTAATTAAAACCGGGCAGGTGTTCTCGCTCGATCCTGGCACCCAGCACTTTCTCGATATCATGGATCATTCCCCCATCTTCCGGCACGCAGAAAGTAAAAGCTTTACCTGTTGCTTGAGCGCGCCCGGTGCGACCGATGCGGTGAATATAAGCATCTACTGTGTCTGGCATATCAAAATTGATGACATGGGTTATATCCGATACGTCAATACCGCGTGCGGCGATATCGGTAGCGACGAGAATATCATATTTACCCTTGCGAAAACCATCCAGAGCCCCTTGTCGCTGGTTCTGTGACATGTTTCCCTGCAGCGCTGAGGTGCGAAAGCCCTCAAGCTCCAGCTTGTGCGCCAGGCTGCGCGCCCGGTGCTTGGTTCGGGTGAAAATCAACACCCGATCAGAATTTAGCTGTCGTAATAAAGCCGTGACCAGTGCGGTCTTCAGTAATTGAGATACAGGATACAGTGCATGCGACACAGTTTTCGTGGGGGCGATCACGCCAATCTGCACGGTTACCGGATTGTGGAGAATACTTTCTGCCAATGAACGAATTTCATCTGGCATGGTGGCTGCAAAGAACAGTGTCTGGCGCTGCACCGGTACCCGCTTGAGAATACGGCGAATATCAGGGAGGAAACCCATGTCGCACATATGGTCGGCTTCATCCAGCACCAACACTTCAACGTGCGATAGATCAATAGCGTTGCTATTCAGCAGGTCCAGTAATCGACCGGGACATGCCACGATGATATCCACACCACGCCGCAATGATTCCAATTGCGGACCTTTGCTTACCCCTCCGTAGATGGTTGCACTGCGCACATGCGTATTCTTCCCCAAAACGATCGTGGTCTGATGGATCTGTTCGGCGAGTTCCCGAGTTGGAACGATGATGAGTGCCCGGATCTGGCGCGTTGGGTGGATGTTGAGAAGCTGCAGGATGGGAAGCATGAAGGCTGCAGTTTTACCGGTACCGGTTTGTGCCAAACCAAGAATATCGCGTTTCTTGAGCACAACAGGGATGGCTTGCTGCTGGATCGGGGTAGGGTTGGTATAACCGGCGGTTTTAATACCTGCGATGATACGCGGGTCAAAAGAAAATTGTTCGAAAAGCATTAAAATACTCCTTGACTCTTTAGAGCCAAGTTGTACTCTTGACCCAATTGGTTTATGCGAATGACTTCGCTGCTGATTTCTTGAACAGATTGTTCACGAAACAATGAAATTGATTATACCCATTATTAGGAATCGTGCAGGACATATTATTGCGATGAAAAAGCGGTATGGATGGCTAAACCAGTGGGTTGGTCACATACGCTCACGCACGAAGTTTGAAATGCGGTAGGCGAACAGGCAGTCGAGCGTTCAAGTCTCACTCTTGCAAATACTTTATCAAAAGGGATGACCAGTGGTAAAAAATATTCCTCCCCAAAGGAGAGGAATAAAATCGTCAGCTCTTAGTTAATTGTTCAAGTCTCACCAAGAGCACATACACTATGACCTGACTTTTGATCTGCAGGCTTATCCATATAGGCTCTAGCTATTGTGAAATTGAAATACCAGCAGTATTACTGTGTTTTTCTTTTTTCTGTTTTCTCTTTTCTTTGATGGTCAGCTTCGGTTTCTTTCTTTGTTCTCGCTTGCCTTTATCTTTCTTTCCAAGGTCACCCATTTTGATGCCTCCTTTGACTATTTCCAGTCTCTTTATATCATAATGGTTTAAATAATTTTAATCAAATTTTCTTAATTTTTCAAAGAGTATCCGATTAACAAAAAATTTTCAACCACCATCTTCTAGTAAAAAGTAAAAATCATTGAACTAGAGCGCAAATATGTGTAAACACGGATTAACCAAAAGCAAGATTCACTCGTAAAAAAGATCTGCCAGAATGGGTATAATCTGGAGAATTATTTGGTAATCTTTGTGAAGGGCAAAAAACATGTCTACTATGATCGAAAGCTTTGAGCAGCTACTGACGGCAAGTGCATTCAACCAAATGCAAGCCATGAATACTCCTTTCCTGATCCAGCAATTTTTGGATGGTATTGTGTATCCCGCGGGGGAGAGAAATCGAAGCCCCATCGAGGTACTACGTGAGCACCAGGCGCACTGCCTGGACGGCGGTCTGTTTGCAGTGGCAGCCCTGCGCCGGATCGGGTATGCGCCCTTGATCGTGGATATGCAACCTGAACCCGGTACGGATGATGACCATGTGCTGGCTCTCTTTCAGGAATTTAACTGTTGGGGAGCGGTGGCGAAATCCAATTACAGCGGGCTGCGCTT
>DHHD01000091.1:0-1281 GCA_002403105.1 Anaerolineaceae bacterium UBA4781 | reverse complement strand
TCTTTCAAAGCAGGTACACTGGGGATTAATCCGGATGGAGCGTATAAACCAGAGTAATGTGATTTCATTAACTTGACAAAACTTGACAAAATTTGACACTTTTAAAAAATTTTTCAGTCGATCCCTGGAAACGAAAGCTATTTAAGGAGTCGATTCTTTTATATCAGAGCATTTAATAAAAAACATTCCCGTTAATTCTCATATTATTTTGTATTCATGCTATACTAACCCATTCATTGAACACAAGGCAGTATCATAATGGACCGTAAAAAAGCAGCGATTTTAGCATTATCCCTTCTGACCATCATTTCCACCGATACCGTAGCTCCCCTGGTAAAGCAGATCAGCGCATCTTACCCGCAAGTGAGCGATACTTTGGTGAAGATGACCATCACACTACCATCCTTGATGATGATTTTCTTCGGACTGATCGCCGGGCTGCTGGTGAAAGTGATCTCCAAGAAAGCCATTCTGATCATCGGATTGGTGCTGTACAGCATTGGCGGCATTGGGGCCGGCTGGTCAGGGAGCTTCACCGGGCATCTCATCCTGCGCGCATTGGTGGGGGCTGGTGTGGGTTTGATCTCTCCCATTATCACCTCGCTGATCGCGGATTACTATCAGGGCAAAGAGCGGGCGGATATGGTTGGTTATACTTTTGCGATCTCGCATTTTGCTGCTGTTATCACTCCACCGCTGGCTGCTTATCTGGGCGCGGAAAATTGGCGCACTGCATTCAATATTTTTTCCATTGTGCCGCTGGTCCTGCTTTTTACCATGCTCTTCCTGCCCGGCACCAACCGTCATTTGCAGGACGAACCCAAACAAGAAAAGGCTCCCATCCCCACGCGTGCCATTCAGTGCGCAGTGATCGCCATGTTCATGATGATCATTTTCTTCATCATTATCACCGATCTCCCTTACCTGGTTGATACCAAAGAAGTGGTATCTCCCATCCTTTCCGCTTTCGGTTTATCCACTTTCACATTAGGCGCTACCATTGCCGGGTTGACCTTTTCGCAGATCTATTTGAAGCTCAAGAAATGGGTCGTTCCGATCAACCTGTTGGTGTGCGGGTTGGGTTATATGGTGGTCACTTTCAGCGCATCAAGCACTTTGATCCTGATCGGATTGTTGAGCATCGGAATAGGGATCGGGATCCTGATATCGCTGGTTACGCTGCTCACCACCAATTCTGTGGGCGAAGCCGACAGCACCGCTGCGGTGGCGTTGACCAGCGCCGGATTTTCGATCGGAATTTTCATTTCCCCATTCTTTTAT
>DHHD01000072.1 GCA_002403105.1 Anaerolineaceae bacterium UBA4781 | reverse complement strand
ACTTTTAAAGTTCTGCTAACATTTACTATTCGTCCTCTTGACAATTCCAGCTATGTCGCTTATAAATTTATTTCAATACAATGAGAAATTCGATGAAACCATTAACCTCGCTGAATTATGGAATGTGCATGTGTATGGCCATGCAGCAGGGAGCAAGAAAACCCTGGTGGTCGTATCCATGCATGTGTAGATGAGATTAGGATTCCAACCATCAGTGAATTGCTCCCCAAATACTTTTTGGTGGAGCGGATTCTCTAAGAAAATTGCCCGAGAAAATGCTCTCGGGCTTTTTTTATAGATTCTTCAAAAGCAGGAGAAAAATGATGAAAATTGCAAATAACGTAACAGAGTTGGTGGGGAATACTCCCCTGGTAAAGTTGAATCGTGTAACAGATGGCGCGGTTGCAACCGTGGTTGCCAAGCTCGAATTTTATAATCCGGCGCACAGTGTGAAAGATCGGATCGGGGTGGCCATGATCGACGCTGCGGAAAAAGCCGGCAAGATCAGAGCCGATACGATCATCGTGGAACCGACCAGCGGAAATACAGGCATTGCGCTGGCTATGGTGGCGGCTGCGCGCGGTTATAAGCTGATCCTGACCATGCCGGAAACCATGAGCAAAGAACGGCGAATTCTGTTGAGAGCATACGGAGCTGAATTAATATTGACCCCGGGCAGTGAAGGCATGCCCGGCGCCATCAAGCGGGCAGAGGAATTGGCAGCCAGTGATCCGGAGCATTATTTTGTTCCGCAGCAATTTAAAAATCCCGCCAATCCGGAAATCCACCGCACAACAACCGCGGAAGAAATTTGGAAAGACACGGATGGCAAAATTGATTTTGTGGTGGCAGGGGTAGGTACGGGAGGGACGATCACCGGTGTAGGAGAGGTGATCAAAGCACGCAAACCATCTTTCAAAGCCATTGCGGTTGAACCGGATACTTCTCCCGTCCTCTCCGGCGGACAGAAGGGGCCACATCCCATTCAAGGGATCGGCGCAGGTTTTATTCCGGATGTTCTCAACACCCAGATCTATGATGAGGTCATCCGTGTGAAAGGCGATGATGCTTTTGATATCGCCCACCGTTTGGCCAAAGAAGAAGGTCTGCTGGTTGGTATTTCCTCCGGTGCAGCGACCTGGGCAGCATTACAGGTTGCACGGAGACCAGAAAATGCCGGGAAATTAATTGTGGTGATCATTCCATCTTTTGGGGAACGGTATTTGAGCACGCCATTATTTGCCGGGTTGGCTGATCAGTAAACCAGCATTCCTCCAACCGACTTATCTATTGAATAAAAAAGATGATCAGAATGCCTGGATTGATGCCGAACTACACGAAACTGAAAGAGGTATCAATGCAGTGGAAAATTCAATGCTTTTTCTATGCTAAAATAAATCCTCAATTGCTAAGAAAGGGTTTTTCTTTCGAAGAAAAGCTTACTATTCAGAAAACAAAATGAATAAAAAAATCTCTTTCCTCTTTTTATTGATCTCTATCCTTCTACTTTTATCGACCTCTCCGGTTTTTGCGCAAGCAAATGAAGCGGTTGGATTGAACATCTATTTCTTCTGGGGAGATGGCTGCCCGCATTGTGCAGAAGAAGAACCTTTCCTCGAAACCCTGGAAGAGAAATATCCCTCCGTTACGGTCGTGGATTATGAAGTTTGGTACAATGAGGAAAACCAAAAAATACTCAGTGAATTTGGCAAGACTCTTGATTTTGATCCCAGTGGTGTTCCTGTAACCATTATCGGAGATCAGGTTTGGATCGGATTTAGCGAAGAATATAAAGCGGAAATGGAAAATACCATCCAGAATTTATTACAAAATCCGGATGGCTTTGATGTAGGAGAACAAGTATCTTCTCACTCTCAACACATGGTGACATTACCCATTTTGGGTGAAATAGACCTTGAAAAACAATCATTGATCATCAGCACTGCGATCATCGGTTTTGTGGATGGATTCAACCCCTGTTCCTTATGGGTACTCAGCGTGCTGCTGGCATTAACCATTCACAGCGGGTCGCGAAGGAAGACATTGATCGTAGGTTTGACATTTCTCATCGTGACCGCCATCGTTTATGGATTGTTCATCACAGGCGTATTCACGCTTCTTTCTTATGTTGGTTATTTGAAATGGATTCAAATCGTTGTGGCGGTGATAGCCATCGTATTTGGGATCGTGAATCTCAAAGATTATTTTTGGTATAAAGAAGGTCTGTCATTCACCATTTCTGAAAAGAAAAAACCAGGTTTGTACAAGAACATGCGCAGCACGGTAGTAACCCCGCGCTCGATAGTAGGATTAATTGGGTCATCGGCTGCACTGGCAGTTGGGGTTTCATTTATTGAATTCTCATGCACTGCGGGTTTCCCGGTGATATGGAGCAATCTGGTTTCAGCGAACCAGATCAGTGTGGTCAGTTATCTGCTATTACTGGGATTGTACATGCTTATCTATCTGCTGGATGAACTGGTCGTTTTCGGGGTGGCGGTCTTTACCATGCAGGCAAGCCATGTAGAAGAAAAGCATGGACGGGTATTGAAACTCGTTAGCGGAGTAATCATGCTTATTCTGGGTATTGTGATGGTGATCAACCCAGCATGGATGAACGATCTACGCACTTCGTTACTGGTCTTCTTCATTGCGCTTATTATCACAATTCTCATCTTTGTCGTTCATAAAAAGATCCTGCCTAAATTTGGCATCACCATTGGTAACGAATCTCAACAGAAACAGAGAAAGAAAAAACAAAGACGGTAATTGACCCAAAGCTATTTTTAGGCAATTAAAATTTTAGTTTTCTTACCTCTATGGGAGGAATCGTGGAAAAATCAGAAATCCTTGCATTTTGTAAACAAGTTGTTGAGAAATCAAAATTTGCTTATTTAACAACCATCAATGAGCTGGGTGAACCGGAAACTAGAGCCATGTTGAATCTCTATAATCGGGAAATGTACCCTGCCTTACAAAGTGTGCTGCCGTTTTCACCATTCGAAATTTACTTTACCACCAATACTTCTTCTGAAAAAATGCAGCAAATTGAAAATAATGTAAAAAGCTGCGTTTATTTCATCATTGAAAGTGAATGGAATGGGATCATGTTCAATGGGGAAATCGAGATAGTGACGGATGCAGTTACGAAAAAGAAAATCTGGCAGGATGAGTGGGTGCGATATTACCCTGGGACGGGCGGATATCAAAATACAGATTATTCCGTCTTGAAATTCACGGGAAAATATCTGAAAGGGTGGAATGGTCGAGAGAAATTTAGATCAGAGCTAATTTAAATAAAATATAGTAATTTAGAAGGCTGAACGAGATTAATACAAAAGTCGTTTTTTTTCACGCTTCAGAAAGCGTCTGCCGGATCATTTCTTCACTGATGCTACCCAATCTCAGAATTGCGATCTCTTCCCCGGAACAATCAATCACCGTGGATGGGATACCACCTTCGCAAGCACCACCATCAATAATGAGCGGAATACGCCCATCCAACTGGAGGAGTACATCGCGCGCGGTGCGTGGATCTTCACCCCCGGAAATATTGGCAGAAGTGACAGCCAGCACACCTACTCTGCGAATAAGCTGACACAGCCAGGCATGCGCCGGCATGCGCACTCCCACCGTTGGGTAGGGTGTGAGCACTTCTGGCAATTCAAGGCGTTTGGGAATGACCAGAGTCAATGGACCAGGCCAGAAGCGCCTGGCAAGTTTTTGGGCACTTTCTGAAATACCATCGGTGGTGCAGATGATCTGTTCATATTCGCCGATCAAGAGTGGAATGGCTTTGGCAGTATCCCGTTCTTTGATGCGATATATTTCATGGATGGCTGGTTCTTTTTCAAGCAAACAGGCAATGCCGTATACCGTATCGGTGGGAACGGCAATAACACTACCTTTTTTCAACTCTTCCATGGCAATTTTCATGGTTTCAGGATGAGACATGGGGAGAACTTCTGTGAACATAAAATTACTCCTGGCTACGTATGAACTTCAAGCAACCGGTCGTGACCGGAGAGGTCGCGTTTCATTATTACCTCAGCACCCGGAAAATGCAAATCAGCCAACTTGCACAGGGCAGCGGTTTGATCGAACTGCATTTCAAACAGCAAACTGCCGTGTTCTGTCAAATGCTGCTGTGCCTGGCCGAACAGCCTGCGGATGATGTTCAACCCATCCTGCCCCCCATCCAATGCCAAGGATGGCTCATAACGCACCACAGGCAGTCCCTGCAGGGTGTAGGTGGGGATATACGGTAGATTGGCACAAAGCATGTTAAAACGAGCTTGCAAGCCATTCAAAAGGTCGGTTTGAAGCAAATGCACCTGCTCTTCCATAGCATGCCTGTGTATATTCCGATTCGCAACGTCAAGCGCGGAAAAAGAAATATCCGTAGCGATGATGTGTGCATCCGATCGATGTTTCGCGATGGCCGTGGCGATACATCCGCTGCCAGTGCCAATATCCGCAACAAAAGGGGAAGGACGTTTGTGAGAGAGGATATCCAAGGCTGTTTCGACCAGTAATTCCGTCTCAGGGCGGGGGATGAGCACAGCCGGCGTGATAGAAAAGGAAAGCCCAAAGAAATCCCAATTCCCCAGAATATACGCCAATGGTTTTCCATTTTTGAGATCTGCTACATCTTTATTTAAAGTGGAAAGTACCAATTCAGAAAAAGAAAATTGTGGATTTGCCAGCAACCACTCGCGCGAAGAGCCGGTATTTTTCTCAAGAATGGCATATATAGAAGTAAGCGGTTCTTCAGGGAGTGAAACGGCAAGGTCAGCGCGCACCTGATCCAGCCAGCTTGCCAAGGTTAAGTTATTCTTCACCCTGTTCTTCCACCAGCGATAGATGCTCTGTCTCATTGCGCATGGTTAATTCATCAATGAACGTATCCAAATTTCCTTCCATGACAGAAGGCAAATTATGTGATGAGAGATTGATACGGTGGTCAGTGACCCGCGATTGCGGATAGTTATAGGTGCGAATCTTTTCGGAGCGTTCTCCGCTGCCTACTTGAGAAAGGCGTGTTGCATCGCGCGCATCTTTGCGTTTTTGTTCTTCGATCTCATACAAACGGGCGCGCAAGATGCTGAGGGCGCGCAGACGGTTTTGTAGTTGGGAGCGTTCGTCCTGGCAGGCGATCACCATGCCGGTGGGAAGGTGAGTGATGCGGATGGCAGTAGCATTCTTCTGCACATTCTGCCCGCCGGCTCCGGAAGATTTAAAAACATCAATACGCAAATCAGAATCGGGGATTTGAATATCCACATCTTCCACCTCTGCCAGAACTGCAACGGTCACTGTGGAAGTATGAATGCGCCCGGAGGATTCTGTACTGGGAATACGCTGCACACGGTGCACACCCGATTCAAACTTCAAACGAGAATAAGCGCCTTTGCCTTTAATCATGAAAATGATCTCTTTAAAACCACCAATCCCGGTTTCATTTTGTGAAAGCACTTCGATCTTCCAACCCTTTGAATCAGCATAGCGTGTATACATGCGGTAGAGATCGGCTGCAAACAGCCCAGCTTCATCGCCACCAGTGCCAGCGCGAATTTCCATGATGACGTTGCGCTTGTCACGGGGATCTTTCGGAACCAGCATATTCTTCAACTCAGACTCCAGCTTTTCTATTTGCGGTTGAAGGGATTGAATATCATCCGATGCCAGTGAACGCATTTCTTCATCATCTCCATCCAGTAAAAGCTGTGACTCCTGTAAATTCTTTAATTTCTGCCGATACAGGGTACTCATTTCGATGACCGGTTCAAGGTCAGACCGTTCTTTTGAGAGTTCGGCAACCTTTTGATAATCTTCCAAGTTCTCTTCGATTTGCTGCGTGATCTCTTTATATTTCGCTTCGATGGCAGCAAGACTTTCTAATAACATAAGACCTCACAAATTGGGTGAATTTTCTATATTAAAAGGACACTGCTGAGTATCCTCTCGTATTATACCAGCGCAAATTTTAATCCCTCTCTCCGGTTTTCACTTATAATGATGGCAGGGATAAATTCATAAGGAGAATGAAAGTCATGGCTGTTGTTAAAAAAGAAACTATCACTGAAGTAGAAAATGCCCCCAAAGCAGTTGGCCCCTATTCACTGGCGGTGAAAACCGGGAATCTCGTTTTCACAGCGGGTCAATTGGGATTGGATGCAAAGACAGGCGCATTGGTAGAAGGCGGTATTCAGGGGCAGACGGAAAAAGCACTGCAAAATGTCAGCGCAGTTTTGAAAGCGGCTGGTTCGGATATTTCACAGGTTGTTAAAACAACTGTTTTTTTAAAGAATATGAATGATTTCGGAGCAATGAATGAAATTTATGCCCGCTTTTTCGGTGAGAATCCCCCTGCGCGCTCGGCTGTTGAAGTAGCAGCGCTGCCAAAAGGTGGATTGGTAGAAATCGAAGTGATCGCAACTTTGGAATAGTTCTTAAAAATGGAGCTATGCCATGGCAGGTGGTTTGATCCTGGTTGTGGATGATGAAGAGAATATTCAAGATATTACTCGCATGTACCTCGAGCAAGAGGGGTATAGGGTTGAAGGAGTATGGGATGGGATAGAAGCGATCCAGAGCACCCGCCAACTTAAGCCGGCGCTGATCGTTCTGGATATCATGCTGCCCCGCATGGATGGATTCGAAGTTTGCAAAACCATTCGTGCCGAAAATAATCATATACCCATCATCATGCTGACCGCACGCGATGATGATATCGATAAAATCCTGGGACTTGAATTGGGTGCAGATGATTATCTGACAAAACCATTCAACCCGCGTGAGCTGGTTGCACGGGTAAAAGCCGTACTGCGCAGACAAGAGAAAATGGATAGCGGATATTACGGAATGCTACGTGTAGGAGATCTTGAAGTTGATCTTGACCGTAGAGAAGTACATATCGGTAAGACACTGGTGGAACTGCGGACGCAAGAATTTGAATTACTCAAGATCCTGGTGGAAAAACCGGGCTGGACATTTAAACGCGAGCAATTATTGAGTTTGGCGTGGGGTTTCGATTTCTATGGACAAACCCGCACTGTGGATGTACATATTGCCCAAATACGCCGAAAGATCCAAAAAAGCCAGGTGAAAATCGAAACTGTTACTGGAATAGGGTATAAACTGATTACCGATGTTTAACTCTCTGCGTTCCCGATTGTGGTTAACTTACGCCCTGATCGTTCTCATGGTTGTGGCAGTAGTAATGTTTGCGTTGATCATTACCTTACGCGAGAGCCCTTTACTTTACCGACAGGCGATCAATGAATTAGAGATTACAACCGAATTATGGGCGAGACGCCTAGAACCGCTGGCGGACCTGCAATCTGACCGTTTTTTATTAGCTTTTTCCGATGAAACGGGGGACACAACTATCCAGGCAGCGATAGTGGATAAAGAAGGGAGCTTCCTTACATCCACCATTCCAGATAATGATTCTGTACTGCGGAACATGACGACCCAGATTGATCTGCAGAATTCCATGACGACAGAGACGGATCAATTTCAAGATACTCAAGGCAATGATTGGTTTTACAGAGTTCGTGCCCTCGACGATACTTATATTTTGCTCACTGCAGTCGCTAAACCGATCTTCAGTTTCAGCACGATCGTAAAGGATGAGTTTATGGGACCGGTGATGCAAGCTAGTTTGATCGTCATCGTGTTTGCTTTTTTTATCAGCCTGATCATCAGCAACTGGATCGCGCTTCCATTAAAACAAATGTCACAATCAGCAAAAGCGCTATCGGAAGGTGATCTCATCGAAATCCCGTTGAAAGGTCCTAGAGAAGTACGGCGGTTGGCAAATACGTTTAATCTGATGAGCAAGAAAATCACAGCCAGTTCACGATCGCAGCGGGAATTCATTGCCAATGTTTCTCATGAATTCAAAACTCCATTAACCTCCATTCAAGGCTTCGCACAAGCGATCCTGGATGGAACGGTGAAATCAAAAAAGGAAGTTGATAAAGCTGCCAGTGTGATCCTGATCGAGACAAACCGGCTGCACCGCTTGATGATGGATCTGCTGATGTTAGTACGCTTGGAAGCCGGGACTGCCAATATGCAGCAGGAAGAGATCTCTATCCGCGATCTACTGGGAAATATGATGGATAAATTCTCTTTGCAGGCTGAACAGCAGGGCGTCACCCTTTCAATGGGGCAGATTTCAAATGGAATCGTTTTAGGGGATGGAGACCGACTAGCACAGGTGTTTTCAAACCTTATTGATAATGCTTTAAAATATACTGGTGTTAACGGGAAAGTTGAGATCTCAGCAAAAATAGAAGAAAACAGCATTCTCATTTGTGTAAAAGATTCTGGCATTGGTATCTCTAAATCGGAACGCGAAAAAATATTTGAGCGTTTCTATCAGATCGATGCATCACGAAAGTATGGAAAAAAGAAAGGTTTTGGTTTAGGATTATCCATTGCACGAGAGATCATCCAATCTCACCATGGAACCATCTGGGTTGAAAGCAGCCCGGATGAAGGAAGCGCTTTTTATGTAAAGCTTCCAATTACTATGAATAAGAATTAATACCCATGACCATCACTGATAAAAAAGTATCCATTATCATACCCTGCTATAACGAAGAAAGTACGATCCAACTCTTGTTGGATGCGATCTTAAAACAAGATTTTCCAATTAAAAATATTGAAGTCATTATTGCGGATGCACTTTCTCAAGACAAAACGAGAGAGAAAATCTCAGAATTTGCTGATGATCACTCTCTATTGAGAATCAAAGTGGTGGATAATCCGAAACGGACCATTCCGGCGGCGGTCAATGCTGCGGCTGCCGCGGCATGTGGTGAATATCTGGTACGGCTGGATGCGCATTCGGTACCATATCCTAATTATATTTCCATCTGCATTCGGAATTTGGAAAATGGAAAAGGTGAGAATGTGGGTGGAGCGTGGGAAATCAAACCCGGAGCAGACACATCCATCGCAAGAGCAATTGCTGCGGCTGCAGCTCATCCCTTAGGAGTGGGGGATGCCCGCTATCGTTATTCTGATCAAATGGGTGAAGTGGATACCGTCCCCTTTGGATCATTCCGGCGGGATCTATTCTTCCATATCGGTGGGTTTGACGAAAGTCTGCTAACCAACGAAGACTATGAATTCAACGTACGAATAAGAAAAACCGGTGGAAAGATCTGGTTTGATCCAACCATCCGTTGTATTTATTTTGCTCGCAAGAATCTCAAGGAATTGGCAAAACAGTATTGGCGGTATGGGTTCTGGAAATTGCAGATGTTGAAACGGTATCCGAAGACATTGCGCTGGCGCCAGGCTTTACCACCCCTATTTGTGTTTGTTATCAGCATTGGTCTTATTCTCTCTCTATTTAGTAAATTTGCAGCGTTCAGTACCTTAACTATTCTGGGTGTTTATTTACTAATCCTGCTTGCAGCCAGCATTCGGGAGGCATTGAAGAAAAAGGAACCGGCTCTAGTTTTGGGGTTACCGGCTGCCATCATCACCATGCATTTTTCCTGGGGACTGGGTTTTCTCATCAGTGCGATTACAAGACAATAATTGAGTACAATATATTCGATATGGCAAACACACTAAGTACAAAACATACACGCTGGTTAATGAAAACCCATGAACGCCAGTGGACCCTGATCTTTGGTGACCTGTGTATCAGCGTGATCTCACTATTCATTGCACTTTATATCTGGGCACAGAAGGACCAATGGATCAGCTTTTCATTACAGTTCATTCGTGAGCGACCACCAGTCTGGTTTTATCTGTTGCCCATTTTCTGGATGATCTTGATCCTTGATCTGTATAATGTGCGAAAAGCCGGCAGCCGCCGGGATACCATTCAGGGTATTCTCATTGCGACGGTCGTATCAACCATTCTGTACTTGGTAATCTTTTTTATTGCAGAACCCAACACACTTCCCCGTCGTGGAGTTGCGGCTTTTATTGGTTGTGTATCCATATTGACGCTCATATGGCGCAATGTTTATATCAGTGTATTCACCGCACCCACATTTTTACGCAGGGTGCTTATCATCGGAGCGGGACGGTCAGGCTGTACGATGGCTACCATTATAAAAAACATCTGGCCCTCCCCCTTTAATCTGGTTGGGTTCATTGATGACGATAAAAAAAAGGTTGGAAAAGATATTCAAGGTCTGTTGGTGATGGGGGATAGTAATAATCTATTGGATATCATCAATAAAGAACATATTACCGACCTGATCTTTTCTATTTCGGGAGAAATGTCACCAGAAACCTTCAACGCTATTTTGCAGGCGAAAGAAAACGGCATTGAGATCACAACGATGCCTATTCTCTATGAAGAATTGATCGGACGCGTTCCCATTTTTTTACTTGAAGACGATTGGATCTTGCGTTCATTTGTTGACCATGCGCGTTCCACATCTGGCTATGATGCATTAAAACGAATTTTGGATATTTTTATCGCCAGTGTAGGATTAATCCTACTGGTTGTTTTAACACCTATTATTGCCCTGGTGATCTATCTGGATGGTGGACAACCATTTTTATACAGACAAGAACGGGTGGGAATTAACGGAAAACCTTTTGTATTGTTAAAATTCCGTACCATGCGCCAGGATGCAGAGGAAGATGGCATTGCAAGGCTGGCAGTTGAAAATGATGAACGCGTAACAAAAGTAGGAAGATTTTTACGGCGCAGCCATCTGGATGAACTTCCACAATTCATCAATATTCTAAGAGGAGATATTTCGATGGTCGGACCAAGAGCGGAACGACCGGAATTCGTTAATCAGCTTCAGGAAGAGATCCCATTTTACCGGGCGCGCTTGTTTGTTAAGCCGGGGATGACCGGATGGGCACAGATCAATTACCATTATGCTTCTAATGTAGAAGAATCAGCCATTAAACTGGAGTATGACCTCTTTTATATAAAACATCGCAATATTTGGCTGGATATCAACATCATCATGCGAACAATGGGGCAGGTTATTGGATTGCGGGGAGTATAGCGTGAAAGGCAAATTTATACTTCGCAATCGACATATCTTAATTACTGATATTCTTATTATCCCAATTTCCATTCTAGGGGCGTACATATTACGCTTGGAATTATTTGAGATCTTTGATACTTATTTATACTCACTGCTATGGATGACCGGACTGGCTTTGATCATCAAACCCATTGTGTACTACTTATTTGGACTGTACCGCCGCATGTGGGTGTATGCCAGCATTCCTGAGATCAAATTGATCTTCTTTGCAGTAACCGCAGCTTCTATCCTTGTTTCGGTTCCCATGTATTTCTTCTTATATGGACAAGTTTTTTATTCCTTCCCCCGTTCTGTATTGGTCATTGATTGGATATTATCACTTTTAATGGTCGGCGGGCAGCGTTTTTCGTTCCGAATATTTTCAGAGAGCGTAAAGCGTTCGGTATCTCCCAAAAAGCCTGAAACTGTAAAACAAATCCTGGTTATTGGAGCCGGGGATGCGGGGGCAATGATCGTGAAAGAACTTCAACGAAATCCCCAGCTTGCGATGCGCCCGATCGGTTTTCTGGATGATAATCTTGAAAAAAAAGGAAAAACCATTCACGGCATCCCGGTTTTTGGAGAGATCAAGAGTTTACCAAAGATCCTATCCTTTCACCGGGTGGATGAAGTCATCATTGCCATTCCCAGCGCACCCGGCAAGACCATTCGTGAAATAACTAACCTCTGCCGCAAACGCAACATCACCTATCGCACCATGCCTGGATTATATGAACTTCTGGGTGGAATGGTAGGTGTTTCACGATTAAGAGATGTGGATATTGCTGACCTTTTACGCAGGCAACCCACTCATATCAATGATGATCAGGTGGGTTTGATCCTCAAAGATAAAAAAGTGCTGGTTACTGGTGCAGGTGGATCGATCGGAAGTGAATTGTGCCGACAGATCGCGCGCTGGCAACCTAAAACCTTGATCATGCTCGGGCATGGAGAAAACGCCATCTTCGAAGCTTACCTTGCGATCAATGAACAATTTCCGGAATTGGATATTCAAACGGTTATTGCCGATATTCGCGATCATGACCGCATCGAACGAATTTTTCAAGAGAAAAGACCGGATGTCGTTTTTCACGCAGCAGCCCACAAGCACGTCCCATTGATGGAAAATAATGTGGATGAATGTGTTTTAAATAATATCGGTGGTACAAAAAACTTACTGGATATTTCACTTGCGAATCATGTAAAACGGTTTGTCCTGGTCTCTACCGATAAAGCGATTCGCCCGGTGAATGTCATGGGAGCAACCAAACGCATAGCAGAAATGATGGTCATTGATGCAGCAAAACGATCGGGCAGCCCCTATACTGTTGTACGCTTTGGAAATGTATTGGGCAGCCGGGGCAGTGTGGTTCCGCTCTTTAAGCGTCAAATTGCGAAAGGTGGGCCGGTCACTATTACCCATAAAGATATGAAACGTTATTTTATGACCATTCCCGAAGCGGTCTATCTGGTGCTGCAAACTGCAGGCATGGGAGAGGGTGGGGAAACGTTCATCCTTAATATGGGTGAGCAGGTACGCATTGTTGACCTGGCAGAAGATCTCATCCGCCTTTCAGGGCTGGAACCCGAACGTGATATTGAGATCGTTTTTACCGGAGTGCGCGAAGGTGAAAAACTAAGCGAGGAATTGTGGAACGATGGCAGAAAATTTGGGAAAACCCCACACCCTGATGTTTTCTATGAAGAAGGTCAGGATCAACTCAAGGGGAAAGCATTACTGAGTACTGTGGATAAGTTACTTTCTCTGGCACAAGCTGGTGAAAAGGATAAAATTCTCTCCCTCCTTGATAAGGTTATTCCCGGTGCCACCGTGCGCAGTTCCCAATCCATTCATATTACGGCGATTGACTCATGAGTTTTGTCAGTGAATTGGAATGGCGGAGATTTATTCAGCAACATCCCCAGGCACATATTCTCCAAAGTGCACAGTGGGGATCATTAAAAGCTGATTTTGGTTGGAAACCATATTACTTCATCGGCGATCAGTGCGGTGCATTGGTGCTTGTGAAGAACATTTTCTTAGGATTCAACCTGGCGTATATTCCCAAAGGACCGGTAGGGACGAATTGGGAATCCATGTGGCCAGAATTGGATGATTTCTGCAAAAAAGAGCATATCGTATTTTTGAAAGTAGAGCCAGATCAATGGGAAAGTGAAAACGATACTCTCCAAAAACATTTTCCAGGTTTTAACGCAGGTGCTCGCCCCGTCCAACCCCGGCAGACGATCGTACTTTCATTGTTGGGGACAGAAGAAGAATGGTTAGAACGCATGAAACAAAAAACGCGCTACAACATTCGCCTGGCTGAGAAAAAAGAAATCCAGATCATCGAGAGCGACCGGGTGGATGTTTTTAATGAACTCATGCGTGCTACCGGAGAACGGGATGCTTTCGGGATCCATGAAGATGCTTACTATCAGCGTGCTTATGATCTTTTCAAACCGGATGAATTGTGTACTTTGTTGCTGGCAATGTATGGAGCTAATGCGCTGGCTGGTTTGATGGTTTTCAAACAGGGAAAACGTGCCTGGTATCTATACGGGGCTTCCAATGATCAAGAACGCAACCGCATGCCGACCTATTTACTGCAGTGGGCTGCCATACAGTGGGCAAAAGGACAGGGGTGTGAAGAATATGATCTGTGGGGCATTCCGGATGCGACAGAAGAGATTTTGGAAAAAGACTTTACCTCGCGCAGTGAGGGGCTGTGGGGAGTGTATCGCTTCAAACGCGGCTATGGCGGGGAGATCAAACGCACAGCCGGAGCTTGGGATAGAATTTATAACAAACCAATATACCTGGCTTATCTGGCATATATGCATAAGGGATCTTAATGGTGACATACCACTGTTTATTATGTGGAGAAGAACTGCAGGAACGGATCCTTGAGAATCGTCCCCGTTTGGCTTGCCCGCGTTGTGATTGGATCTACTATCCCCAATTAAAAGTATCCGCTGGCGTTTTACTGGAAGACCAAAGCAAACTGCTGCTGGTACAAAGAGCATTGGAACCATGGAAAGGCTACTGGTATCTGCCGGCGGGATTTATCGAGGTTGATGAAGATCCATTGATCGGCGCTCAGCGAGAAGCGAAGGAAGAAACAGGATTAACCGTTTCCATAAAAAGTTTGCGCAGCATCAGCATGTACCAGGATGATCCACGTGGAAATGGCATCTTGATTTTGTATAATGCCGAACGTATCAATGGCGTTCTGCGCAACAGCAATGAATCCACCAATGTAGATTTCTTTCTGCCTACAGAGATTCAAGCACTGCAATTAGCAGGATCAAGCCATTCGCTGGCGATCCAACAATGGATTGAAGAAAAAGAAGGCAAGGTTTCTATTGGATCGTAAAACCTGGAATGAGATCGTATTGAGCTTTCCAACCCCGCATTTTTTACAAACCTGGGAATGGGGCGAGATCAAAGAGAAATATGGCTGGAAAAAAGATTTTCTGGTTTGGAAAGATGAAGCCGGTCAAATTCAAGCTGCCAGTATGCTCCTTCTGCGATGCATGTCTTTTTTACGCGGAAAGGTATCGGTTCGCATTTGTTATTCACCCCGCGGGCCGCTCTTTATGAATCTGGACAAACCTATCCAGCAAAAAGTTCTCAGTGATCTGCAAATATATGCTAAAGAACAAAAAACAGTATTTCTCAAGATCGATCCCGAAATCGTAACAGCGATGGGAATGCCAAGAGAATTGGATGAAAAGATCTCCGAAGACGCAATTGAATTTCAAAACGATCTGAAAAGACATGGCTGGATATTCTCCAGCGACCAAATTCAATTTCGTAATACGGTGATTCTCAATCTGGAACGCCCGGAAGATGAGATGCTGGCAGCCATGAAACAAAAAACGCGCTATAACATTCGCCTGGCTCAGAAAAAGGGAGTGCGGGTGCGTATAGCAGAACCAAACGATTTCCCACTGATCTATCAAATGTATCTGGAAACTTCGACGCGGGATGGATTCATCATCCGCGAACAGGAGTATTATCTGGATGTTTGGAACCTCTTTCACGAGCAAGATATGGCAAGAGGTTTTATCGCTGAAGCAGATGGGGAAGCCATAGCCGGTCTTTTTCTATTCTATGTTGGCAAACGAGCCTGGTATTTTTATGGGATGTCTACTAATCAGCATAAAGAAAAAATGCCCAATTATTTACTGCAATGGGAAGCCATGCGTTTTGCAAAGAGCAAAGGTTGCACGGTCTATGATCTGTGGGGCGCACCTGATGATTTCAATGAATCAGACCGCTTATGGAACGTTTTTCGCTTCAAGCAAGGATTGGGGGGGGAAGTGCAGCGAACCATTGGCGCATGGGATTTCCCTGCCAGAAAAGGGTTGTATTTTTTCTACCAGCAGGTTTTGCCACGGCTGCTATCGGTCAATCGCAACCGGAGGCGGAAAGCCATGTCAGTGGAGATGAAGCAGAATTCATGAACCTTGATATTCATGCAGGGGTAACCGTAATCGTACTTCTGCTGGTGCTGGTGGCTGTTCTCACATTCATCCGCGGGTATCATCATTATCGTGAAGCCCACAGCATGCTTTTCTATAACAAGCGCAAGGTTAAAAAGCAATCAGCGGTATCGGTACTTCTGCTGGGGATCATCATACTTGGAATTGCCTTCAGCATTGCAACCTTTGCAGAATCGGCAATTTACAGCGTGTATGTACCTTCACCTACTGTTACGTTAACGCCAACAATCACAATCACTCCAACCATCACACTTACACCTACACCCACTTTGGTTCCCACCCCAACCCCAGTGCCATTGTATACACCCACTCCCATTCTTTCGATCATCATCAGCAGCCAATTCACATCTGAAACCACTCCCAACCCGGATGCCATCTTCAGCCCGCTGGTGTTCTCGAAAAATATTGATGCAAATTACCAAGCGATTGAAGCCAGTGATGTTTTTGCTGACCCCATTGAAGTGATGTATGCTACCTTTTCGTATGACAGCATGACACGCAACGCGCAATGGACTGCGTTATGGTTTCGGGAAGGGGAGCTGATCTGCATGGAGACAATTCCATGGAACGGTGCCTCGGGTGGTTATGGGTACACAGAATGCCAGCAGGAAGCAGATCAATGGCAACCGGGAAATTATTCCGTGCAGATCTTTGTAGGGGAGACGTGGAAACAGACCGGCACTTTTCGTGTATCGGGTGGCAGTGAAGAAGCAACTCCGGAAGAATAAGAATTTATTTTTGCTGTGAATACGCTTTGGCTATCAGAGCTCCAACACGAGCATTATTTTTTAATAATGCCAAGTTGGTATGCATGCTCTTTCCAGCGGTGAGTTGATTCATTTTTTCAAGCAAGAAGGGAGTAACTTTGGCGCCGCGGATGCCTTTTTCTTCAGCAATTTTTACCGCATCCTGGATTTCATTTTCCACATCTTCATTCGGCAACGCCACGTCGCTGGGTGGGGGAACAACCACCAGAATGGAAGAGCGGATACCCATTTCCCAATGATAATGAGCGATCTCGACCACTTCTTCAGGGGAATCCACGCGCATATCCACACCCAATCCGCTGGAGGTTGAATAGAAAGCGGGGAAAGCATCTGTTTGATATCCAAGCACCGGGACGCCCAGTGTTTCTAATTTTTCAAGCGTAGCCGGTAGATCAAGAATTGATTTCGCCCCTGCACATACCACGATCATGGGGTATTGAGATAAGACCGGCAGATCTGCAGAAACATCAAAAAAGGAACCACGATGCACACCACCGATTCCGCCGGTAGCAAACACATGAATGCCTGCCTGAAGCGAAGCGAGGATGGTGCCTGCAACAGTGGTTCCACCATCCATTTTTTTTGCCATACCGATGCCGTAATCGCGCTGGCTGATCTTGCGCATATGACTGCCAGTGGAAAGCCGGTGTATTTGTTCTTTATTCAAACCAATGATCAATTCGCCATTCACCATTCCAATAGTTGCTGGAATGCAACCATTCTCTCGAACTTCCTGCTCCATATCGAGAGCAAGGTTTTCGTTCTGTGGGTACGGTAATCCGTGCGTAATGACGGTCGATTCAAGAGCGACAATATCATTTTTTGCAAGATGCTGCTTGACTTCAGGATTGATCTGCATGGGTATCATTATAAAATTCCTTTTTTGTTGAGTTTTTCTCGATTTATTATTCTAATCCCAATATATTATTTTGATCGTTCTTCTCTTGAAGGTGGGGAATTCTATAGGACTTTATTTTTGCCAGAAGCTGCCGGGCAGGTGCGGAAGACGAAATAGCTGTTTGCGAGTTGATGGTATACGATGGCTGCCGTAAAGAATTCAGACAGATATTTTTCGAAGATACCATCGTTTGATATGCATTGGAGGTTTTTTGATTGAGAAACAGCTCTGCCTTTTTTTCATGAGTCTGCTTGATCTTTTGGTTAATCAGGGATTCAGCAGGCTGCCAGGAGGAGATCTGGAGAGAAACAAGAATAAGATTGAATTTTTGGAGTTCTCTCCCCAATGCGTCTTTAATCTTTTCCTGGGTGTTCAGCAAAGGATCGATAGCAGGTGCGTGCCAATTACCAGTGGAAATAGAAAAAATAAACTTGCCTTTCTGCGCAGGATGGTATTGTTTTTGATGGGATCGGGCAGGGTGTGTGTTGATCTGCTTTGATCGATACTGCTTTGCCAGTGTTGGAAACATTTTTTTATTTCTCCAGTGTTTACTCAAGGCATTGATCTTATATTGCCTCATGCTCGCCAAATGCTCAACGATCTTTTCTTCTGTAATACTTTTTTGATTCGATCGGGTGACACCATTCAATTCATCCAGTGAAATTTTACGAATGACTTGAGAAATGACCAGATCAGAATACAAGCGTATTATTTCCTGGTCTGAAAGATTTCCTTTCCGCAGCAGATAATTCTTAACCACTTCCAGATCAGAGTTTGAACCTGCCTGAGGAGGTTGATGATTATTTCCGGGAATATTCAGCATGAATCTGTATTGAATTTGAATGGAGGGAAAAATAATGGGAATTCCTTCCAACGTCCGACAGATGACCTGCAGGGAAAGGGATTGTGTTTGCAGGTTAATGGATTGATCCACTTTTTCGGAGGAAGTGAAAAAAAACAGATTCTTTTGTGTTGGATAGATCGGGCGCAAGATACGCAGAAATCCCTGATAGTTTTTCAGTACAAGTATATTTCGAACGCCCACATTAACAAAACCGGGACCAAAAGGATGATCCCCCATTTCTATTTTATTGATATCGATCACAGTATCAATTCGTGGTTCGGTTAAACTTTGCAGATGAACATATCTGATGGCTGAATATGCAATAAGAACAAATAAAACCAATCCCAAGAGGATACTGCCAGGATTGATCATCTGTTTAAAAATCAGCCCCCGGGCAGTTAAGGAAAGCTGCCCGGAAGAGGTCTCTTTTGCTTTTAGCGTTGCATCAAAGATCAGTGAGAAAAGTATTAAAGCTGTGACCAAGATAAGAAGCGCCAGAATAATCCAATGTTTCCAATTCTGCGCTCGGTGGTGCTGGTAAGCCGGTGCGTTGATCATGGATGAAGTGGATGGTTTCATTTCAGCCCACCCTGCCTTGTTCATCCAAAAATGTATACAACGCTTGCATTTCACCAAGCTCCTGATAAAAAACTGATCTGTGCTGCTGCAGAATTTGAAGCCCATTCACAAGCTGCCTGGTATGCGGCTGCCAGTGATGTTGAATGGCGATCTCTGTTTCTTCCGGCAGCCAGAAAGATTTAATGAAAATATTCAACATTCTCAATCCATAATTCTGAAGCTGTTGGACCGGCTCACTAACTTGAGTAGTAGGAGATACAGTATCTTTTTTTATGGTTAATTGGCTGCGCATGCCCAATTCAATTTGTTCCAGCGCCGAAGAAAGCCCGTCTTCTTGCGGAATGAGGTCCAATAACGAAATCTGTTGAATGGATGCCTGCCAAACGGCATGGATGATCTGCTGGATCCTATTTCGGGAGAGGAGTTGAGCATCCAGCATCACACCGGCTCGCAGCGTGTCATTTTCATGAACCTTGAGCAAAATGGACGGATTGAAACCGTAGGGATTATCCCCTTCACCAAAATCAATATCGTATTTATAGTGTACTAAAAAACTCGCTCCAACCTGGTAAGCATCACTGGTTGCTGCAGAAAGAAAAGCGGAAGGAAGAGGAGTTTGGGTGGTTTGCCGAGGTGAAGGATTCAAAAGTGGTTTTTGCTTGCCCACATCAGAAACAGGGAATAGAACGGTTTGGGTTCGAAGGTCAAAAGTCGATAAAATAAATTGATCTTTATCCAGGCAATGAATTCCAGATGAAATGATCTCTACTTGGCGATCTGAATTCTGCAATATAGCTGCAGCACTGGCAGGATCAATGCTTAACAATTTACGTTGATTTGTCAGCGGTCGATCCGTTACCACCAAACCGTTTTCGATTTGGATCTTTATGAATGAATGGGAGGTCAAAAACCATCCCAGCAATTTAATGAGATCTCCCCGCTTTTGAAAGGGTTGGTCATGATACCTACTCTGCAATTCCAAGATCAATACACAAAAATAGAAACAAATCAATAATAAGTCAACGAAAAGGATGGGACACTGAATCTCTGAAAAAATGGCTATAATTCCCTGTAGCACCGTTGCTATCAGGAGCAAAGGCAGCAGTGGCAAAAGAGGAGAGAAGATTTTTCTAGAGCGTGCTTTTATTTCTTTACGCTGCATAGGTACATTTTATCTCAAATAAAAAACGAGGAAAATGAAATTGAAAGAAAATAAGACAAAAAAGGATTTCCAATCTCTCTTTTCACAGTTTTACTCCAATATGCATATCGCTGATTTTTTATTCTCTGTCGGCTTCTTTGTATTTGGTTCTTTCTATTGTGATTATGTTGGAATAGGAATTGATGTTCCCCGTCTGGGTTTGGGAATGCTGGTGATTCTATTCTTGCTGATCGCGATGGAACTATTCAATTTGCTCTTCAGCACCGAACGTAATTTCGACCAAAAGCTCTTCCAACGTTTTGGGAATTTAGATTACCGCATGATCTATTTTCTTCTGGCAGTTTCGTTCATACTCATGGCAGTGGTGATCTGTGTATTTCAACTAAAAAATCCAGCCTCGCTGCTCATTGCAGGACTGATGGTTCTCGTTATCATTTTCTATACTGTAAAGCCGTTTCGCTTGATCTATTCAGGGTATGGGGAATTCCTGCAAGCGTTTCTCATCACTTTTCTCATCCCGACATTCGGATATTCCATTCAAACAAATGGTGAACTGCATTCCACGCTTGGTTATCTGTGCATTCCATTTTTTATTCTTGTGCTTGCCCATCAGTATATAACGGAAAATCAAACGCTCTCAAAAGACATCGAAAAGTATCACACAACCGCTGTGATGCGTTTTGGAAGCGTGCTTACATTACGCAGCGCAATGTATTTAATCGCATTTTCTTATATTTTCATCCTGCTGTCAGGTATGATCGCACTGCCGTGGAGATTTATCCTGCGCTGGTATATCAGCATTCCGGTGGCTGTCTTTTTAATCTGGAATTTAAATAAGATACTGGCGGGAGGAAAACCTGCCTGGCAGTTCATTAAATTCCTTTCCTATTCACTGGTTCTGCTCAATTTGATCTTGATCCTGTTTTCTTTTCTATTCATCTAAAACATTGTTTATATTTCATTAATTCTTAATCTTTACAACTTTTCATATAATGAAAGGAAAGGAGATCTAAAAATGTTAAGTGAAAAAACAAAAGCACCAGATTTTGAACTTCTGGATGAAAATGGAATTCCCCATCGCCTGTCTGATTATTTTGGCACTCCACTTGTGCTTTATTTTTACCCAAAAGATGATACCCCGGGCTGCACAACCGAAGCCTGCAATTTTCGCGATAATTACAATGCTTTCCAAAAAGCAAATACAACAATCCTGGGCGTGAGCACGGATTCAGTAAAATCGCACAAAAAATTCAAAGAGAAATATCAATTGCCATTTCCGTTATTGGCAGACACTGACCATAAAGTAGTTGAACAATATGGTGTGTGGACTGAAAAGAACATGATGGGCAAGAAATACATGGGCATTGCCCGCACTACGTACCTGATCGATAAGGAAGGAAAGATTGCTAAAGTGTTTGAAGGCGTAAAGCCAACTGAACACAGCCGCGAGGTGCTAAAAGAATTGGAAATGCTATAGAATTAAGAAAGGTGACTGTTCCCTTTTTTATGTTTGCAGTCACCTTTCATGTGTCGCAAATAATTATTTTGTGATCAATTGAAAAAGAAGTTACAATTTTCTGTATAAAAGAAATCTCTGGTTGTTCTCGCAAAGATATAATTTCTGTTACGATAAAAAGGAGACTCTTCAATGAAAAAAGCATGGCAGATCGATAGAGAATTGCGGGAGAATGCAATCCCAATAGACCGACGTGTTCAATCCAGCAACTGGTATGAAGCGGGTTTTGAAGCCCCCTATGGAGATGGTCTGATTGACCTGTTCTGGGGGTCGAAAGTTCCCGGATCATCCGCACCAGAGATCCCTTATGTCACAATGGCGCAGGCGATGGGAAACAAAGGCTATGATGTCAGCAATGCAGAGCAATTTCTTGAAGAGGGTATGCGACTGCACGCCCAGGGGAAAAAAGATGAATTGCGCATCCTCACCGCACAGGTTCTGCATGCGTTGAAAAATGCTCCCCTGGATACACAAGATGGTTATCATGCTTTCCAGCATCCTGAAACCTGGGAAGAAGTTCAAAAAGCCATGGATGATACGAACAGCGTGGCGATGAACAAAGATTGGAAAAAGCAATACGACGATCAAATCTATCAGGGTTGGATCGGGCAATTGGCAGGCGGTTCTTTTGGAACGTGCATCGAGGGATATACCGGGAAGCATATCGCAGAGGTATACGGAAAGATCGATAACTACATCAGCCAACCTGAAACAAAGAATGATGATGTCGTTTATGAATTAACCTTTCTGGATGCTTATGAAAAACAAGGAAAGAAAGTAACATCCGAAGCGATCGCAATGGAATGGGTTAAGCAGGTTCCGTTTGGGTGGTCAGCCGAATGGGTGGCATTGCGCAACCTCAATATGGGCATCTTCCCTCCGGAGTCAGGGGCATGGTTCAACCCATTTTCTGAATGGATCGGCGCGCAGATGCGCGGTATGGTCTGTGGAATGGTGGCACCTGCACAACCGATGGAAGCTGCCCGTTTGGCACATTTGGATGGAATTGTATCCCACTCCAAAAATGGAGTGTATGGAGAAATCTTTGCGGCAGTTCTCACGGCTTTGGCATTTGAAATGGATGATATTCATGCGTTAATTGACACGGGGATGAAATTCATCCCACAGAAAAGCCAGTATTATGCGATCGTGAGCAATGCACTGGATAAAATTAAACAGGCTGGGGAACCTGCACAGATCTGGAATGGGATCGAAGAAGAATTAAAACGCTATAACTGGATCCATGCTTATCCGAATATCGCCGCAGTCCTTTTTGCATTGTGGATCGGGAATGGTGATTTTACAGAATCGCTTTCTCTGCTGGCAGTGGCCGGCATGGATGTTGACTGCAACGGAGGATTGGTTGGAAATATTCTAGGAATCATGAAAGGTGTGCCTGCCCGGTGGTCTGAACCGATCGGCGATCTTCTGGAAACCTACATTCTTGGAAAAGAAAAGTTATCCATTCGAGCGCTGGCTGATAAGACTGCCCGATTGGCACAACAAACCAGATAACATTTATTTAAGACGCAGGAGAATTTTTCCTTCCGACCACAGCTCTTCGAGCTGGTAATAGTCGCGCTGGTGCTCCGAAAAAAGATGCACTACCAAATCACCAAAGTCAAGGGTTATCCACCCCCCAAAACCTTTGCCGTTGATTTTGGCATCAAGATTGAAGTTTGATTTGGCTGTTTCATCGACTGTTTTAGACAGACTGTGCAACATACGTTCACTTGTACCGCTGCAGATAATGAAATAATCTGTAAATTGGCAGATATTACTAACATCCATCAAAACGATGTCTTCCCCTTTTTTATCTTCCAATGATGCGACAATTTTACGCGCAATTTCTAATGTTCTTTGAGTTCCCAGTTTTCACCTCTTCATAAACGACATGCCCAATTCTATCACGGGCATCTGTTCAGTGAAAATCGACCTTTGTGATGATCTTATAGATGGGACCTTGTGTGGTAAGCGTGCTCTGGTAGAAGGTAAGATGATCCATGCTTTGCTGTGCCTGAAAATCTTGTTTTATGGTGTTCCATTGAAATTGAAATTGGCTCAATTCCTGATGGGTGACATTGTCTTTAAAGCGGGCGATGGTTATATGTGCTTGAAAAGGACGTTTCTCGATAGGGTAACCGAAAGTTTGGAAAATCTCTTCATTCTTATTAACCACTTCCAACAATGCATGCGAGGGGTGAATACCTATCCATAGGATGCGAGGATTTTTTACGTTTGGAAAGATCCCCGATCCAAGCAGTTGAAGCTGGAATTTCTCAACTCCCGAAAAAACTTCCCCAATTTTGCTCTGGAGGGATTGAAGATGGCTTTCCCGCAATTCTCCTACGAATTTCAGAGTAATGTGCAGTTGATCGGCTTTCGTCCAACGCAGAATTGGCGGTAGATGCTGCTCCAGATTTTTCTGGTAATTGATGATCGCTGAAATAACCTGTTCAGAAAGGTCAAGGGCTGTAAAGACGCGATAACTCATTGTTTTCCTCGTATGAAAATTGTATCAAATCTCATCTCCATTAAAGTCACCATAACCAACCTAGTCAGCCTTGAAAAAACATGGTATAAGAACGTTACCCTGCTGTGTTCGTGATGCGGCACATGATGTTTTGAGCCAACACTTTATCAGATGGGTTCTCATCTTATGTTGGTTACGCGATAGGCGCAAGCCAAGGCGGAGTCAACAGGTCGGGACCCGACCTGCGCAAGCAGGTTCAAAACTACGCAGCACACGGCATGGTGGGGTATTTATTTTTAATAAGATTTCCGTTGACGTCTGACCGTGTTCGTTATAAACTAAAGAATCGGATGATTGAGGAGGATGAAATGACGTTCATGTATAAACTAATCATGAAATCTGGTCCCGAAACAGATAAAACATACAAGCTTGAAAAGGATGAATATGTGATCGGGCGAGAATTAATCAATGATCTCATCATCAGCGATCCAGAAATCTCACGCAAGCATGCGCGCCTATTTAAAAAGAACGATCAATATTTTCTCGAAGATCTACATTCGACCAACGGAACTTTTCTTTCCGGCAAACCAATAGGAAAACCGGCTGCATTAAAAAACGAAGATTTGATCAACCTTGGAAAAAGTATTGTTTTAGAATTCAGCGTAGAAGAAATGGGTGATATCCCCAGCGCTGCTAAAGAAGCTGAAATTCCTGGAAAAAAGCAGGAAGGAACCAAAGAAATAAAGAAGCCATCCTCTAAAAAAGAAGTGAAACCTGAAAAAGCACTCAAGCACGAACGAAAACCTGTTGATGGCGTAAAAAAGAGTGATTCACCCCTGGATGCAGAAGGAAAACGCAAATTACCAACCTGGTTAACAGTACTGATCATTGTTCTCCTTTTCTTGATCGTGTTCTGCGCGATTCCATTATTAATCGTAGAATGGACCAACCAGTGGTGTAATCTTTTTGGAACTTTCTTCAACCAAATCCAACCGGGAGTCTGTCCTTAAAGGTCACGAAGAAAATCATTCGATTTGTAAATGAATAAAAAACAGAATACCTCACCTCAATGGTCGCCGACTACAAAGAGTATTATTGCAGTGATTTTATTAATCATTGCATCTGCTCTGATCATTCGCTTTTCCAACCTTTTTCCGGTTGTGATAGGCGGCTTGATCATTTCCATGATTCTGCAGCCTGCCGTACGATTCTTGAATGAGAAATTGAAAATTCCCTGGGGATTGGGAACCGCACTCCTGATCATTTTACTGGTCTTGATCTTTCTGGGTGCGATCGTATGGGGTGGCGTTTCGGTCGTAGAACAAGTTCAAGGGTTGATCAATTTTTTACTCTCCATCACGAATAATGTTTCTGCGTTCATCCAAAATCTCTCGACGACAAAGCTTGAAATTGGTCCATTTGATGTGGACCTATCCTATATTGATTGGAATGTGGTTGGAGATAAAATCTTGGAATATGCCCAACCGGTTTTATCAGGTATCGGAAATTCCATCGGAGGGATCGCTTCCACTACGATTGGTTTCTTTGGGCAATTCTTCCTTACCATAATCATCGCATTTCTGACCCTCAATGAAAAGCAAAAAAAGAAGAGTGGAAATTTCTTAATGCGCATTCCGGGTTATGTGGATGATGTACGCCATTTTCAAAGAGAGATCAATGTCATTTGGAAAGCTTTTTTTCGCGGGCAGGCGAAAGTATTTCTGGTGCGCGTCTGTATTTATATTGTTTTACTGGGCGTTCTACGGGTACGCTATTTTGTCCTCTTAGCGTTTCTGGCCGGTCTGGCAAATTTCATTCCTTATGTTGGCGTGGCGGTTGCCTGGGCAGTATATTTTCTGGTGGCTGTATTTCAAGGCACTACCGTTTTTGGCTTACAGCCGCTGCCGTATGCAGCCATTGTCAGCTTGTCAGGCTGGCTGATCGATAATGTTTATGATAATGTTTATACGCCGCGCGTGATGGCTGGCAGCCTAAAATTACATCCGGCATCTATCATGATCGCCGCGCTGGTAGGGCTTGATCTGTTCGGAATTGTTGGAATGATCTTTGCCTCGCCGTTACTGGCAACCGGGAAGCTCATCCTGCGTTATATCTTCAACAAGATCTATGACCAGGATCCATGGGAGAATATTGAAGAAGAACATTATTCGGGTGATGTAACGGGTTTCTATGGGAATGCTTATAAAAAGGCAAAAGCAGATATAAATAAAGTTGCTGAAAAAGCAAAAAAAATAATAAGGAGAAAACCCAATGTCTGATCCAGAAAAAACAGCCGTTGAAACAATTGCAGAGACTGATAATTACATCGCATGGAAATCTGCCGAACCGGATGGCGAAGATGTTTATCATCTCGAATTAAATAATGTCACTCTTCATTTTTTTATTGAGGAATGGCAGGAATTCATCGATTTAATGCAGGATGTGATCAAGAAGACAGCATAGAAAGAAGAACAACAATGCATCTCGATACCTTCACAGAATTTCATCAAATTGATACATTGAATATGCTGGCTGAAATCGATGGGCTGCCCCAGCAGCTTGCCAAAGCCTATTCGAACAGTTCTCATTATGACCTGAAAAATATAAAAAAACCGGGCATCGTTCTGGTGGCAGGCATGGGTGGATCTGCCATCGGCGCTGACCTGCTTTCTGCTTACTGCTCGCCTTTCTGCACGGTTCCGGTCATCAGTTTGCGCGAATATATAGTACCTGCCTGGGCAGAGAAACAAAATACGCTGGTGGTCACCTCTTCTCATTCTGGAAATACCGAAGAAACTCTTGCAGTTTTCGATCAAGCATTCAAAGCCGGTCTGCCGATCCTCACGATCGCAACCGGAGGAGAAATTTCAAGAAAAGCAAAAGAATCGGCTATCCCCATCTGGGAATTCGAACATCATGGGCAGCCGCGGGCGGCAGTCGGTTTTTCATTCGGCATTTTGCTGGCGCTATTGGAGCGTTTGGATCTAATTCCTCCACAGCAGCAGTTGGTTGAGCAAGCGGTGGAAGAAATCGAGAAAAAACAGCAAACCTATACAGCCAGTATTCCGATCGTAAAGAATCCGGTAAAGCGGCTGGC
The DNA here is from genome assembly GCA_002403105.1 of Anaerolineaceae bacterium UBA4781. GTDB lineage: Bacteria > Chloroflexota > Anaerolineae > Anaerolineales > Anaerolineaceae > UBA4781. Next base: position 1,999 of record DHHD01000072.1, on the reverse strand, counting down.
GGGGCAGGCAGTTGGCAGGCAAGTGGCAGTATTCGCTTCCGACCATCTGGCACCAGTTGCCCGCCGCTGGAAAACGCAGATCAATGAATTGGCGAAAGCCTGGGCACAATTTGAATTCTTACCCGAAGCCGATCATAATACCTTGGCAGGTGTGGAAAATGACGCAAGCATTCTCGAAAAAACGATGGTTTTATTCCTGAAGGGCGGTCAAACCCATCCCCGAAATCTCCTGCGCGCGGATCTGACCAAACAAGAAATGATGGTAGCCGGGATGGCTGTGGATTCGCTTGACTTCAAGGGCGTCTCACGCCTGGCTGAAATGTGGGATGCGATCTTATTCGGAGATTACTTTGCGTATTATCTGGCGCTGGCTTATGATGCGGATCCAACACCCATAGAAGCCTTGAGCAACTTGAAGCAGAATATGAAAAAATAGCCCACTGGGCTATTTTTTTGCCGTATAATAGAACATATATACTATCCATGCGTTACAGGAAGATTTTGCATATTGATCTGGATGCTTTTTTCTGCTCCGTTGAGGAACTGCTCAATCCTGATTTAAAAGGAGTAGTTTTTGCGGTTGGGGGATCACCGGATAGCAGGGGAGTGGTGAGCACCTGCTCATACGCAGCCAGAAAATTAGGCATCCATTCTGCCATGCCGATGAAAACAGCCTTGTTAAAAGTACCGGGATTAAAGATAGTGTATGGACATTATAAAAAATACCAATTCTATTCCGAACAGGTAATGGAAATCCTATGTGATACGACCCCGTTGGTGGAACAAATTTCCATTGATGAAGCCTTTCTTGATGTAACGGATATGCCGCAAAAAGGTGCGGCAATTGCTGCTGCTCTCCAAAAACGTATTCGAGATGAAACTGCATTACCCTGTTCCATTGGTATTGCTTCGAATAAACTGGTAGCCAAGATCGCCACGAATATTGCGAAATCATCGTATCACGGTGACCAAACTCCCCGTGCCATCCTGGAAGTTCCTGCAGGAAAAGAAGCGGAGTTCCTGGCGCCGCTGCCAATAAAGGAATTATGGGGTATCGGAAAGAAAGGTGTGCCACAGTTCATCAAAATGGGCTACACCACCATTGGCGATCTGGCAAAAACTCCCGATGGAATTCTCGAGAAACAAATCGGGCAATTCGCGAGCACATTAAAAAAGCGCGCTGCCGGCATGGATGACCGACCGGTTGGAAATGAAGAAGATATCAAATCCATCAGCAATGAAACCACATTCGGAAAAGATATTGATGACGAAGTGGAGATCGAGCGCACGCTGCGGCAGCTCAGCGAAAAAGTAGCCTACCGGCTGCGCCAGCAGGGATTGAGCGGAAAAACGATCCGCCTGAAGATCCGCTGGCCTGATTTTGAAACGCATACCAGGCAATTGAGCTTCCCTCAACCGACCAATCATGATACTGTCATTTATCAATCGATTCTGCGCTTACTGCATGAGATCTGGAAACCTGGCATGAAGGTGCGTTTGCTAGGGGTGGCAGTGGCGACCCTGACAACCACTCTGCAGCAGCTTTCCATTCTGGATACCCGTTATCAAAAAGAAGATCAGCTTTTGCAGGCTATGGATGATATCAAAAAACGCTTTGGAAAGAAAATGATCAAACGTGGTTGGGATGTTCAGGATGATCCTGAATAGACCCGGCAACCATTCTTTGATAGATTTCAATTAATTCGCGTGTGATGATCGACCAGCTAAAATCTTGCGCAAATTCCAGGCAGTTCTTGCTTAATTCTTTTCGCAATCCTTCTTTGCAGAGCATGCGTTTCAATTGTACTGCCAGGGACTCTGGATCGTCATCCGGAACGCTGAGACCGGTGATTTCATCCTGCACCAGCAATTCCAAGCCGCCTACTTTCGTAGCGATGACAGGCGTACCGCACGCCATGGATTCCAACGCGACCATACCGAAGGATTCATAATGCGATGGCATGACAACCACCTCAGAAGCGGAATAGTAATACGGCAG